>NZ_JBGLQU010000003.1:0-467048 GCF_041402625.1 Aeromonas sp. S19(2024)
TGCCCTCAAAAACGAGCACGCCAAGCGGGAATACTGCGTTCAGTACCGGGAAACCGACCTCGATTTCGTGAACCGCCTCGCCGCCGAAGAGGGGATGTTCTACTTCCACGAATTCGAGCAGGGCAAGCACCGCATCGTGTTTGCTGACGACGCGGCTGCCCTGACGGCCGGCCCCGAGCTCTTCTTCAACCTCGGCAACCGCTCGCTGGAACAAGGGCCCTATGTGCGCCAGTTTCACTATCGGGAGGCAGTGCGCCCGTCGGATGTGGAGCTCAAGGACTACAGCTTCAAGACCCCCGCTTATGGTCTCTCTCACAAGAAGCAGGGCACAGAGCTCGAGCACCAACGGGATACCTACCAGCACTTCGACTATCCGGGCCGCTACAAAGCGGACCCGAGCGGTAAGGCCTTTGCCCGGCACCGGCTGGATGCGCTGCGCAATGACGCGGTGGCGGGCCAGGCTAAGTCCAACTGCGCCGCCTTGCTGCCGGGGCAGAGCTTCTCGCTCACCGAACACCCCAACGGCAGCCTCAACACCGACTGGCAAGTGGTGCGCATCCAGCACACCGGCTTGCAGCCGCAGGCGCTGGAGGAGGAGGGGGGGAGCGGCCCCACCATCTATCACAACGAATTCGGGGTGGTGAAAGCGAGCACCACCTGGCGGGCACGCATTGGCAGCCCGGAGGCCCCTCACAAGCCGATGGTGGACGGCCCGCAAATCGCCATGGTGGTGGGCCCCGACGGTGAGGAGATTTACTGCGACGAACATGGCCGGGTGAAGCTGCAGTTCCCGTGGGACCGCTACGGCAGCTCCAACGACCAGAGCTCCTGCTGGGTGCGCGTATCCCAGGGCTGGGCCGGCGGTCAGTACGGCATGATGGCCATCCCGCGCATCGGCCACGAGGTCATCGTGAGCTTTTTGGAAGGGGACCCCGACCAGCCCATCGTGACTGGTCGCACTTATCACGCCACCAACCGGCCGCCCTACGAGTTGCCAGCCAACAAGACCCGCACCGTGCTGCGCACCGAGACCCACCAAGGCGAGGGCTTCAACGAGTTGCGTTTCGAAGACCAGGCTGGCAAGGAAGAGATTTATATCCACGGTCAGAAAGACCTGAACGTGCTTATCGAGAACGATGCGGCGTGGCACATCAAGCACGACGAACACAGGGACATCGACAATGAGCGGGTGACCCGCATCAAGGCCAATGACCACCTGACGGTGGAGGGTGAGAAGCGCGACCAGATAAAAGCCGATTACTCGCTGACGGTGGATGCCAGCCTGCACCAGAAGTTGGGGCAGTCCCTGCTGGTGGAAGCTGGGCAGGAAGTGCATATCAAGGTGGGGGACAAGCTGGTGCTGGAGGCGGGCTCCGAGATCACCCTCAAGGGGGGCGGCAGCTTTGTCAAAGTGGACCCGAGCGGCGTCAAGCTGGTGGGCCCCGCCATCAAGCTCAACGCCGGCGGCAGCGCAGGGTCTGGATCTGGCTGGGGTGGCAAGGCTCCCGTGGTGCCCAAGGGGGTAGAAGTGGTCAAGGCTCCCGAACTGGTCGAGCTGGTCAAGGCCATCCCCACCGAGAAGGCGATGGAGGCGCTCTTGAAAGAAGAGAAGCCCGGCGCGTTCTACCTCTTTTCTGAATAAGGAAACAGCATGAAGTTTGCATTTCCCATCCTCACTGCCAAAGGGGAAGAGTTCAAAGATGCCAAAGCATTGACTGCGCTGATCAATGGCGAGCAATCGGGTCACTATCTTCTTGGCAATCATAACAAATGGCATGGTGGCATTCATATCAGCGACAAGAGTGCCCCTTGGTGCAAGGATAAGTATCCTGTCAGAGCCATGGCTGATGGCAAGGTGGTGGCCTTCCGGATGATGAAGGATTACCTGACCTCTGAATTTCAGGGGGAGTCCTTGCGTTATTCCAACTGCTTCTGCCTGGTACAGCATGAATATTGTGAAGTGAATGCAGAGACTAAGGCGAAAAATGAGTTCACCTTCTACTCGCTCTATATGCATCTGCTGCCTTGGGATCAGTACCAAAGCACCGAGAAGCTGGTACTGAAGAAGGGGTGGAATGCGCGCAATTCCGTTCCACATGCCAATCCCGATGCCGAGCAGCAGCGTGTTAATGCCGCCTTGCCGCGCTTCACGCTACCTAAAGATACCGAACTGGAAATGGACAGCAGTGTACCATCCCAAAAGGGGAATGTCGGGGGCAAGGTGTATGACTTCATCAAGGTGATCATCAAGAGTCAGCTGTCCAATACCCAGATGAAAGAGGCTGAGAAGGCCGGTGTTGTGGTCAGTCAAGGGAGTTCGGTCTGGATCGCCAATAGTCCGGCCGCTGTTGAGGTGATTAAACCCAACCTGCCTACCTGGCTATTCGATCAGATAGAGGCGGAACTGCTGACTAATATGGTTGGCCGTGCGGATCCTGGAGTTGATGGGTCTACAGGTCGTCCGGTGGTGGGAAAGAAAAGTGTTTCTCTGCCTGCCGGTACCAAGTTGCAGTATGATGCACACCAACTCGAATTCCATTGGGATGGTGACAAGGCGCACAAGATGGCCAGATGCAAATATGTGACACCGAGTGTGGACGGTGTGCCAAGTAGTTGTGGTGTCGCCTGGGTATGCGTCGAAGACAAATATATCGAGGCAAATACGCTTCCTCCCTCCCATCTTGGCGAACTCTATGTGTTGCCATCTCCCGTGGCCATTGCCGCAGGTGAGACCATCGGCTATCTCGGCTTGGTGGAAACGCCAGGCTCTCTGATTGGAGGCAAAAAGAGTAAGCATCAAGTTCATCTTGAGGTGTTCACCCAGGATCCCAGACTGGACGATGTATTGGCCAACAAAGCGGGAACAAAAGGTGGTGCCACCTATGCCAAGGTCCCGGCGGGACTCATCTTGCACGAGAAGAAAAAGCAGGATGGTAAAGATCTCTGGGTGGCAACCGGTGATAAGAGTCTGGAAGCGCTGGTTGAATCACCAAAGTTTGAAAAAGATGCCGCCAAGCAGGAGTGGGTCAGCATTTCGTCAGGAAAATATGTCAAGAAAGAGCAAGTGGAGCTATTGAGCCAGCATGACTGGCTTAAGATTGGCTTTAAAAAGGTCGATGGTTCAGGATCAGATGGTTATCTGGACCCGGATGCGCCGCCTACTTTCTTTACCGAATTGGTAAACAGTTTCGATACCGACAAGAGCGGTGAACTTAGCAGTGAAGAGATACAGACCGCGCTGCAAAATAGCAGCAATGCAGAGCAACTTCACAAGCTTATCGTCAAGCATCCCAGCGAGTGGTATGAAAAATCGTCGGCCAGCAGTTATCTGTGGCTGGAAAAACTGATGGCTAAAATTGGCTTGCCTGATTTTGACCTGCTGGTGGATCACGAGAAACAGCGTATCGATAAGCTGGAGTGGATGCAGAGTGCAGCCAAGTTAAAATTTAATGGAGAGGTTTCACATCTATATCCATTATCCATAATAATAAAGCCTATGGTTTCGGAGCATATAATTACTACTGAGTTAATAGAGCTATTACTTGGTCACAAAAATGACTGGTTTACTGGTGAAAGGGGCGGCAAGGCTTTTGCAAGCAAGTTTAAAAAAGACTATCCTAATGTATACAAATATAATAAGACTGATTTTGTTGCACTTCTTAATGAAATGCTTTTTAAATACGAAATTAATGGTCCTTATCATAGAGCCCACTTCCTATCACAATGCTTGCATGAGTCAGCTCATCTAGATACTACATTGGAATTTGGCTCTGGAGTTAATTATGATCCTGGCCGACATGCAGATGCAGAGAAGAACGGAAACACCAAAATAGGTGATGGTCCAACCTATAGAGGGCGAGGTCTGATTCAATTGACTTGGAAAAATAATTATATACGCTTCTCTAAACATTCTGGTGTGGACTGTGTCAACGACTCGTCATTGGTGGCTGCTAGTATGGCAAATGCAATAGAAGCATCATGCTGGTATTGGCGTTTTAACGGTGCTGTTCATAAAAAATTTGATGCAAAGGGTGATATAAACATCTTAGTTGACAATGACAGAGATAATGTAAAATTAATTACTTTGGCTGTAAATGGTGGTGACAATGGATTGTTGGATAGAATGAAATATTTTAATCTTATAAAGACAGAGTGGGGGCTGAATTAATGGCGGCTAGAAATGTTGCATTGTTGTTTTGTTTGTTTTTAGTTAGCGTAAGCTTTCCTGTTTACGCAGAGGATTGCAATGCACAGTCATGCAAAGGTTTTATCACTCCACCTTTAGTGAAAACACTTTTGAATGATGGGTATGAAAAAATTGAAATAAAGAAGATATTTGATTTAGAGTATTTATTTGTGACAACCTCACACGATGTAAATCAGTGCTCCATTATATTTAAAATCGTACATGGAAAGATAGAGGATACTCCATCTGCTGGCGTTGATGGGAAATTATGTAATATATCACTTCATGATAAATATGTAGTGAGCTCTTGGAGAGATAAGGGTGAGTGGAATGATGATGTTTATATGATAATTCAAGATAAATGGACGTTACTTTTTAGGGATGCATGTGTCGGATGTCAACAAGTAAAGAGAATTTATAAAAAAGATGGAAAAAACAACCACACCGTTCTTCTTAGTGATGGTAGCGACTTTTTATCTCGAGAACCATTAAATGGGATTGTTGAAGAATCAAAAGTTCATCTTTATAGTGGACCTAAGGAGAGCGAAGTTCTTAAAGCATATTTAATTAGAGGTGATGAGTTCATTCTTTCTGACATGTCTGATGATGGAATGTTTTATAAAATAATATACAAAACCCCATCAGGAGGGAAAAATTATTGGATAAAATCTGATAGCTTTTCACTGAAATAGTGTCATTGCTTTTAATAGGTTTGGTAATAGATGTCGGATGGTAGTGAGTTATTTTCAGAGCTATGACTCATTGCATTAATGTGCTATCAGTATAGGTATTATTTAGCACCGGTTTCAGCCGGTGTTTTCTTGTGTCATCATCAGAAAACGTGATCGCCATTCTTCCGGATAGTTGGTTGGAGGGGGAGGAGGCTCTGGCTTGGGAGGCCTGCCTTGTCTGTACAATGAAAGCAGGTTTCGTATGAGGCACAAACGTTTCTGCTGGTGATTCAGCCACTTTCTGTAGTCCTTGAGCTTGGCTATTAAAGTACCGCGCTTGATTAATTTATTTCTGTTTTGGCAAGAGATGAAGGACTGACTGGTGGCGTTATGTACGCTGCAACACCTATTGATGAAGATGAGATGCTGGAATAACAGGGCCGAAAAATAAATTCTGTGACAATGCTTTAATTTTTATAATTTCATGCCGAAAACAAAGACGTAATTTATATGGTGTTAATTAGGTCTTTCTTGAAATACCTCTTTGTGGGTGTTTTTGGGGCTCAGCAAATAATAAATGCATGTGGCATATAGCTTTTTTAATTTCACTCTCCAGTCCAACAGAGGCATTAATAGGGTTCGACTTGATGGAGATCAACATAAAGGGGGAAGGGGAGGCATAGCATTCCCGCAATTAAGCATTTGTCAAACAATGCTCACTGACGGGAATAAGAAGAATGGTCGAGGATACTTTTTTATCGGCTCATGGAATTAATCGCCGTGACTTTATGAAGCTTTGCGCCGGGATGGCCGCAACCCTGGGATTAAGCCAGCATGCCGTGGCCAAGATGGCCACCGCGCTCACCAGCCCCGAGCGGCCACCGGTGATCTGGATAGGGGCGCAGGAGTGTACCGGTTGCACCGAATCGCTGTTGCGCGCCACCCACCCCACCATCGAGAACCTGATCCTCAACACCATTTCGCTGGAGTACCACGAGGTGCTCTCGGCGGCCTTCGGCCATCAGGCCGAAGAGAACAAGCACAATGCCATCGAACGCTACAAGGGCAAGTATGTGCTGGTGGTGGACGGCTCCATCCCGCTTAAAGATGGCGGCATCTACTGCATGGTGGCTGGCGAGCCCATCGTCGACCATATTCGCCGCGCCGCCAGTGACGCGGCCGCCGTCATCGCCATCGGTTCCTGCGCCGCCTGGGGTGGGGTGCCCGCCAGCGGCGGCAACCCGACCGGCGCCGTCAGCCTGGAAGAGGCTCTCGGCAACCTCGGCACGCCGATTATCAATATCCCGGGCTGTCCGCCCAACCCCCACAACTTCCTCACCACGGTCGCCTACTACATCACCTACGGCAAGCTGCCGGCGCTCGATGCCAAGAAGCGGCCGCTGTTTGCCTATGAGCGGCTCATCCACGAAAACTGCGAGCGCCGCCCGCACTTCGACGCCGGCCGCTTCGCCAAGGAGTTTGGCGACGAGGGCCACCGTCAGGGCTGGTGTCTCTATCACCTGGGCTGCAAGGGGCCGGAGACCTACGGCAACTGCTCGACCCTGGAGTTCTGCGACGTGGGCGGCGGCATCTGGCCGGTGGGCATAGGCCATCCCTGCTACGGCTGCAACGAGCAGGGGGTGGGGTTCAGCAAGGGGATCTTCCAGCTCGCCAAGGTGGAAAATCCGACCCCCAGGGTGGAGAAACCCGACGTGGCTATTCAGGAGGGGGGGCATATCTCGCCCACCGCCACCGGCCTTATCGGGGGCGCGCTCGGGGTGCTGGTCGGGGTGAGTCTGATGACGGTGCGCGAGCTCGGTCGCCAGCAGAAGCGCCATGAAGCCGGGCAGCACACCTCACGGGAGGAGTGACCGTGAACAGACGCAACTTCCTCAAATTCGCCTCCGTCGGTGCGCTGGCGGCGGGCACCACCGTCTCCGGCACCGCGCTGGCGGCGGCCGAGAACAAGCCGCTCATTCCCGGCGCACTCGGCATGCTCTACGACTCCACCCTCTGCATCGGCTGCCAGGCCTGTGTGGCGGAGTGTCAGCGCCTCAACGGCAACCCGGCCAATCCGGCCGGGGAAGCGACCTGGTCCAACAACGACAAGCTGAGCCCCTACACCAACAACATCATTCAGGTGTGGAAGAACGGCACGGGTGAGCACAAGGATCAGCTGGTGGATGGCTATGCCTACATCAAGAAGCAGTGCATGCACTGTGTCGATCCCAACTGCGTCTCCGTCTGCCCTGTGCAGGCGCTGACCAAGGATCCCAAGACCGGCATCGTCCATTACGACCCGGACGTCTGCACCGGCTGCCGTTACTGCATGGTGGGCTGCCCGTTCGACGTGCCCAAATATGACTACGACAACCCGTTCGGGGCGATCCACAAGTGCGAGCTCTGCAACCAGAAAGGGCTTGAGCGCATCGATCAGGGCAAGTTGCCCGGTTGTGTCGAGGTGTGCCCCACCGGCGCCGTCATCTTCGGCACCCGCGAGGCGCTGATGGCAGAAGCCAGGCGTCGCCTGCTGGCCACCCCGGGCAGCGAATATGCCTACCCGCGCCAGACCCTCAAGGCCAACGACCCCTACCTGCACGAAGTGCCCAACTACCAGCCTTACGTCTATGGCGAGAAGGAGGGGGGCGGCACCCAGGTGCTGGTGCTGGCCGGGGTGCCCTATACCAAGCTCGACATGCCCGATCTGCCGGAGCTCTCCTCCGGTGCCCGCTCGGAGCATATCCAGCACACCCTCTACAAGGGGATGGTGCTGCCGCTGGTGGTGCTGACCGGGCTCTCGGTACTCATTCGCCGCAATGCCAAGCAGCATGGCGGGGGAGAGGGGGATGATGCCAGCCATGGCCAGAGCAAGGGTCATGACCAGAATACGGGAGGCAAGGACCATGAGTAATCACAAGGCACATCCGCTGGGGGGCAGGCTGGTCAGCTGGCCTGTGCTGGTGCTGGCCCCCTTTGCCGTGCTGTGCGGCATGTTGATTTTAAAACGCCTCGTCTTCGGGCTGGGTTCGGTCACCGATCTGAATGGCGGTTATCCCTGGGGACTCTGGATCTCGTTCGATCTATTGATCGGTACCGGTTTCGCCTGCGGCGGCTGGGCACTGGCCTGGGCTGTCTATGTGTTCAACCGGGGCGAGTATCACCCCCTGGTGCGACCGGCCCTGTTGGCGAGCCTGTTCGGCTACTCGCTGGGCGGCCTCTCCATCACCATCGACGTGGGGCGTTACTGGAACCTGCCGTACTTCTACCTGCCCGGTCACTTCAACACCTCCTCGGTGCTGTTCGAGACGGCGGTCTGCATGACCATCTATATCGGGGTGATGGCGCTGGAGTTTGCGCCCGTGCTGCTGGAGAAGTTCGGCTGGAAGGCGTCACTCATTCGCCTCAACAAGATCATGTTCTTCGTGCTGGCGCTGGGGGCTCTGC
Source organism: Aeromonas sp. S19(2024) (assembly GCF_041402625.1). Lineage (NCBI taxonomy): Bacteria > Pseudomonadati > Pseudomonadota > Gammaproteobacteria > Aeromonadales > Aeromonadaceae > Aeromonas > Aeromonas sp. S19(2024). Next base: position 8,302 of record NZ_JBGLQU010000003.1, read on the forward strand.
TGCCCACCATGCACCAGTCCTCGATGGGCTCGTTGATGATCGTAGCGGGGGAGAAGATCCATCCACTCTGGCAAAGCTACGAGTTGCTGCCGGTCTTTTCGCTTCTGACCGCCTTCATCATGGGCTTCTCCATCGTGGTGTTTGAAGGCTCCCTGGTGCAGGCAGGGCTGGCGGGGCGCGGCCCCAACGAGAAGTCGCTCTTCTACAAGCTGACCCAGGTGATCGACATCTTCCTGATCCTGTTCGTGGCGCTGCGCTTTGCCGAGATCGTCATCAACGACAAGTCGGAGTACCTCTCCCAGTGGAATCGCTACGCCTTGATGTTCTGGAGCGAGATCGCGCTGATGATCTTCCCGCTGCTGGTGTTCCATTGGGACAAGAGCCGCCGCGATTCGCGCATGCTCTTTCTGGGGGCTCTCAGCATGCTGCTGGGCGCAGCCCTCTGGCGACTGGATTACTCCCTGCTCGCCTTCAACCCCGGCAATGGCTACCACTACTTCCCCTCCGCGGCGGAAGTGCTGATCTCCTTGGGCTTCGTCGCCATCGAGGTGTGTGCCTATTTGCTGCTGATCCGGCTGCTGCCGGTACTGCCATCACTTGAACGTGTTCACCAAGATTATCAGGCCCGAGGGAAAGCCAACGTATGAGCCAACGTATCACCATAGACCCCATCACCCGCATCGAGGGTCACCTGCGTATCGACTGTGAAATCGAAGGCGGCGTCGTCACCAAGGCCTGGTCGTCCGGCACCATGTGGCGCGGGATGGAGGAGATCGTCAAGGGCAACGACCCGCGCGATGCCTGGATGATAGTGCAGCGCATCTGCGGGGTGTGCACCTCCATTCACGCCATCGCCTCGGTGCGGGCGGTGGAGAACGCCATCGGCGCCAAGGTGCCGGTCAATGCCCAGTTTATCCGCAACCTCATCATCGCGGCCCACAACATCCACGATCACATCGTCCACTTCTATCAGCTCTCCGCGCTGGACTGGGTGGACATCACCGCGGCCCTTGAGGCAAACCCGCAGAAGGCGGCCGACCTGCTCAAGGGGGTATCGACCTGGTCCCTCAACAGCGTCGACGAGCTGACCAAGGTGCAGGAGAAGATCCGCGCCCTGGTGGCGAGCGGCCAGCTCGGCATCTTCGCCAACGGCTACTGGGGCCACAAGGCGATGAAGCTGAGCCCGGAGGTGAACCTCATCGCCGTGGCTCACTATCTGCAGGCGCTGGAGTGCCAGCGCGATGCCAACCGCATCGTCGCCATTTTGGGCGGCAAGACCCCCCACATTCAGAATCTGGCGGTGGGCGGGGTGGCCAACCCCATCAACCTGGATGCACCGAGCGTGCTCAACCTCGAGCGGCTGCTCTACGTGAAGAGCTTTATCGACCGGCTCGGCGAGTTCATCGAGCAGGTCTACAAGGTGGATGCCGCCATCATCGCTGCCCACTACCCCGAGTGGCTGAACCTGGGGCAGGGGGCCAAGCACTACCTGAGCGTGCCGGAGCTGCCCACCGACGGTGACGGCGGCAGCTTCCTGATGCCCGGTGGCTACATCGAGAACGGCGATCTGGCCGGCTATCGCCCCATCGAGAGCCATCAGGATGCGTGGCTGATGGATGGCATTGCCGAGAGCAACAAGCACGCCTGGTACAAGGATGACGCCCCCCTCAAGCCCTGGGAGGGCAAGACTGAGCCCGACTACACCGGCTGGCAGGATGACGGCAAGTACTCCTGGGTCAAATCCCCCACCTTCTACGGCAAGGTGGTGGAGGTGGGGCCCCTCGCAGACCTCCTGGTGAAGCTGGCCGCCAAGCACCCCGGGACTGTGGCGCACTTCGATCAGCTGAATGGCATCTACAAGGCACTGACCGGCTCGGCCATCAAGACCGAACAGCTGCACTCCACCCTGGGCCGCATCATCGGCCGCGCGGTGCGCTGCTGCGTGCTCAAAGATACCCTGTCTCACCAGTGGCAGGCGCTGGTGGACAACATCGGCAAGGGGGATTCCAGCGCCTACATCAAGACCGAGATCCCGGCGGACAAGGAGTTTCGCGGGGTGGGCTTTGAAGAGGCGCCGCGCGGTATGCTCTCCCACTGGGTAGTCATCAAGGGTGGCAAGATCGAGAACTATCAGGCGGTGGTGCCGTCGACCTGGAACTCGGGCCCGCGCAACTTCAACGACGAGCCCGGCCCCTACGAGCAATCCCTGGTAGGCACCCCGGTGGCGGATCCCGGCAAGCCGCTGGAGGTGGTGCGCACCATCCACTCGTTCGATCCCTGCATGTCCTGCGCGGTGCACGTGGTGGATACCCAGAGTGGTGAAACAACTCAGGTGAAGGTGCTGTTATGAACACCCTGATCCTGGGCGTGGGCAACTTGCTCTTGAGCGATGAGGCCGTCGGCGTGCGCATCGTCGAGGGGCTGGAGCGCGACTACCGCTTCGCCCCTGGCATCGAGCTGCTTGACGGCGGCACCGCTGGCATGGAGCTGCTCGAAGCGATGGCCAGTCGCGACCACATCATACTGGCGGACGCGGTGCGCAGCGGCAATCCGCCGGGCACCGTGGTGACCCTGAAAGATGAAGCGATCCCGACCCTGTTCGGTCGCAAGATCTCCCCCCATCAGCTGGGGCTGGCGGACGTGCTCTCGGCGCTGCACATGACGGGGGAGTCCCCCAGGCGGCTCACCCTGATCGGGGTCGAGCCCGAATCCCTCGAACCCCGCATCGGCCTCACCCCCGTGGTGGCGGCTGCCATGGGGGAGGCGACGGATCGGATCCTGACCCTGCTGGCCAGCCTGGGAGCTCCGGCCATTCCGCTCTTTGAGCAGGAGAAGGCCGAGCGAGCGCGGGAGGGCCTATGGCGCAATCCATTGTGAATGAGGTAGTGAACAAGACAGTGAACGAAGCCGCGACAGAGTCGGCGCAGGAGTTCGCCGGTTTTGCCGCGAATCCCGCGCCATTGCTGGTAGCCCAGTACGAGCGGATCGCGCAGCAAGAGATGCAGGCGCTGCCCTTCTATCACGCCACCATGCCCATAGTCGCAGAGTGCACCCTGTTTGAAGGGCAGTGGCTCGGCTGCGTGCTCACCCCCTGGATGTTGAGCGTGGTAGTGCTGCCGGGGCCGGATCAGCTTTGGCCGGTGCGTGGCAGCCGCGATCGGCTCGCCCTGCAGCTCCCCTGCGGCAACCTGACCTTTATGGTGGGGGCATTGCCCGAGACGGGGCAGTTGCTGGCCTGCTCGCTCATGTCCCCCATCGACCCGCATCTGGGGGCCGACGAGGGGCGGGCGCTGGTGAGCAGCACCCTCAAGATGCTGCTTTCGCTTCCGGTGCAGCAGGGGGAGGGCGGCGTGGATCTGGGGCGCCGACGACTGTTCGGGGGACGAAAGTCCTGAGACCAAGGCGTGCCGACAACCGGGCGCGTCAGTTTGACACAGGGGCCGGCATGGGCCCCTCACTCGCCTCATTGAGGTGGCGTTGCATCTCTGCGAGTGAATCCTGGGAACAAGGATCATGATGAAGATTGAACATGGCCGCATCGATGGCCTGCTTGGTGCGCCAGTCCTGGTGCAGGCACTGCCCCTGCTGGCCCTGCTATCGGGCGGTTTCTCTACCATGGCGCTGGCTGCCCAGCCCGTCCCCGCCGAACTCAAGCTCGCCATCGGAGCCGAACCCACCGAAGGGTTTGACCCGCTGCTTGGCTGGAGCCACGGCAGCTACCTGCTGCTGCACAGTCCGCTGCTCAAGCAAAACGCCGACCTCAGCTGGCAGAATGTGCTCACCCAATCGGTGACTCCGAACCAGGATGGCAAGGGGTGGCTTATCCGCCTCAAGCCGAACCTGACATTCTCCAACGGCGCGCCCCTCACCGCCGAGGATGTGGCCTTCACCTACAACAGCGCAGCCCAGGGGGGCGGCAAGATCGACATGGGCAACTTTGTCTCGGCCAAGGTGCTCTCGCCTACCGAGGTGGCCATCACCCTGAGTGCTCCCCAGAGCACTTTCGTCAACGTGCTGGGATCTTTGGGGATAGTGTCGAAGCGTGATTACGACGCAAAAGCATATGCCCAAAAGCCGGTCGGTGCCGGCCCTTACCGGCTGGTGAGCTTCCTACCCGGTCAACAACTGGTGGTGGAGGCCAACCCCTATTACGCCGGTGGCAACAATGACTTCAAACGGCTGGTGTTCGTCTTTATCGATGAAGAGAGCGCCTACGCCGCGGCCCAGAGCAGCCAGCTCGACCTGGTGCGCATTGCCCCGTCACTGGCGCCTACCGTGCCTGCCTCCCTCAAGCTGTGGGTGCGGCCAAGTGTCGAGAACCGCGGCATCGTCTTCCCCATTCCTGCAGCGAGCAAGCGTGGCGAAGAGGGTAAAAAAGATGCCAAGGGTTATCCCATCGGCAACGACGTGACCTCGGATGTGGCGGTGCGCCGCGCCATCAACTACGCCATCGACCGCAAGCTGCTGGCCGACCAGCTGCTGGAAGGACATGCCATCCCCGCCTACAGCGCGGTAGAAGGCTTGCCCTGGCTGAACAACGCCACCGCCTTCAAGGATGGGGATGCGGCCCACGCCAACGCCCTGCTCGACGAGGCCGGCTGGAAGATGGGCAGTGACGGCATTCGCCACAAGGGCTCCCTGCGCGCCGCCTTTACCCTCTGGTACACCAGTGGCGACAGCACCCGCCGGGATCTGGCGGAAGCGGTGCGGGCCATGCTGGGGCCCATTGGCCTTGAGGTGAGCCTCAAGTCCGGCAGCTGGGAACAGGTGGAGCGGGAGATGCACGCCAATCCGGTGCTGATGGGGTGGGGGAGTCTGGATCCCATGGAGCTCTATCACCACTACCAGAGCGGCTCCGGTGGCGTGGAGTTCTACAATCCGGGCTACTACAGCAACCCTGTGGTGGATAGCCACCTCAAGCAGGCGCTGGATGCCCCGAACTGGCAGGCGGCCGTGCCGTTCTGGCAGCAGGTGGAGTGGGATGGCAAGACCGGCGCCGGAGTGCAGGGAGATGCGGCCTGGGCCTGGCTGCTCAACGTGCAGCACACTTATCTGGCCAATCGCTGCATCGACCTTGGCAAGGGGGCGCCGGAAATCCACGGTAGCTGGTCACTGCTCAACAACCTGCAGGATTGGCGGTGGACGTGCCGTTAAGTTCCCCACTATGATGACTGCCACTCTAAAAGCCCTGCTGCGTCTGGCAGGGCTGTTATGTCTGGTCTCGGTCGCCACCTTTGTGCTGCTGAGTTACTCCCCCATCGACCCCATCAAGGCCTATATCGGCAACGATCTGCTCCATGTGCCGCCGGAGCAGTACGCCCGCATAGCCGCCCGCTGGGGGCTGGATCAGCCGCTCTGGCTGCGCTATTGGCACTGGTTTAGCCAGGTGCTGCAGGGGGATCTCGGTTACTCCATGCTCTACAACGCGCCTGTGGGGGAAGTCATAGGCCAGCGCTTTGCTGCCTCTTTCCTGCTGCTGGCGGGCGCCTGGCTGCTCTCCGGCTTTTTCGGGATTTTGCTGGGCCTCTGCGCCGGTCGCTATCTCAATCACTGGCCCGATCGCCTGATTTGCCGGTTTGCCTATCTGCTCGCCTCCCTGCCCACCTTCTGGGTCGGCCTCTTGCTGCTCGCGCTGTTTGCGGTGCACTGGCCGCTGTTGCCGGTCTGCTGCGCCTGGACGCCGGGCCTCTCCGCCGATGAGGTAGATTGGGTCATGCGAGCACGCCATCTGTTGCTGCCGGTGGCGACCTTGACCCTGCTCGGGTTGGGCAACATCGCCCTGCACACCCGGGCGCGGGTGGCCGAGGTGCTGGAGAGCGACTTTATCCGCTACGCCCGCGCTCAGGGGGATGGCGGCTGGCCCATGCTGCGTTTTCATGTGCTGCGCCACGCCCTGACCCCGGCGCTCTGCCTGCAGTTTGCCTCCCTTGGCGAGCTGATTGGCGGATCGCTCTTGGCAGAGAAGGTCTTCTCCTATCCGGGGCTCGGCCAGGCCACGGTGGATGCGGGGCTGCGAGGGGATATCCCCCTGCTGATGGGAATCGTGCTCTTCTGCACCCTGCTGGTCTTTTTGGGCAACACGGCGGCGCGGGTATTGCTGGCCCGCATCAACCGCGGTTGGGAGGGCGATCATGCTGTTTAATCCGCTTCCCTCCATACTGCGGCTGGTTTTTGCCCTGCTCGGATTGGCGCTACTGGCCACTTACGGCTGGAGCCTCTCTCATCAGGATGTGCCGATGGATCTGCTGGCGCGCCAGCAGCCTCCCTCGCTGACCCACTGGTTCGGCACCGATCAGATGGGGCGGGATCTCTGGTTGCGGGCCTTTCAGGGCACCCTCACCAGTCTGGAACTCGGCATCAGCACGGCGCTCTGTAGCGGGTTGCTGGCCATGGTAGCGGCAAGCGTGTCGCTCATTCACCCCAGATGTGATGCGGCGGTGCGAATGGTGATCGACGCCATGCTGGCGCTGCCCCATATGCTGCTGCTGATCCTTATCTGCTTCACAGTGGGGGGCGGCATGCGCGGGGTGATCCTGGCGGTGGCGCTCACCCACTGGCCCAAGCTGGCGCTCATTCTCTGCGCCGAGGCGCGGCGGATCGTCTGCAGTGACTACGTGGTGCTGGCCCGCTGTCAGGGGATGGGGGCGCTGCGTCGCTGGCGCATCCACTTGCTGCCGGGGCTGTTGCCCCAATGGTTTATCGGCACCTTGCTGATGTTTCCCCATGCGGTGCTGCATAGCGCGGCCTTGAGCTTTCTCGGCTTTGGGCTGGCGGCCCACGAGGCCTCGCTGGGCCTGCTGCTGGCGGATGCCCTGCGTTATCTGGCCGGCGGCGGCTGGTGGCTGGCCCTCTTCCCGGGGCTGATGCTGCTGCTGCTGGTTCTGCTGTTTGATCAGTCTACCCGCGCCTTGCAACAGCTGCTGTGGCACAGGAGTGAACCATGCTGAGTTTTGATCAGGTGACCATAGAGGCGGCCCACTACTCCTGGCTGGGGCGGCGCAGCTGGCAGCCTTTGCTGACCGATATCAGCCTGCAACTGGCGCCCGGCGAAATCGTGGCGCTGGTGGGGGGGAGCGGCGAGGGCAAGAGCCTGCTGCTGCAAAGCGCCCTGACCCTGCTGCCGGACAACCTGCGGATGCGCGGCTCCATCTCTCTTGATGGCACGCCTCTGTGCGACGCCAGCCGGGCCAGACTGCGCGGCCACACCCTCTGCTATGTGCCGCAGGGGGTGAGCGCCCTCAATCCGCTGCTGACGGTGGAGCGCCAGCTGGGACGTGCGGCACGCCTCTGCGGCCAGAGCGGTTCTCGCGAGCGGCTCGGCCAGCAGCTGCTGCGCTACCAGCTGCCAGCTGCCACTCTGGACCGCTATCCGCGCCAGCTCTCCGGCGGCATGGCCAAGCGCATTCTGGCCTGCACCGCGGCCCTTGGCGGCGCCCGCTACATTCTGGCGGACGAGGTCACCGCCTGGCTCGACGAGGGGCTGGCCTGCCAGCTGCTCAGCCAGTTGCGTGAATTGGCCAATCAGGGCAGCGGTATCCTCTGGGTGACCCACGATCTGGCGCTGGCAGCCCGCTTTGCCGATCGCATTGTGGCGCTGCATCAGGGGCAGGTGAGCGACACCCTGAGCTGTCACCATCTGCTCCAGGGGCAGGGGAGCGAGATGCTCCGCGCCCACTGGCAGGCGCTGCCGGAATTCAATGCGCTCTTCTCTGTGCCGGAGGTTTCCTGATGTTGGAAGTACGAAATCTCACTATCGCCCAGGGGGAACGTCCTCTCTGGCAGGGGTTATCGCTGACGGTGAAAGCGGGCGAACGGCTCGGCATCTCTGCGCCGAGTGGCCATGGCAAGACCACGCTGGGGCGGGTATTGGCGAGTTGGCAACCGGTTGGGACCAGCGGGCAGATCCTGCTGGATGGGCAGCCGGTGCCTGAACAGGTAAAAGGTTATAACCCCATCCAGCTGGTGCCCCAGCACCCGGAGCTCACCTTCAATCCCTATCGCACCACCGGGCAGGCGCTCTGGGATGTGTGGCGCCCCGATGACGCCATGCTGGCCCGCTTTATGGTCAAGCCTGGATGGCTTGGTCGTAAACCCGGCCAGCTCTCCGGTGGCGAGTTGGCCCGCATCGCGCTGCTGCGTGCCCTCGATCCCCGCACTCGGCTGCTGATTGCCGACGAGGTGACCGCCCAGCTGGATCCGCAGATTCAGCGCCAGCTCTGGCGGGAGTTGATGGTTGAATGCGAGCAGCGCGGGCTTGGCATGGTCATCTTCAGTCACCAGCAGGCATTATTGCGCCAGATCTGTCATCGGGTGCTGCGCTTTGGTGAGATGCAGCCCGAATCTGGGGAGCTGACCGAAAGCGCGGCTTGAAAGGTGGTTCCCCCTCATCCCCAACCCTTCTCCCGCAAGGGGAGAAGGGAGCAGAAGGTGCCATTTCGCCAGGCTCGGGGTTTAGGGTTTGGAGAACCTCTGGGTTTGAAAATATGGCTGGTTGTTATGCTCGAAGCGCCCCCTGAGAGGGTTGAGGGAGTCGTATAGTCGCGACATCCACGAACCGGTTCCCTCTCCCTGGGGAGAGGGCCAGGGTGAGGGGACGTGAGTATGAGTCGCTGGCCATTCTGTACAGAGAGGATCGTTGGCAAAGCGCGCAGATAAAAGAGAGGGAGGCATCAGCCTCCCTCCTACCGTTATCAGCGGTGTTTAACCGGTTCAGGCACTGGCCAGCCAGTTGAGCCAGGCATCCATCCCTTCGCCTGTAGTGGCGCTGACCTGGATCACCTGAATATAGGGGTTGACCCGTTTGGCGTTCTCGATGCAACGGGCCACATCAAAGCTGACGTAGGGCAGCAGATCGATTTTGTTGATCACCATCAGCTGGGCGGCGGCGAACATGTCCGGGTACTTGAGGGGCTTCTCTTCCCCCTCGGTGACGGAGAGGATCGCCACCTTGTACTTCTCGCCGAGATCGAAGCTGGCGGGGCAGACCAGATTGCCGACGTTTTCGATAAAGAGGATGCCTCCTTCATTGGCGGGCAGCTGGTGGCAGGCGTCGTGGACCATTTTGGCGTCCAGATGGCAGCCCTTGCCGGTGTTGATCTGCACGGCAGGGACACCGGTGGCACGGATGCGATCCGCATCGGCACTGGTCTGCTGATCCCCTTCGATCACCGCGCAGGGGCGCTTGTCGGCCAGCTGGCGCAGGGTTTCGCACAGCAAAGTGGTTTTGCCTGAACCCGGGCTAGAGACCAGATTGAGCACCAGCTGGTCGGCAGCTGTGAAGTGCTCGCGGTTGTGGGCGGCCAGCGCATTGTTCTTGGCCAGCACATCCATCTCGATGGCGATCAGCTGGCGCTGTCCCATGCCGGGCACCGACAATCCCGCTTCCCCTTTGCCATAGTGCAGATCACCCTGCTGATGGTCATGGTCATGGTCATGGTCATGGTCATGGTCATGGTCATGGCTGTGATCATGGGGATGCGCGTGGGAATGGCCGTGTTCATGAGAGTGGGCATGTTCATGATGAGGGTCGTGGGGGTGATCATGGTGGTGCTCATGGGGGTGATCATGCCCCTCATGGCTTATGGGAGCCCGTACCCCGTGGTAGTGGTGATGGACATCCCCCTGATGGTGGTAGTGGTGGTGAATGATCAGGGTGCGCGGCGCACTCTGCTCGTGGTCATGGTGGTGATGGGCGTCATGAGCATGATGATGGTCGTGTTCATGACCATGTTCATGGTGATGTTCATGTTCGTGATGATGCTCATGATCGTGCTCATGGCCGGCGATCCGCGCCTGGCCGCATCCGCATACGCTACACATATCAACTTACCTCGATGTCGGTGATGCGCAGGCTGTTCCCTAGCGCGACGCGTAATTTGTATCCACCACACTCGGGGCAGGCCTGCCCGCGCTCGGTGAGGGTGACTGTCTTGTTACAGTCGTAACACCAGGCCTCAGCCGCCTGGTGCTGAAAGTGAAGCTGGGCGCCTTGGGCCACGGTGCCCTTGGCGGCGGCCTCGAAACAGAAGGCAATGGTGTCCGGGTCGACGCAGGAGAAGCTGCCGACCTCGAGCCAGAGGGCGGTCACCTTGTTAAAGCCCCGCTGGGTGGCCTGCTCGGCCGCCAGATCGATGGCAGCCATGGCCAGAGACATTTCGTGCATGGTAGCTCCTTAACCGATAGGGGGAGGAGCTGTGACTCCTCCCTGTAATTGACGGAACGGCATGGTTGCTCAACAGATCCGCGGCAGCAGCTCCCCCTGCGGTAGCTCCAGATAACGGCGGCTGCCCCAGGGGTTGTTCAAGATCACCTTGTGGCGATCGCTCGCCTGCACCACGCCGATCTGGCTGGCGGCGGGGTTGAATTGCCGCAAGATGCCCAGCGCGTCCCGCGCCTGTTCGGCGGGCAGGGCCAGCACCATGGTTCCCTCGTTGGCGAGATCATGGGGCTCGAAACCGTAGAGCTCGCACAGGCCGCGCACCGGATCGCACACCGGAATGGCGGACTCCTCCAGCTCGATGGCAACGCCGGAGGCGCTGCTCCACTCGTTGAGCACGGCGGCAAGGCCACCGCGGGTGGCATCGCGCAGGGCGTGAGGGGTAATACCCGCTTTTAGCAGCGCTTCGACCTGCGGCCAGAGGGTGGTGCAGTCGCTCTTGAGATCCGATCCCAGTTGCAGGGCGTCGCGGGCCATCAGGATGCAGGCGCCGTGGCTGCCGATATCCCGCGACACCAGAATGGCGTCACCAGCCTTGAGGTTGCGGACCGAGATGCCCCGGCTCTGCTCAGGCTGCGGGAAGGTGCCGACCCCGCTGGTGTTGATAAAGATCTTGTCGGCCGCCCCCTTGGGCACCACCTTGGTGTCGCCGCAGACGATGCGGGCGCCGCTCTTGGCAAGTTCGGCGGCCATCGACTCGACGATGCGGGCCAGATCGGCGTAGGGGAAGCCCTCCTCGATGATAAAGCTGGCGCTCAGATACTCGGGTTTGGCCCCCATCATGGCGAGATCGTTGACCGTGCCGGCGATGGCCAGCTTGCCGATATCGCCCCCCTCGAAGAAGAGTGGCGAGACGGTAAAGCTGTCGGTGGTAAAGGCGACGGGGCCCTCTACCGGCAGCAGAGCGGCATCTTCACCGCGCAGCAGGATCTCGTTGCCAAAGTGGTGAAAGAAGAGCTGGTTGATCAGCTGATTCATCTCGACACCGCCGCCGCCGTGGCTTAACTGAATTTCTCTCATTGGATCCCCATATATCGGTAGTAGGCATTGCAGGCCCCTTCGGAGCTGACCATGCAGCTGCCCATGGGCTGGGTCGGGGTGCAGCCCCGGCCAAAGACTTTGCACTGGTTCGGTTTGGCCAAGCCGCGCAGGATATCGGCGCACTGGCACGCCTTGTGGTCATCGATGGGGGTCTGATCAAGCTGGAAGTAGCGCTCCGCATCGCGCTTGGCGAAGGCATCGCGCAGGCGCAGAGCGGAGGCGTTGATATCCCCCAGACCTCGCCAGCGAAAGTGCTCGCGGGTTTCGAAAAAGCGCTCGACCAGCCGCTGGGCGGCTTTATTGCCGCTGGCGGTGACGGCGCGGCTGTATTGCACCTCCAGCGCGTAGCGACCCTCCACCTTCTGGCGCACCATCATCAAGAGCGCCTCCATCACATCCACCGGCTCGAAACCGCTCACCACCACCGGCACCTGATAGCGATCGACGATGGGCAGGTAGATATCGGCGCCGGTGATGACGCTGACGTGGGAGGGGCCGATAAAGGCGTTCACCTTGGCCACCCCGTCGGCCATCACCGCATGAATGGCGGGGGGCACCAGCACATGGTTGATATGAAACAGCAGGTTCTCAATCCCCTCAGCTTCAGCCGCAGCCAGCAAGGCGGCGGTCATGGGGGTGGAGGTCTCGAAACCGATGGCGAAGAAGACCACGGTTTTCTCAGGGTTCTCACGGGCGATACGCAGGGCATCGAGGGGGTCATAGACCGGGCGGATATCGCTCCCCTTGGCGCGCTGCTGGGCCAGCGTGCCTTTGGAGCCCGGCACCCGGATCATGTCCCCCAGGGTGACCAGAATGACATTCGGCTGGCTCGCCAGCTCGATGGCCTGATCGATGCGCTCTTTGGGCATGATGCAGACCGGGCAGCCGGGGCCGTGAACGAACTCGATGCTGGCGGGCAGCAGCTGGTGCAGGCCGTACTTCATGATGGTATGGGTATGACCGCCGCACACCTCCATCACCCGCAGCGGCTCGGGGAGTAATTTGGCCAGTTCGGTAATTTGGGCGGCGAGGGCGCGGATCACCTCGGGCTGGCGAAAGCCCTGAAACAGATCATTCAAGGTCAGCATGGCAAGATATCCTGTTTGGGCATCAGGGCCACCATCTGGCGGAAGCTCTCGAGGCTGGCCTGCGCCTCCTCTTCGTCAATCTTGCTCATCACAAAGCCAATATGGAGCAGCACATAGTCGCCCACCTGGAGGGGCTCCTCGAGCAGTATGCAGCTGACGCGCCGATGCACCCCCAAGGTATCGACGGTGACGCAGTTATCTTCGGGGTGCAGCTGCACCACCTGAGAGGGGATGGATAGACACATGAATTTCAGGACTCCGACAAGGTGGCACAACCGGCTTTGGCAGGCTGGTGCGTGGCAAGATGGTGGATGGCAAACCAGAGCTGACCGGCGGCGATGCCACCGTCATTGAGCGGCAGGGTTTCGCTGGTCAATACCTGCCGGCCGGCGGCTTCGAGAGCGGGGACCAGCTGGTCCATCAGCACCCGGTTTTGAAAGACGCCGCCCCCGAGCGCCACCGGATAGCCGGGGAAGCGCTCGGCCAGGGCAACCACCAGCTTGCTGATGGCGCGGATAAAACCGGCGGCCAGGCTGGCGGTGGAGGTGCCTTTGCGCCGCTCGCTGACAAGGGTATTGATGAGCTCTGCCCACTGGATCTGCAGTGGTCCCTCTGTTGATTGGCTGAGATCAAAGGCGAGGGGGAAGGGCAATTCATCGGGGGCCAATTGTAAGGCGGCTGTCTCCAGCAGGAGTCCCGCTTCGCCCTCGTAATCGGGGGTGTCGATCACTCCCAAGAGCGCCGCCACCGCATCGAACAGCCGACCGATGGAACTGGTGTAGGGGGTGTTGCGACCGAGATGCCAGAGCTGGTGCAGGTTGCTGATCCGCTTAAGGGGCAGTTTGTTGATCAGCGGAATATCGAGGGCACTGATCTGCTCAGGAGTGTGCGATTCAAACAGCAGCCCCAGCAGCTGGCGCACCGGCTCGCGAATGGCCGCTTCGCCGCCGATCAGCTTGAAGGGGGCAAGGTGGGCAACCCGCTCAAATCCCTGAACGTCTGCCAGCAGCAGCTCGCCGCCCCAGAGGGTGCCGTCATCCCCAAGGCCGGTGCCATCGAAGGCAACCCCCAGCACCGGGCCCGTGATGTCGTGCTCGGCCATCACCCCCAGCAGGTGGGCGTGATGGTGCTGCACCTCGAGGTGGGTTGCACCCTGATCCTGGCAATAGCTTTTGGCCCACTGATGGCTGAGGTAGCCCGGGTGGCAGTCCGATACCAGCACTTTGGGTTTGAGATCGTAGAGTTCGCGAAAGGTGGCCAGGGTCTGCTCGAAGTGCTCCTGCATTGGCAGGCTGTGCAGATCGCCGATATAGGGGCTGTAGATGCGCTGGCGGCCGAAGGCGAGCGCCAGCTGGTTCTTCTGCTGCGCCCCGACCGCCAGCAGCGGCGCCTTGACCGCCTCTTGCAGGCTGGGGGTGCAGGGGGCATAGCCCCGGGCGAGGCGCAACGTCTGGCGTCGCCCGCCCGCCCACTGCACCAGACTGTCGTCGCAAGGGTGCAAGATGGGGCGGTTGTGATCCAGGATGCCGTCAATCTCGCCCCCGAGCTCCCTGACCACCGCCTCGCACTCGATAAGGATGGGGCTGCCGCGACCATTGGCGCTGGTGGCCACCAGCGGCATGGCGCAGGCATCCAGCAGCAGCTGATGGAGCGGGGTATAGGGGAGCATGACCCCAAGGTAGGGGATGCCGGGGGCGATCCCCTCGGCCAGCGGCGCGACTGACAGTCGGGATTCTGAGTGCCGATCATCGTTTTTGCGCTTGCGCAGCAAGGTGATGGGTCTGGCCTGAGAGGTGAGCAGCTTCCACTCGTCTTCGCTGCCGGTGATATACAGTTTGGCCTCGGCAAGGGTGCCTAGCATCACCGCCAGCGGCTTGCGCGCGCGCCGCTTGAGCATTCGTAATCTGGCAACACTCTGTTCATTGCGGGCATCACACATCAGGTGATACCCCCCCATTCCCTTGACCGCAATCAGGGCCCCCGCTTGCAGGGCGCGAGCAGCTGCTTGCAAGGCATCCTCGCGCTCGGCCAGGGTATCGCCACGGCCATTTCGCCAGCTGAGATGGGGCCCGCATTCGGGGCAGCTCACCGGCTGGGCGTGGTAGCGTCTGTCCAGCGGGTTTTCATAGGCCGCCGCACAGCGCGGGCACATGGCAAAGTCCGCCATGGCGGTGTGGGGGCGGTCGTAGGGGAGGCGGCGGATGATGGTGTAGCGCGGGCCGCAGTGGGTGCAGTTGGTAAAGGGGTAGCGATGGTGGCGATCGTTGGGGTTGGCCACATCGTTGGCGCACGCCTCGCACATTCCCTGATCCGGCGAGATGGCGACCGTGGCGGCGCTCTGCTGCTGGCTCGCTTTAATTCGAAACTGGCCATGAAATTGGCCATCGAAGTCGGGATCCTGATCTCGGGGCAGCTCCCGCTCGCTGAAATGATCGATTCGGCTCAAGGGCGGCGCCAGTTCCCGCAGTTCGCGGGCAAAGGCGGCGAGCTGCTCGGGGGAGCCTTCGGCGCCGATGGTGACGCCGCTCGCGTCGTTCAATACATAGCCGGCAAGGCTGTGGCGCAGCGCCAGCCCATAGACGAAGGGGCGAAAGCCGACCCCCTGTACGATGCCGTCTATATGAAATTCCCGGCGCAGTCGAAGGCGTGTCGACGTGGTCATGGCGCCATCCAAAGAGGGGCCAGCGCCCCTCCCTGATAACCGGGGGGCAGGGAACCCTCCCTCATGACAGGGGGGCTGGGGAGGGCCGACAGGGGCGGCCATCCGGCGATCATCCTGGGGGATGTCATGCGATATCGAACTCCCATCTGCTGGCCTGCCGCCACGGCATGGGCCATCGGGTGCAACGAACGGGGGGCAACGGGCTGCGTCGCGATAGAAGGGGCGTAGCCTTGACAGGCAGAGGAGGCCCTCGCCCTGTCACGGGGGCCAAGTTTACCGGGGCCCTGGTCCCCAATACCTTGATCTCGCCCCTGTTTGAGTGCCAGATGCGGCGCTTCTTTGCGATCCTGTGAGCCTGCTCCGCCAGCGATCGGCGTGTGAGGGCAGGCGGCGCCGCGCCCCCGGGGCGTTGAACCGGCTCCTGAAGGGGGCAAATCGAGGATGGCGGGGCCAACATGCAGGTTTTTTGTTTGGTTTTATTTAACGATTGCGGGCAATCGAGTAGAAAAATTGAACACCTTGGGGGCTGTTTTACCCCTTGCGGGGGCTGGCGGGGTCTGCCGGCCCTGAAAAACGGAGGTCAGCCCGGTTTCCCGGTGCGTCTCGGCGGCGAGGCGCCAGCGGGCGGGATCTGCCATTGGCGGCCCTGGGCTGGTATAGTCCTGCGCCAACAAAAGAGGTTGGAGAGACGGCTTGCCGATGCCCCTGGGGCGGCGCCTCTCTTCGCGGCATCAAAGGATATCCCCATGAAATTCAGTCCCCTGCTCGATGAGATGATGAAGGCGCTGCAGGTCTTGCCGGGCGTGGGCCCGAAATCGGCCCAGCGCATGGCGTTCACCCTGCTGGAGCGCGAGCGCAGCGGCGGCCTGCGTCTGGCCTCCCTGCTCAATCGGGCGCTGACCGAAATAGGTCATTGCAGCCACTGCCGCACCTTCACCGAGAACGATCGCTGCGAGATCTGCGCCAATCCCAAGCGCGAGGAGAACGGCCTGCTCTGCGTGGTGGAGAGCCCGGCGGACGTGGCGGCCATCGAGCAGACCGGCCAGTTCTCCGGCCGTTACTTCGTGCTGATGGGCCACCTGTCGCCCCTTGACGGCATCGGCCCCGAGGAGCTGGGGCTCGAGATCCTGGAGCGCCGCCTGCAAGAGGAGCAGATCAAGGAGCTGATCCTCGCCACCAACCCCACCATCGAGGGGGATGCCACCGCCTGGTACATCGCCGACATGGCCCGCACCGCCGGGGTGGAGGTGAGCCGCATCGCCCACGGTGTGCCGGTGGGCGGGGAGCTGGAGCTGGTGGATGGCACCACGCTCTCCCACTCCCTGATGGGGCGCCAGCGCCTGAGCTAAAGAGGCCACGGACCCCACCCCGGCCCTCCCCTTGGCAGGGAAGGGAGCAATGGATCTTGCCCCACTCCTCCCCTTGGCAGGGGAGGGAGCAATGGATCTTGCCCCACTCCTCCCCTAGGCAGGGGAGGGAGCAATGGATCCTGCCCCACTCCTCCCTTTGGCAGGGGAGAAAGCAACGAACCCCGCCTCAGCCCTCCCCTTGATAGGGGAGGGGAGCAATGGATCCCGTCTCATGCCTCCCCTTGGCAGGGGAGAGCAAGGCTGACCACGCTATTGGCTCCACGCTCGATCCCAATCTGACCCTCCTCGCCAGACAGGGGACGACGGTGCACCTCCCCCTTGTGAAGGAGGAGGCCGGGAGGGGGTTGCATGTGTGGGCCAAGCGAGGGGCCGGTGTGCAAATTTGCTCTTAAGTTTGCACGCAAGCCCCTTGATATTTGAAAGGCCAACCCCATCTAGCTTGGGAATCTGTTCAACCCGACGTTTTGAGGACTGGTCGATGACCCAAAGTGTTCACGCCGAAACCCACGGCTTTCAGACTGAAGTCAAACAACTGCTGAGCCTGATGGCTCACAGCCTCTACTCCAACAAAGAAGTATTCCTGCGCGAGCTGATTTCCAACGCCTCCGATGCGGCGGACAAGCTGCGCTTCAAGGCGCTTTCCGATGCCTCTTTGTTCGAAAACGACGGCCAGTTGCGCGTGCGCCTGGTGGTGGACAAAGAGAACAAGACCCTGACCATTTCGGACAACGGCATCGGCATGACCCGTGACCAGGTGATCGAGCACCTGGGCACCATCGCCAAGTCCGGCACCGCCGAGTTCTTCAAGAACCTCTCCGGTGACCAGGGCAAGGATTCCCAGCTGATCGGCCAGTTCGGGGTGGGCTTCTACTCCGCCTTCATCGTGGCCGACAAGGTGACCGTGGTCTCCCGCGCCGCCGGCACCGCGCCGGAGCAGGGCGTGCAGTGGGAATCACAAGGGGAGGGCTCCTTCACCGTGGCTGACGTGACCAAAACCGGTCGCGGCACCGACGTCATCCTGCACCTGCGCAGCGATGAAGAGGAGTTCCTGGACGACTGGCGCCTGCGCTCCGTGGTCAGCAAATATTCCGACCACATCAGCGTGCCGGTGGAGATGTTCAAGGAGGGCACTCCGGATCGGGAAGAAGACGGTGAAACCATCGTCGGCACCCCGGGGGAGTGGGAGCAGGTCAACCGCGCCACTGCGCTCTGGACCCGCAACCCGAAGGACATCAAGGACGAGGAGTACCAGGAGTTCTACAAGCACGTCGCCCACGACTTCGAAGATCCGCTCCTGTGGGGTCACAACCGGGTGGAAGGGGCCCAGGAGTACACCAGCCTGCTCTACATCCCGGCCCGCGCGCCGTTCGATCTCTACAACCGCGAACAGAAGCACGGCCTGAAACTCTATGTGCAGCGCGTCTTCATCATGGACGACGCCGAGCAGTTCATGCCGACCTACCTGCGCTTCGTGAAAGGGGTGCTGGACTCCAACGATCTGCCGCTCAACGTCAGCCGTGAAATCCTGCAGGACAACAAGGTGACCGCCTCCCTGCGCAAGGCCTGCTCCAAGCGCGTGCTCACCATGCTCAACAAGCTGGCGAAAGAGGATGGCGAGAAGTACGCCAAGTTCTGGAGCGAGTTCGGCAATGTGCTCAAAGAGGGCCCGGCCGAGGATTACGCCAACCGGGAAGAGATCGCGAAGCTTTTGCGCTTTGCCAGCACCGCCGGTGAGGGCGAAGCCCAGACCGTGTCGCTGGAGGATTACGTTGGCCGCATGAAGGAAGGTCAGCAGAAGATTTACTACATCACCGCCGACTCTTATGCCGCTGCCAAGAACAGCCCGCACCTCGAGATCTTCCGCAAGAAGGGCGTCGAAGTGCTGCTGATGTGGGAGCGGGTGGACGAGTGGTTGATGAGCCACCTGACCGAGTTCGACGGCAAGCAGCTGGTCTCCGTCACCCGTGGCGAACTGGATCTCGGGGATCTGGAAGACGACGCCTCCAAGCAGGCGCAGGAAGAGGCCGAAAAAGCCAACGCCGGTCTGGTGGAGCGGGTCAAGAAGAGCCTCGGGGAGGCGGTGAAAGAGGTGCGCGTCACCCACCGTCTGACCGACTCGCCGTCCTGCATCGTCACCGACGCCCACGGCATGAGCACCCAGATGATCAAGCTGATGCGCGCCGCCGGTCAGCCGGTGCCGGAGCAGAAGTACATCCTGGAGCTCAACCCCGACCATGCCCTGGTGAAGAAGCTCGGCACCATCGAGGATGAGAGCCTGTTTGGCGAGTGGGTCTCCCTCCTGCACGAGCAGGCCCAGCTGGCGGAGCAGGGTGGCCTCAATGATCCGGCGAGCTTCGTCTCCCGTATCAACCGTCTGCTACTCCAGGCGTGATGTGATTGTGATTGGCCCACTGCTTGACAGTGGGCTTTTTTTTGGCCGTTCCTCTCTGGTGCGCTGCTGCATTTTCAATCATTTTTCGTGGTCGTCGTCTGCGTCTTTGGTCGCAGAGACGGGGCGGGAGTGTGGTGATAATCTGGCCACTCACACGGGGCGAGCTTGTTAATACGGGCGAAAACGTGTAGTTTTTTGCCTTCTCAAGAATTGAATAACCAATCAACTAGGAGCGTGTATGCGCATTGTTCTGTTGGGAGCTCCGGGCGCCGGCAAGGGTACCCAGGCTCAGTTCATCATGGAAAAACACGGTATTCCGCAGATCTCCACCGGCGACATGCTGCGTGCGGCGATCAAGGCGGGTACCGAGCTGGGCCTGAAGGCCAAAGCCGTGATGGACGCAGGTCAGCTCGTCTCCGACGACATCATCATCGGCCTGGTCAAAGAACGCATCGCGCAACCGGATTGCGCCAACGGCTTCCTGCTGGACGGCTTCCCCCGCACCATTCCCCAGGCGCAAGCCATGAAAGATGCCGGTGTGACCGTGGACTTCGTGCTGGAATTCGACGTGCCGGACGAAGAGATCGTCAAGCGCATGAGCGGCCGCCGCGTGCACTCCGGCTCCGGCCGTACCTACCACGTGGTGTTCAACCCGCCGAAAGTGGAAGGCAAGGATGACGTGACCGGTGAAGATCTGGTGATCCGTGCTGACGACGAAGAGACCACAGTGCGCAAGCGTCTGGATGTCTACCATCAGCAGACCGCGCCGCTCATCGGTTTCTACGGCAAGGAAGCGGAAGCGGGCAACACCCGTTACGTCAAGATCGACGGCACCCAGCCGGTGGATCTGGTCAGCCAGCAACTGGCCGCCATTCTCGGTTAAGCCATTCAGGGCCGGCAGGACGCAGCCGTTCGCCGGCTGGCTATGAGGGTGAGAAAAGGGTCCATACCGGGCCCTTTCTTGCATTCCATTCCCACGACACAGAACGACAGGATGCTAACGTGACCACGAAAACCGGGATCTTGCTGGTCAATCTGGGTACCCCGGCCGCGCCGACCACGGCGGCGGTCAAGGCGTTTCTCAGCCAGTTTCTGCACGATCAGCGGGTCGTCGACCTGCCGCGCTACCTCTGGTGCCCCCTGCTTCACTTCATCATCCTGCCGACCCGCTCCCCCAAGGTGGCCAAGCTCTATCAGCAGGTGTGGACCGAGCAGGGCTCCCCTCTGATGGTCATCAGCCAGCAGCAGCGCGCGGCCCTGGAGCACGAGCTCAAGCGGGAAGGAGTCGAAGTGCCGGTGGCGCTCGCCATGACCTATGGCGCCCCGTCGCTGGCCGATGGCTGGCAGGCCCTCAAGGCCCAGGGGGTCAACCGGGTGATCCTGCTGCCGCTCTATCCCCAGTATTCGGTCAGTACCACCGCCTCGGTGTTCGACGCCTGGGCCAGGGCGATGAAAACCGAGCGCAATCTGCCGGTGGTGCGGCTCATCCGCGATTACCATGCCCACCCGGAGTACATCCAGGCGCTGGCCATGAGCGTGCGTCGCCACTGGGAGCAGCACGGCCAGGGGGAGCATCTGCTGATGTCCTTCCACGGCATTCCCGAGCGCTACGAGCGGGAAGGGGATCCCTATGGTCATCAGTGCAGACGCACCGCCGCCCTGCTGGCGGAGGCGCTGGGGCTGGCCCCGGAGCAGTGGACCGCGAGCTTCCAGTCCCGCTTTGGCAAGGAGGAGTGGCTCAAGCCCTACACGGACCTGACCGTGGGCGAATTGCCCTCTCGCGGTGTCAAGCGGCTCGATGTCATCTGCCCGGCCTTCTCGGCGGATTGCCTCGAGACCCTGGAGGAGATCCAGGTGCAGAACCGGGAGATCTTCATGGCCGCCGGTGGCGAGCAGTTTGAATACATCCCGGCCCTCAACAGCGATCAGGCCCATATCCGCATGATGGTTTCCCTCATCTGTCGCGAGCTGGCATGATGGCCGTTCTCATCCGGTGCCCGACGTGGCGGACGTTCGGATTCAACGATAAAGGAGTGTCCTGATGATGCATATCACGCTGATTTACGCCGGCCTGCTCGGGCTCTTGTTCCTGCTGCTCTCCTTCTGGGTGGTCAAGCGCCGCGCCCAGTTCAGGGTGATGATAGGGGAGGGGGAAGCCCCCGAGATGCTGGCCGCGATCCGCGCCCACGGCAACTTTGCCGAGTACGTGCCCCTCACCCTGCTGCTGATGGCCCTGTGCGAACTGGCGGGGGGCGGGGCGCTCTGGCTGCACCTGGGCGGTGTGCTGCTGCTGGTGGGGCGCATCCTGCATGCCATCGGCATCCAGATCCCCAGAGCTCCCAACATGCCGCGCCTCTTCGGCACCCTCTTCTTCTGGCTGTCGCTGGGGATGTTCTCGGTGCTGGCCCTGGTGCAGGGGCTCTCGGCAAGCTGAATGTCATCCCGCAACACCACCCCGCCACGGGGTGGTTTTTTGTGGCAGCCAAGTCAAACGTTTTCCTCGCAAACCCTTGTCTATACTGACCTCAAAATTCAATCGTGCGACTTTTCGGCGTGGTGGATTGTGTTAAAATCCCGCCCCTCTTTTCCCCAGAGCACAGAAGATTGCCATGAAATTTCCCGGTCAGCGCAAGTCCAAACACTACTTCCCGGTCGACAGACGTGATCCCCTGATCCCGCAGAATTCCCAGCTCACCGAACTGGGCAAGGCCTATGTAGTGGGCATCGATCAGACTCTGGTGGATATCGAAGCCCATGTGGACGAAGACTTCCTGAACCGGTACGGCCTGAGCAAGGGCCACTCCATGCTCATCTCCGACGAGGTGGCGGAGCTGGTCTACGACGAGCTCAAGGCCAACAACATGGTGGTGAGCGAATTTGCAGGCGGCACCATCGGCAACACCATGCACAACTATTCCGTGCTGGCGGACTCCCACTCCATCCTGCTTGGCGTCATGAGCCAGGACATCCGCATCGGCAGCTATGCCTACCGCTATCTGTGCAACACCTCCTCCCGGGTCAACCTCGACTACCTGCAGCCGGTGGACGGCCCGGTCGGGCGCTGCTTCACCTTCATCACCGAAGGGGGAGAGCGCAGCTTTGGCATCAACGCCGGCAAGATGGATCACCTGGATGTGGACCACATCCCCGAGACCATCATCAAGGAGGCCTCGGCCCTGGTGATCACCGCCTACCTGGTGCGCGGCGCCGACGGCACCCCCATGAAGGAGGCCGCCATGGCCGCGGTGCGCTATGCCCGCGAGGCCGGGGTGCCCGTGGTGCTGACTCTGGGCACCCGCTTCGTCATCGACGAGAATCCCCAGTGGTGGCGCGATTTCATCAGCGAGAACGTGACCGTGCTCGCCATGAACGAGGACGAGGCGGAGGCCCTGACCGGGATAAAGGATCCCCTCGGCGCGGCCGACAAGGCGCTGGACTGGGCGGACATGGTGCTCTGCACCGCCGGCCCCATCGGCCTCTACATGGCGAGCTACACCGACGAGGACTACAAGCGCGAGACCACCCACACCCTGCTGCCCGGCGTCATCCCCGAGTTCAACATGTACGAGTTCAGCCGCCCCATGGCCCGGGACAAGTGCCGCAAGCCTGCGCGTATCTACTCCCACATCTCCCCCTACATGGGCGGCCCGGAGAAGATCAAGAACACCAACGGGGCAGGGGACGGGGCGCTGTCCGCCGTGCTGCACGACATGGTGGCGAACGCCTACCACCGCATGAACGTGCCGAACTCCGCCAAGCATCTCTCGGAATTCCTGACCTACTCCTCTCTGGCCCAGGTGTGCAAGTACGCCAACCGGGTGAGCTACGAGGTGCTGGCGCAGAGCAGCCCGCGCCTCTCCCGCGGGTTGCCGGAGAAGGAAGACAGCCTGGAAGAGGTGTACTGGGAGCGGTGATACCTCTTCCTGTCGACCACGAGAAAGGGTGCCACTGGGCACCCTTTCTTGTTTTTGGGGCTGGATCATGTTTTTGGCATCGCTTTTGCTGACATCGTGGACAGCCCGCGTCGCGGCGGCATACCTTGTGTTAAGGATATGTAGCTGCTGCGGGGCGAGGGTATGTTGAGACAATGGAGTATCGGTCGGCGTCTGTCGCTGGTGACCCTGATGGTGCTGGCGCTGCTGGGACTGCTGCTGTTCTTCTGCCTGCAGATCTATCAGCAGGGGCTGATGGGGGAGAAGAGCCGCCAGACTCAGGCTCAGGTGGAGACCGCCTACAGCCTGGTGGCGGGGCTGGAAGCCAGGGTGCGCAAGGGGGAGCTGGACGAGGCGAGCGCCAAGGCCGAGGCGCTGGCGCTGATCAAGGGGTTGCGTTACGGCAACGATGACTACTTCTGGATCAACGACAGCCACCCCACCATGGTGATGCACCCCATGAAACCCGAGCTGGACGGCAAGGATCTCTCCGGGGTGGAGGACAAGCAGGGGCTCAGGCTGTTCGTCGCCTTCGCCGATCTGGCCCGGGCCCAGGGCGCGGGGGAGGTGGCCTACTACTGGCCCAAGCCGGGGGTGGACGAACCGGTACGCAAGATCTCCTACATCAAGCGCTTCGCCCCCTGGGACTGGATCATCGGCACCGGCGTCTATGTGGACGACGTCGAGGCCCAGTACCGGGAGGTGCTGCACACCCTGCTGGGGATCGGGCTGATGCTGGCCCTCCTGCTGTTTGCCGTGGTCGGCCTCATTGTGCGCAGCATCGTCGTGCCCCTCTCCCGCTCGGTCTCGGCCCTTGGCAACATCGCCAGGGGGGAGGGGGATCTGCGGGTACGTCTGCCGGAGTCGGGGCGTGACGAGCTGAGCCAGCTCAGCATCAACTTCAACCTCTTCGCCAGCCAGATGGCGCAGCTGGTGGCCCGCAGCCAGCAGATAGCGGATCAGAACCGGGTGCATGCCCACCAGCTGGCCGAGGTGGTGGAGCGTACCGGCGCCATCGTCACCGGCCAGGAGCAGGATACCCTGCGGGTGGCCAGCGCCATGGAGCAGATGACGGTGAGCAGCCGTGAAGTGGGCCAGCACGCGGCCCAGGCCGCCGATGCGGCGGACTCGGCCCTCAATCTGGCCCAGCATGGCCGCGAGGTGGTGGTCCAGACCCGGGAGTCCATCAGCCAGCTGGCGGACGAAATGGTGGAGACGGTGCAGGCGGTGAGCCGCCTCGAGCAGGAGACTCAGCAGATTGGCTCCGTGCTCGACGTCATTCGCGGGGTGGCGGAGCAGACCAACCTGCTGGCCCTCAACGCCGCCATTGAAGCGGCACGGGCCGGGGAGCAGGGGCGCGGCTTTGCGGTGGTCGCCGATGAGGTGCGTACCCTGGCGACCCGCACCCACAGCTCCACCGACGAGATCCGGCAGATGATCCAGCGGCTGCAGGAGGGGGCCGGCAAGGTGGTCAGCGGTATCAGCCAGTTGCAGCAGCTCTCCCGCGCGACGGCGGACAGGGCCGGCGATGCGGATGTCGCCATCAATGCCATCGATGGATCCGTCCACACCATTACTGCCATGAATGGGCAGATTGCCACGGCGGCGGCGGAGCAGAGCCGGGCGGCGGAGGAGATCAACCAACGGCTGGTGGCCATCACCCAGCTGGCGGCGGATGCCCTGGCCCAGAACCGGCTGACCGAGCAGGCATCCGGGCAACTGGCGCTGGCCTGCGACGAGCTGGGGGCCCTGGTGGCGAAATATCGCATCTGACGGCCTTTATCCCCGCTTTTTCGGGATAAGGCTTGAGTCTGGGGGGCTTTTGGGACACCATCTGCCCCATTCTCGGCCAGCCCTGGCCGACAGCCTGCCATTGCTTTGCAAGAGAGAGACCCCATGAGCAAACTAACTGACAATCTTGACGCCAATTTCCAGCTGTTCATCGAAGAAGTCCGCGAGTCGGGTCAGGTGTGGGGTCTGCGCTACGGTGAAGACTGGGTGGTGTGCCGCTCCGCCGAGTTCGAAGATGCGGACGTGATGCCGCTCTGGTCCGCCGAAGGGGATGCCCGCCTGCACTGCGTGGACGAGTGGGCGGATTACGAGCCGGAAGTGATCGAGCTCGAAGAGTTCCTGGACATCTGGATCAACGATCTGGACGAGGATGACGTGCTGGTCGGCCCGAACTGGAACGCCGATCTGGAAGGCCAGGAGCTCGAGCCCATCGAGCTGGCCAAGGCGCTGGTGGAACTGGACGCCTGAGTCAGCCGTCCTGCCGGATTGTGATGAACCGGCCCCCTTCGGGGGGCCGGTTTTTTTATGGCCGCCATGGGCCATGAAAAGGCGATTTGCCTTTGCACCCGTCCCGGGGATGGGTCATCATCAACCCTTTGCCGATCGGGAGGTGCCATGTTTGTCTTTGACGTGACCACGAAGGCGGGGGCGCAGGGGAGGATCCAGGTGCAGGCGCTGGACTGGAGCCAGAGCGGCCCGGTGAGCTTTCAGTGTGACAGCGACGAGCTGGCCCTGGTGCTGCTGAGCGGGTGCCGCTGTGATGCCGTGGGGTACTTCAATCTGCTGGGGGGCTGCAAGCCGCTCTACGTGGAGCAGTGGCTCACCTATTTGCAGGAGCGTGGCCAGCTGGAGAAGGTCACGGCCCGCCAGGAGAGCCCGTCCCAACCCGATTACCTGACCCGGGCCGGGCTGGCGGACGACGAGCTCAATGCCCTGCTCGGCCAGATCTACAAGGTGGCCGGGTTCAACCGCCTGCAGATCAACCGCTACCTCAAGCATCGCCACAACCCGACCATGCTGGCGACCCGTTACGATCAGAAGGAGCTGGAGCGTTATCGCCAGCTCAACGACATCATTCTGACCCTGTTGAAGCTGAAACCGTCTCCGTGAAGATCCCCATCTGACCGATCTCCGGTCCCAGCTCCTGGGGCCGGGCGATGAGGTAGCCCTGCAAGCCGTCCACATACATGCTCTGCAGCATCTGCTTCTGGCCTATCTGTTCCACCCCTTCTGCGATCACCAGGCAGCCCATGCGATGGGAGACGTCGACGATCATCCGCACGAACTGCTGATTGGTGAGATCCTGCTCCAGCTCGGTGATGAGACCGGGGTCCAGCTTGATGTAGTCGGGTTTGAGCTCGCGAAACAGGCTGAAGGAGCCGATCCCCTTGCCGAAGTTGCAGATGGCCGAGCGGCTGCCGTGGCGCCTGAGCAGCTCGAACAGCCGCCTGGACCCGGTCAGGTTGCGCTCCAGGTGCTCCTCGTCGAGCTCGAACACCAGGTTGGCCCCGATGTCGGGGTCTTTTTGCAACTGGTGATCCAGCCAGATGAGAAAGGCGCTGTTTTGCAGCAGAGAGCCCGGCAGATTGAGACCCCATCGGCTGTTGTGGCCTCCGAAGGCGCGGTATTGGCGGATGACGTGGCGGATCACCATCTGGGTCAGGCGCAGTACCATGTCCAGCCGCTGCGCCATGGCGAGCAGGGTATCGCTTGGCAGCACGGTGCCGTCGCTGCTGCAAAAGCGGGGATAGATCTCGTGATAGGCGAGCATGCCGCGATGCAGGGGCTGGATGGGCTGGCAGGTGAAGTTGACGCTCTCCTGCTCCAGCAGATCGGTCAGCACCTGGGTCCAGTGACGCTGACCCTGCACTTCGACCACCTCGTCGTTCTGCTGGATGGCCCAGCCATTGACCACCTCTGTCTGGGCGCGGGCCAGCGCGAGATCCGCCCGGGCCAGAATGGCTTCTATCTTCTGCTCGCTGCTCAGGCGGGTCATGCCCGAGTAGGCGGCGCTCTCGAGCTCGTGATCGTGCTGATAGCGATCGAAGGCGAGCTTCAGATCCCGTCCCAGCAGATGGGGCGGGATCTGGGCCAGGGGGGGCAGCAGGACGGCAAAATCGGCCCCCGAGATGCGATAGACCCGGTGGCCCGGGAAGCGGCTGACGGTGTGGCTGATGAGGGCGGCGATGTCCCGGATGTAGGCATCCCCGGACTGGAAGCCGCGCTGGGCGTTGAGGGTCCCGAGCTCGGTGGCGCGGATGAGCACCAGGATGGCGGTCTGGGTGTTTTCCTGTTGCAGCAGTTCGGTCAGATCGCGCCGGAAGGCGTGGCGGTTGCCAAGGCCCGTCATCTCGTCCCGGGTCGCCTGATTGTGCAATTCGGTGATCTGGCGGTGGGCATCGATCTCGGCCTCATTGAAGGACGCAAGGAGCTGGCGCAGAGCCGTTTGTGCCTGTACGCTGTCGAGCATGGCGGGATCCCGCTGCTGCAGCGCCAGCAGCCAGCGTTGCTCCTGCCTTGCCTTTTCCCCACGGCGCACGCTGTGGGTGAGAAAGAGCAGCAGGGCGAATCCCGTCAGGGTGGTCATCAGGACCAGCAGCAGGGTGAGCGGTGAGGCGGGGGGGGCGAGCAGCACTCCCTGCAACAGCAGCATGGGAATGCAGACCAGTGCGCTGACCAGCAGCAGGTTTCCCTCATGTTTATTCAACATCGTTTCATCCTTGATGATGTTCATGATGTAGAAATTCTAACCAAGTCGCTGGCGCAAAACATGAGTACTCACGCAACTCCACGATAAAGCGCCGGCGGAATGCAACTAAATGTGAGTGAAAACACTTTCATGGTCTGTAAAAAAAGCGAAGATGGGTTGAAAACAGCCCCAACAGAGCAGAGGTAGATATGTTGCTAGAACCCGTAGACACCGCCAAAGCACGGCAACTATTGAATCAGAGTATGGCCTTGGTGCTCGCAGGGGGACGGGGCAGCCGCCTGAAGCAGTTGACCGATAACCGCGCCAAGCCCGCCGTCCACTTTGGCGGCAAATTCCGTATCATCGACTTCGTGCTCTCCAACTGCATCAACTCCGGCATCCGCCGGGTGGGTGTGGTGACCCAGTACAAGTCCCACAGTCTGTTGCGCCACCTGCAATCGGGCTGGTCTTTCCTGCGCTACCAGATGAACGAGTTCATCGACTTGCTGCCCGCCCAGCAGCGGGTGGACGAGGTGCACTGGTATCGCGGCACCGCAGACGCCATCTACCAGAACGTCGACATCATCCGTGACTACGGTCCCAAGTACATCGTGGTGCTGGCGGGGGATCACATCTACAAGATGGACTACGCCGCCATGCTGCTCGATCACGTGCGCCTCGGCGCCAAGGTGACGGTGGCCTGTATCGAGGTACCGCGCTGCGAGGCATCGGCCTTCGGCGTCATGGACATCGACGAGCAACGCAAGATCCGCGCCTTCGTGGAGAAACCGGCCAATCCGCCCGCCATGCCGGGCTGCGAGGATCGCTCGCTGGCCTCCATGGGCATCTACATCTTCGAGGCGGAGTACCTCTACCAGTTGCTGGAAGAGGACATCCACAACCAGGAGTCCAAGCACGACTTCGGCATGGACGTGATCCCGCGCATCGTGGGGGAGGGCAAGGCCTTTGCCCACCCGTTCAACATGTCCTGTGTCGGGGCCAAGGAGGGGCAAAAACCCTACTGGCGCGACGTGGGGACCCTGGATTCGTTCTGGGAGGCGAACATGGACCTTGCCTCCGTGGTGCCCGAGCTCGACATCTATGACGAGAACTGGCCCATCTGGACCAGCCAGAACATGTCGCCCCCGGCCAAGTTCGTGCAGGACAGAAACGGCCAGCACGGCATGACCATCAACTCCATGTTCGCGGGGGGCTCCATCGTGAGCGGCTCCTTCGTGCTCAACTCGGTGCTGTTCACCAACGTGCGAGTGCACTCCTTCTGTACCCTGGACCAGGCGGTGATCTTCCCCGGGGTCGAGATCGGGGCTGGTTGCCGCTTGCGCCGGGTAGTGGTGGACAAGGGGTGCAAGCTGCCAGACGGCCTGGTGGTGGGGGAGAACGCGGACGAGGATGCACGCCGCTTCTACCGCTCCGAGCAGGGCATCGTGCTGGTGACCAAGCCGATGCTGGCCAAGCTCGGCTAACCTTGTCGACACAGACAAAAAAAGGGAGCCCTGGGCTCCCTTTCTATTGGTGGTCGATTTATTTCTCGCTGACCAGGGCCTTGCCGGCCATCACCATGGCGGTGCCATGCTTGCCACCGGCGGCGGTCACTTGCGGGACACCATCTTCGTCGGTGTCACCACCGGCCCCCTCGATGACGTTCTCGCCGGAGTCGCCGATCCACTCGGCCATCTGCATGCCGCCGTTGACGGTGCCGCGGAACCAGCTCACGTAGCGCTGGGTCAGCTGGGCCAGCTCCAGCTCGGGTGCCTTCTCGGCCCCTTCGTTGCGCAGGTTCAGCATGGCGGAGCGCAGGGCGCCGGAGATGGCGGCCTGGGTCCAGGGGGTGTATTCACCCTGCTTGCCGGCGAGCCAGGTACCAGCCTTCTGGTTGAAGTAGGCCTTGTCGGCGGCGATGAAGAGCTCGCGCGCCGCGGTGCGGTACTTGGCATCCGAGGTGGCCAGGAAGGCGGCGGTCAGGCCGCGGATGGCGGCGAACTGCGCGTCGATGGACTGACCGGCGTCAAGCTTGCCGCCCAGGGTCAGACCGTCATGGACCAGGCCGTTCTTGCCCTTGAGGTTGGCGAGGATGAAATCAGCCTGCTTGCGGACCAGTGCGATCGCCTGCTCACCCTGCGGGGTCTTGAGGTTCAGCTCGCCATTGTCACCGGCGGCGTAACCCACCGGCAGCGCATCCTGGGCGCGCTGGAAGATCTGCAGGGCGACCAGGGCGTAGGCGGCGTCGAAGGTGGTGACGTGCCCGGCCTGTTTGCCTGCTTGCCAGCTGTCCACCAGGGTGCCGGCCTTGGGCTCGAAGTGCAGAGCATTGAGGTTCTTGAACACCATGCCGGAGAGGTTCAGGGCCAGGGAGAAGGCATCGTCACCCGCCACCGCCTTGCCCAGATCGTTGGTCTGGTTGGCAGCCGGAGCGGCGGCGAACGGGGCACCGTCAAACACGGCGTGGAAGGCCGGGTTCTGATTGGTGTTGGCCGTGCGCTGATCGCTGAAGGCGTAGAACTCGGAGAGGGGCCACAGCAGCATCCAGGCGTCGCGCAACTGGGCGGAGCCGTCCACGACCTCCAGCTTGCCGATGGCACCGGCGTCGTTCTTGCTGGTCTCGGTCACTTTCACCTGATGAGGGAAGTAGACAACCCCCTTGGCCGGATCGTACTGCGGGGTGATTTTGGCGCCCAGGGTCTTGCCGTCAAAGCCGAGCTGACCTTGCAGGATGGCGAGCTTGTCGATGGACTGCTCGGTCAGCATCATGCCGTTGAAGCCGTCGGCGGCAGAAACCCCCAGCTTGTGCTTGCCGTCCTGATCCATGGTGGTGGACGCGGCTTCCACCTCTTCATCGGTCTCGGCTACGTGCATGCCGCCCAGGAAGTCCTGGGACCACATCACTTCCTTGAGCAGGATGCCGCCCACGGCGGCCGGGACCAGCAGGTTGTCACTGCCGCTCCAGCGCAGGGTGGCGTAGTCGCGGAAGTAGGCGGGGACCTGGGTCTTGACGCTCTTCTCGTTGCCCTTGGCGGTCTTGATGGTGATCTGGTCACCGTTGACCGGGGTGGCGTTCACGGCCTGGGCGAACTCCGGGTTGGCGGAGGCGTAGGGCAGGGAGAGGGGATACATGCCCTGGGGAATTTCATCGGCGGGGAAGCCGACGGCCTCGGCCATGGCCAGTACCCGTTTGCCCAGGTCGGCCAGGGTGCCGCCACGGGCCTGGTTTTGCGGCCCGTTTACCAGATGGGGGCCCATGCCGGACTGGTAGTTGAGGGCGTACATTGCCTCTTCGGAGTATTCATAGGATTCGATGCCTGCGGCGAAGTCGAACGGGGTCGGCTCGTCGGCGCGGTTGGCGTCCAGCACATCCAGATCCAGACCGAGGGCCTCGGCCAGCGGCTCGCCGGAGAGCTCGAATTCGGTGTAGGCCAGCATGTTGGCGGCGGTGTTGAACGTCTTGTCCTCCACCTTGACGGCAGCCTGTGCGGCGCTGCTGAGGAGTGCGCAGGCGATCGCCTGCACCAGTACGGTTTTTCTCATGTCCTTCTCACCATATTGTTGATTTTATTATGACGCTTCTCATGAATCTAAATGAGAATGGTGTGCATTATGGGGCAAAGGGCGGGGCTTGAGAAGAAAAAAACCGCGCCCCGGTGAGGTGAAGAGGAGAGGCGCGGCGGCAGGTGTCACATCAGTTTGAAGGGGATGACCAGTCGGCCCGGCTCCACCTTGAGGGCTTCGACCTTCTCCTTGATCCGCGCCTCGTTCTGGCGGCTGCCATCGAGCCGGTAGACGGGGGTCTGGGAGAGGAACAGGGAGAGGGACTGGTTGAAGGTGGGCAAGAGCGGGGAGAGGGCGGTGCCCACGTCCGCTGGCTCTGTCTTGACGGAGAGCAGCTCGAGATCGCGCAGATAGATGGCGCCCTGTTCGGCCACATAGTCCGGGCGTGCCCGCAGGGAGAGGCGGATCTTCATCTGCTGGCTGCCCAGCGGGCTTGCCACCTGCAGCTCGCCGGCGGCATCCAGCTCGACCTTGTCGGCCTGGTTGCGGCCGATGCGGCTTTGCATGTCATCGAGTCGGATCTTGCTCGACATGATGCCGGGGATCCCCAGCTGTTTCTCGAAGGCGACTCGCTCCTTGAGGTACTGGTTGATCTCCCCTTCGCTGACGCTGTACTGGGTCAGCGAGCAGGCCGCCAGCAGCAGGGCGAAGGGGAGCAGAAGCAGGTGTTTCAACATGGGAGGGTTCCATTTTCGGGGCTGTCACAAGAGGTGGCGCCATCTTAGAGGCAAAGCGGGTTGGCCGCCAGTGGGGCCGCCCTGACCGGTTTCTGTCGCATCCCCCATATGGGGATGGCAATCCGTTTTCATTCGAGTAGCTATTTCCCTTCACCGCCAGCAGGCCCGCCCTGGCGTCATCCCCGACATACCCACAGACAAGCTCCTGTTTTAACGATGCAAAATCCCATTGACCCCGCGATTTCAAAGCGAGTATTTTACCGCCGCACAAAGTCAAACTGATAATCATTATCATTTTGAATCTTCTTTGAGGGTATGACGTGAAGACTCGAGTAATGGACAATGGCACACCTGCCGAGGCGAAGATGTCGCCTGATTTCTTGTTTACCTCGTGTCAGGGCACGATCAGTGCCACTGACCTGGGGCAACCCATCACCACCCCCGCCTGCGAGTGGCCCCTGCTGGCACAGCAGATAACCCTGGCCCTCGATGCCGCCAGGGCTGCCGGCCAGAGCAACCCCCTGCTCATCGGTGCTTTTGCGTTTGATCCGGCAGAGGCTTCCTGCCTCTATGTGCCCGGCCGTTATGAGCGGAGCGAGAAACTGGCCCCGACAGAGCCGACACCGGCGACAGAAGTGGAGCAGACCGTCGAGGCCAACCGGGTCATCTCGGTGCAGAGCACCCCGCCGGCCAGCGAATTCCAGGCCTCGGTCAGTGCGGCGCTGGATGCGTTTGCACAAGGCAAGCTCGCCAAGGTGGTGCTGTCGCGCAAACTCACCCTTACCCTGCACCAGCCTGCCGACCCTAAGCAGGTGATGGCCCGTTTGATGGCCCAGAATCCCCACGCCTTCCACTTCTCCCTGCCGCTCGGCCAGGACCGCCGCCTGCTGGGCGCCAGCCCGGAGCTGCTGCTGCGGGTCAGCGGGGGAGAGGTGTTCACCCACCCGTTGGCGGGTTCCGCCCGTCGGGCGAGCGAACCGGCGCAAGACGAAATGGTGGCCCGGGATCTGCTGGCCTCTCGCAAGGATCAGCATGAACACAAGTTGGTGATCGACGAGATCCGCCGGGTGCTGACCCCCCACTGCCGCGAGCTGGCGATCCCCGCTCATCCCTCGCTGATGAGCACGGATACCCTCTGGCATCTGGGCACTCCCATCGCTGGCCGGCTCAATGGCGGCGAGGCGTCGGTGCTCTCCTTGGCCTGCCAGCTGCATCCCACCCCGGCCCTGTGCGGCTATCCCACCGAACTCGCCCGCCAGTTCATCCGCGAGCAGGAGCCCTTCCGGCGAGCCCTGTTCAGCGGCATCGTTGGCTGGTGCGACAGCCAGGGCAACGGCGAGTGGGCCGTGGTGATCCGTTGCGGCGTGCTCGATGGCCATCAGGTCGAGCTGTTTGCCGGCGCCGGTATCGTCGCGGGCTCGGATCCCGCCATGGAGTGGGCCGAGACCGGCACCAAGCTGGGCACCATGCTCAAGGCACTGGGCCTGAGTCCGGAGGTCGCGCAATGACGCAGCTTCAATATCTGGGCTGGCAGAGTGGACAGCCGAATCTGGAAGCCCTGGGCCTGGGCTTGGAGGTGGCGCAATGAGCCAATTCAACCGCTTCCTGCCCTATACCCGCTGGCCCGACGAATTGGCCCAGCAGTACCGCACCAAGGGCTATTGGCGCGGCGAGCCACTGACCACCATACTGGCGCGCCAGTGCGAGCTGGCCCCCGACGCCGAGGCGATCCTCTGCGGCGAGCGCCGCTTCAGCTATCGCGAGCTGGACGCCGCCTCGAGCCGGCTGGCCGCGAATCTGGCCCGCCACGGCCTGGGGGTGGGGGACACCGCGCTGGTGCAGCTCCCCAACGTGGCCGAGTTCTATCTGGTGTTCTTCGCCCTGCTCAAAGCCGGCATCGCGCCGGTCAATGCGCTCTTTAGCCACAACCGGCTGGAGCTCCTCTCTTATGCCGAGCAGATCACACCGCGCCTCTTTATCGGCTCGCTGGCTCATCCGCTGTTTGCGAGCAAGGGTCGCGAGAGCGAGCTGCTGACAACCATCGGCGCCGAGCTGGTGCTGCTGGATGGCGATGGGGAGGAGCTGGGGCTGACCCACTGGTTGACGAAGGGGGATGAGAGTGAGCCAGTGAAATATGGCCCGACCCCGGCGGACGAGGTGGCCTTCTTCCAGCTCTCCGGTGGCAGCACCGGCACCCCCAAGCTCATCCCCCGCACCCACGACGATTACCTGTACAGCGTGCGCCGCAGCAACGAAATTTGCGGCCTCGGCCCCCATACCCACTATCTGTGCGCCCTGCCGGCGCCCCACAACTTCCCCCTGAGCTCCCCCGGGGCGCTCGGTGTATTCGAGGCGGGCGGCACCGTGGTGCTCGCCCCCGATCCCAGCCCCATCAGCTGTTTCCCGCTGATCGCCCGCCACCGGGTCAATCTCACCTCGCTGGTGCCGCCGGCGGTCTCGCTCTGGCTGCAGGCCGCGGAAGCGGATCCCACAGCGCGCACTCAGCTCGAGAGCCTCGACTTGCTGCAAGTGGGCGGCGCCAAGCTGGGGGAGGCGGTGGCCAGCAAGATTGGGCCGCTGCTGGGTTGCCGGCTGCAGCAGGTGTTCGGCATGGCGGAAGGGCTGGTCAACTACACCCGGCTGGACGACCCCGACGAGAAGGTGATCCATACCCAGGGCCGCCCCATGAGCCCGGATGACGAGGTGCGCATCCTCGATGAGGCGGGCAATCCGGTTGCCCCCGGCGAGCCTGGCGCCCTGCACACCCGCGGCCCCTATACCTTCCGCGGCTACTACCAGAGCCCGGCCCACAACGCCCGGGTGTTCGATGCCGATGGCTTCTACTGCTCCGGCGATCTGGTGGTACAGGATGCCGATGGTTACCTCACCGTGGTG
Organism: Aeromonas sp. S19(2024); assembly: GCF_041402625.1. Taxonomy (NCBI): domain Bacteria; kingdom Pseudomonadati; phylum Pseudomonadota; class Gammaproteobacteria; order Aeromonadales; family Aeromonadaceae; genus Aeromonas; species Aeromonas sp. S19(2024). The sequence goes on from NZ_JBGLQU010000003.1 coordinate 42,619, forward strand.
GGGCGGCAAAAGGATCAGATCAACCGGGGCGGCGAGAAGATCGCGGCGGAAGAGGTGGAAAACCAGCTGCTGCATCATCCGGCCATCACCCATGCGGCCCTGGTCTCCATGCCCGACAGCGCCATGGGGGAGAAGAGCTGCGCCTTCATCGTCAGCACGGATCCCGCCTTGAAGCCGCTGGCCTTGCGCAAGTTTCTGCGCGAGCGCGGGGTGGCGGACTTCAAGCTGCCCGACCGTTTCGAAACTCTGGACGCCCTGCCCATGACGGCGGTGGGCAAGATTGACAAGCAGGGGCTGCGGGCGCGCATTGCGCACGCCATCGCCGCCAACCAGCCCCTGACAACAGCATAAAACTAAAAAGGAATCATGACGTTATGGCTATCCCAACCCTGAACAATTACGCCATGCCCAGCCAGTGGAAGGCCAACAAGGTCAACTGGTCTCTGGATCCCAAGCGCGCCGCCCTGCTGATCCACGACATGCAGGAGTACTTCACCGCCTTCTATGGCGAAAACAGCCCGCTGATCGCGGCGCTCACCGAGCGCCTGGCCGCCGTGCGCAAGCAGTGCAAGGCCCTCGGCATCCCGGTCTTCTACACCGCCCAGCCCAAGGATCAATCCCCTGAAGATCGCGCCCTGCTCAACGACATGTGGGGCCCGGGTCTCAACAAGCGGCCCGAGCAGCAGGTGGTGGCAGCGCTGCGCCCGGAGCGTGACGACACCGTGCTGGTCAAATGGCGTTACAGCGCCTTCCAGCGCTCCGAGCTGGAGCAGATGCTCAAAGCGCTGGGGCGGGATCAGCTGATCATCGGCGGCATCTACGGCCATATCGGCTGCATGATGACCGCCTGCGACGCCTTCATGCGCGACATCCAGCCCTTCTTTCTGGCGGACGGGGTGGCAGACTTCTCCCTGGCCGATCACCAGATGGCGCTCGATTACGTGGCAACCCGCTGCGGCAAGGTGATCCGCTGCGAGGAGGTGCTGGCCCTTGCGCCGGTTGCCGCTTCTGCCGTCCAGAGCAATCCGTTGCTGACGTATGAGGGGCTCAAGGCGCGGCTGCTGAGTCATATCGACGAGGACGAAGGGGAGTTTGACCCCGACGAGAACCTCATCGACTACGGTCTGGATTCGGTGCGGATCATGGCCCTGCTCACCGAGTGGCGCGCCGCCGGGGTGGAGCTCGGCTTCGTGGATCTCGCCAAGCTGCCGACCCTCAATGGCTGGTGGCGCCTCATCGAGGCCAGGCTGGCAGCCCAGGCGCTGGAGGTGACCCCATGAACCGCTTCCCCTTGACCATTCCCCAGCAGGGGCTCTGGTCCGGACATCTGCTCAATGACGACAAGGCGATGTTCAACACCGCCGAGTGCATCGCCTTCGACGGCAAGGTCGAGGCGGCCGTGCTGGTCGCGGCCCTTGCCAAGGCGGTGGGGGAGTGCGAGGCACTCAAGGGCCACTTCGAAGACGATAAGGAGGCGGTCTGCTTCGTCTCGCATGAGCTGCCCCTGGCCTATGAAGAGGTTTCCCTTGAGCGCGATGACGAGACGCTGGCCCGCGCCTGGGCCTGGGCCGATCTGCGCCGCCCGTTCGAGCTGACCCAAGAGGCACCCTGCCGTTTCGCCCTGCTGCGCGGCCCCGGCCGCGATTATCTCTACAGCTGCGTGCACCACATCGCCCTCGACGGCTTTGGCACCACCTTGCTGTTCCAGCGCATCGCCGAACTGTATGCCGAGGGGCTGGCCGGTGAGATGAACTCCCCATCCCCCTTCGGCTCTCTGGCGGAGGTGCTGGCCGAAGAGGCGAGCCGCGAGCAGAGCGGCAAGAACGCCGCCGCCCGCGCCTTCTGGCAGGAGCAGCTGCAAGGCTGGCCCGAGGTGAAGTCCTTTGGCGAGACCCACGCACCGATTGCCGCCGACTTTATCCGCGAGAGCCGTCCGCTGCCGGCGGCGCTGTGGCAATCCCTGACCGGCTTTGCCGACGAGCACAAGCTGGGCTGGCCCGATCTGCTGCTGGCCGGCCTCTCGGCTCAGTTGTCGCTGTCGAGCGGCCAGAATAAGACACTGCTCGGACTGATGATGATGAACCGCATCGGCTCGGCGTCGCTGACCGTGCCCTGCATGCAGATGAACATCACCCCCCTTGCTCTGGAGCTCGAAGAGGGGCTGGATCTTGCGGGGGCTGCCGGCGCCGTGGCCAAGGCCAAGCGCGGGGTGCGCAAGCACCAGCACTACCGCTACGAGCTGCTGCGCCGCGACCTTGGCCTGGTGGGGGGCGACAAACGCCTGTTCGGCCCGCTGGTCAACATCATGCCGTTCGATCACGCTCGCCGCTTCGGGCCGCTATCTGCCCATATTCTCAACATCAGCGCCGGCCCGGTGGAGGATCTCACCATCGAGGTGCAGGTCGGCGTCGATGGCCAGCCACGCCTGGATCTGGACGCCAACCCCGGCTGCTACTGTCAGGCCGATCTGGCGGTCATCGCCGATACCCTGTTTGCCCTGCTGGGCCGCTGGCTGACCGAGCCCGCCCAGACGCTGGGGGGGCTCAAGGCCGACTGGCTGGCCGAGCAGCGGGCCAGCGCCCTGATCGACGGCCCCGCCCATGAAGCTCTCCAGGTGCGGCCGGTGCTGGAGGCGCTCTGCCACTTCGCCGCCCAGACCCCGCACAAGATTGCCTTGATTCAGAGCACGGAGCAGGGAGAGGCCCGCTTCAGCTACGAGGCGCTGCTGGCCAGATCCGAACAGATGGCGGCCGCCCTGCAGGCCGCAGGCGTCGTCCCCGGCGACAAGGTGGGGGTCATGCTGGCCCGCACCCCACAGGCCATCTTCGCCCAGCTGGCGGTGCTGCTGGCGGGCGCCGTCTATGTGCCCCTCGACCCCGAGCAGCCGCTGGAGCGTCAGGGCCATATCCTGCGGCTGGGGGAGGTCAAGACCCTGATCACCCAGGCCGAGTACCGCCACAAGCTGGCCAGCCTGTTTGAGGGCCGTACTCTCTTGGTTGGGGATCTGCTGGCGGGGGATCTGGTGAGCGGTGATCGGCTCAACCAGCCGGCCGCCGGCCGCGCCGTCGCCTACCTGATGTTCACCTCGGGCTCGACCGGTCTGCCCAAAGGGGTGGCGGTGAGCCACGGCGCGCTGGATCACTTCGCCGCCGCCGCCCGCTGCCGTTATCACCTGGATGAAGAGGCGCGGATGTTGCAATTCGCCCCCTTCAACTTCGACGCCAGCATCGAGGAGGTGTTCGCCACCTTGAGCGCCGGTGCCACCCTGGTGCTGCGCACCGACGCCCTGCTCGAATCCATGCCCGCCTTTGCGGCCGGGGTGGAGCAGATGGGGATCACCCACCTCGACCTGCCCACCGCGTTCTGGAACGAGTGGGTGGTGGCGCTGACGGCGGGTCAGGCCCATATCCCTGCCAATCTGGCCACCGTCATCATCGGCGGCGAGGCGGTCTACCCCGAGCAGCTGGCCCAGTGGCAGCGTCAGGGCCGCTCCGATGTGCGCCTCTTCAACACCTACGGCCCCACCGAGACCACAGTGGTGGTGACCACCCAGGAGCTGCAACAGGAAGATCCGAGCCAGGCCCAGTTGCCCATCGGCCTGCCGCTGGCCGGCATGCTGGCGCTCGTTCTGGGGGCGGGGGAGCAACCTGCCGAGGAAGGAGAGTTGGTGCTGCTTGGCCCGCAGCTGGCCAACGGCTATGTGGGTGGCGTGCAAGGCAGCTTCGATACCTTGCGGGTTGGTGCGGAGCTGATGCCCGTCTATCGCACCGGCGATCGAGTTCGCTTGGTGGCCGGCCGGCTGGTCTACCTCGGCCGGCGCGACAACGAGTTCAAGATAAGTGGCTATCGCATCCAGCCCGGTGAGGTGGAGGCCCAGCTGCTGGCCCTGCCGGGGGTGGATGAGGCCTGCGTGCAGGGGGTGAGCATCGGCAGCGTGCGCCGGCTGGTGGCCTTCGTGGCGGGGCCGGAGCGCGACAGCCGGGTCATCAAGGCGCAGCTGGCCAGGGTGCTGCCTGCCGCCATGATCCCCACCGATTATCGCCACTATGACCAGCTGCCTCGCACCGGCTCCAACAAGCTGGATCGCAAGGCCTTGCTGGCCGCCTACCAGGCGGGCGGTGAAGCCCTGACCCTGGGCAGCGAGACCGAGAACCGGGTCGGCGCCATCTGGCAGCAGATCCTGGGGCTCGCCACCATGGCGCCCACGGACAACTTCTTCGAACTGGGGGGCCAGTCCCTGCAGACCATCCAGATAGTCAACCGGCTCGGCGCCGAGTTCGGGGTGCAAGTCAAGGTCTCCGACGTGTTCGATCACCCTCGGCTGGATGATTTCTGCCGTTTCCTCGACGGCCTGCTTGCCGAGGACGAAGAGAGCGTGGAGATGGTGTGGTGATGAGCAAGGAGCAACAAGCAATGGCCTTTGATTTTACTGGCAAGCGGGTCTGGGTGACCGGAGCCGGGCGCGGCATCGGCCGCGAGGTGGCAACGCAGTTCGTGGCGGCAGGCGCCGCCGTTGTGGGGCTGGACCTGGCGTTTCCCGAAGCCGACTACCCCTATGCCACCCGGCTGCTCGATATCGGCGACTCGAAGGCGGTCAACGCCTGCTGCGCAGCGCTGCTGGCGGACGGCGGGCTCGATGTGCTGGTCAACGGGGCCGGTGTGCTGCGCCTCGGCTCCACCGAAACCTTAAGCGATGACGACTGGCACGACTGCATGACGGTCAACGCCAGCGGCGCCTTCTATCTGCTGCGGGCCCTGGTGCCCCACTTCAAGGAGCAGCAGCGCGGCGCCATCGTCACCATCGGCTCCAACGCCGCCCATGTACCGCGCATGCAGATGGCGGCCTACTGCGCCTCCAAGGCGGCGGTCACCAGCTTGACCCAGACGGTGGGGCTGGAGCTGGCCCCCTTCGGCGTGCGCGCCAACCTGGTGTCGCCGGGCTCGACGGATACCCCCATGCTGCGCGGCATGCTGCCAAGCGAGGAGGCCATGGCCCGCACCATTGCCGGGTTGCCGGAGCAGTTCAAGCTCGGCATCCCCCTGCGCAAGGTAGCCACTCCGGCGGAGATCGCCCATACCGTCCTCTTCCTGGCCTCGGATCTGGCCAGCCACATCACGCTGCAGGATCTGGTCGTCGACGGCGGCGCCACCCTGAGTGCCTGAGGCTTGAGAAACAGATGAACAATATGATTTTGCTGTTGAAACAGCTGGAACGGCAGGGGGTCAAGCTGGCCCTGAACGACAAGGGCCAGCTTATCTCCCAGTCGAGCAAGGAGGCGGTGACGCCGTCCATCGGCGCCACCATCAAGGCCCACAAGGATGAGCTGGTGCGCTGCCTGGCGGCCCGCGCCGCCTTCGAAGAACCAATCGCCGCCGGGGGCGCCCGGCAGGGGCCGCTCTCCTCGTCCCAGAGCGGGCTCTGGTTTATCGAGCAGTACGAGGAGGCCTCCCACCTCTACAACATGCCGGTCTATTTTCGCGTCAAGGGAGAGCTGGACACGGCGGCGCTGGAGTTTGCCTTCGACCACCTGTTCGCCCGCCACCCGAGCATGCGCACCCGCTTCATCAAGGACGAGGCGGGCAGGGGGGCCCAGGAGATCCTGCCCCACACGCCCTTCAAGCTGCAGATAGAGGATGTCAGCGCAGAGCCCATTGCTGAGCGGGAGGCCTATGTGGCTCGCCGGGTGCGCGAGGAGATTGGACGTCCCTTCTCCCTGACCCAGGGGGATCTCAGCCGGGTGCATCTTATTCGGCTGGGCAGCCGCGAGCACGTGCTGCTGATCACCCAGCACCACATCATCTCCGACGGCTGGTCGGTCAAGAACATGTTTGCGGATCTCAAGCGCGCCTTTCTTGCCCACCAGAACCGCGAGCCCTTGCAGGTGAGCGAGCTGCCGCTCACCTACATCGACTATGCCCGCTGGTTCAACTCACCGCGTTTTCTCGATTATCACGCCGAGTTCAAGCCGTTCTGGGTCGATCGGCTCGGTGGCAGCCCCGAGGTGCACGGTCTGCCGCTCGACAAGCCGCGCCCGGCCCATCAGGACAGCGGCGGCGAGCTGGTCTTCTCCACCATCGACAACGCGCTGTGGGAGAGCTTCAAGCGCCTCTGCCAGCGCCACAGCACCTCCAACTTCATCGGCCTGCACGCCTTGTTTGCCTTGCTGATGGTGCGCCAGAGCGGTGAGAAGGAGGTGGTGATCGGCACCCCGCTCGCCTATCGTGAGCGCCACGAGATCGAGTCCCTGGTGGGCTTTTTCGTCAATACCCTGGTGCTGCGCACTCAACTCAGCGGCAAGCCCAGCTTTGTCGACTATCTGCAGCAGTGTCGGGAAGAAGATTTAGCTGCTTTTGACCATCAACTCTATCGGTTTGAGGCGCTGGCTGAGGCCATCGGCGCGGATCGTACTACCGCCATCAACCCCATCTTCCAGATCATGCTGGTGTATCAGGCCAAGGTGGACTTCAACGATCTCATCCCCGGTTGCCAGCTGGTGGAGGAGACCTCGCCGGTGTTGCCGGCCAAGACCGACATCTCGGTCAAGGTGACCGAGCTGATGGATTCCGTCAGGGTGGATTGGCTGTTTGCCACCGCCCTGTTTGAGCGGGAGACCATCCAGGCTTATGCCGATCGTCTGCTGCACCTGATGCGCGCCGTGGTGGCGGCCCCCGAGACCGACATCTGGCAACTGCCGCTGGAGGCGGGCACCGACCAGGCCGCGCTGGCCGCCGAGCTTGCCGACCTGCCACCGGATTACCCGAGCCGCGATACCCTGCTCTGTCATATCGAGCGGCGGGCCACGCAGTTGCCGGACGTGCTGGCGGTCAGCGACGGTGCGCAATCGTTGACCTATGGCGAGCTGGAGGTGCGAGCCAACCAGTTGGCCCACTGGTTGCAGGCTCGCAGCGTTACCCCGGGCGCCGCCATCGGCATCCAGGCCAGGCGCGATGTGGCCTTCGTTATCGCCCTGCTCGCCTGCTGGAAGGCGGGGGCGGCCTATGTGCCGCTGGATCCTGCCTATCCCGCCGAGCGGCTGGCCCATATCCTTGGCGATGCATCCATCAGCCTGGTGCTGGGTGGCGTGCCGGATCCGCGGCTTGGCGAGGCGCTGGCGGGCACGACGGCCGAATATCACGATCTGCACGGGCTGGCGCTGGACAAGATGCCAGCCAGCACGCCTGCACTGCCTCGGGACGCCGCCATGCTGGCCCAGATCATCTACACCTCCGGCAGCACCGGCCTGCCCAAGGGGGTCATGGTGGAGCAGGGCAGCCTGGTCAACCTGATGGCGGATCACGGTGAGCGCATCGCCCTTGATCAGAATGGCGCCATGTTCAACTGCATGTCCCTCTCGTTTGATGCCGGCAACATGACCAGCTTGCTGCCGCTCTACTGCGGCGCGGCCCTGCACTTCGGCGAGCCGGGTGAGGGGGTGATCAGTGCCGCGCTTGCTTGCGGCGCCAGCCACATGATTTTGCCGACCGCCCTGCTCGCCAACCTGCTGCCACCGACGGATCTCGGTTCCCTCAAGGCCATCGGTTTTGGCGGCGAGGCGTGCCCGAGCAGCCTGGTGGAGCGCTGGGGGGAGCGGGTGGCGCTGTTCAACATGTACGGCCCGACCGAGTGCACCGTCACCGCGCTCTGCGCGCGGCTCACTCCGGGGGCGCCCATCACAATCGGTCGACCCGTCAACAACCTGAAGGCGCTGATCCTGGACGAGGCGGGCAACCCCTGCCCGGTGGGGGTGCCCGGCGAGCTCTGCCTGGCGGGGCTGGGGCTGGCCCGCGGCTACCTCAATCTGCCGGAGCGCACTCAGGAGGCCTTTATCGAGCTGGCGCTGGCGGCACGAACCCATCGCCTCTATCGCACCGGCGATCGGGCCCTGCTGCGCCGCGACGGCAACATCCAGTATCTGGGCCGGATAGACGAGCAGATCAAGCTGCGCGGCTATCGCATCGAGCCGGGTGAGATAGAGACCCGGCTTGCCGAATTGTGCCCGGCCATCCGCCAGATCAAGGTGGTGGTGCAGGAGGGGCGCCTGCTCGCTTACGCCTGTTTGCAGGCCGGGGCAAGGGAGCCCGACGGCGATGCCCTGCTGCAGCGGGCCGGCGAGTGCCTGCCCGAATACATGGTGCCGGCGCGCCTGTGCTGGCTGCCCGAGATGCCACTCACCCCCAACGGCAAGCTGGACTTGCGCCGCCTGCCCGCCATCGTCTGGCTGCAGAGCAAGGGCGAGCCGCAAAACGAACTGGAGCAGACCGTGCTTGCCATCTGGCAAGGGGTGCTCAAGCAACCGCTCGGGGTGGAGGATGACTTCTTCCGCTTAGGTGGTGACTCCATCCTCAGCATCCAGCTCACTACCCGGTTGCGGGATGCGGGGCTGCACTGCAGCGTGAAGGACGTGTTCGAAGCCAAGACGGTGCGCCGCCTCTGCCGCCAGCTCGGCCAGCAGCAAGCCGTCAGCCACAGAAGCGAGCAGGGCAGCCTGACCGGCGAGTTCCCGCTCCACCCCATTCAGCACTGGTTCTTCGAACAGGGCTTTGCCAAGTCCGGTCACTGGAACCAGGGGGTGATCCTGCGTCTGCCGGCCGGGGTGGACGATGAGGCCCTGCGCGGCTGGCTGAATGCCCTGCGCCAGCACCACGATGCCCTGCGCCTGGCGGTGACCCCGACCGGCCAGCGCTACCTGGCCGAACTGCCATTGCCGCCGCTGCCGACCCTGGATGCCGCCAATTTCGATGAGGCCAAGCTGCAGGCCCGCCTGACCGAGCTGCAGGGAGATTTCGACCCTGCCAGCGGCCACACCCTGGCCTGGGCCCGCCTGCGCAATCTCGCCCTCGAGGGGGCGCGCGAGGGCGAGACGGTGGAGGGGCTCTTCCTCGCCTTCCATCACCTGGTCATCGATGCGGTCTCCTGGCGCATTCTGGCCGAAGATCTGGCCCGGGTGAGCAGGGGCGAGCCGCTGCCCGCCAAGGGCAGCAGCTATCGCCAGTGGGGCGAGGGGCTCGCAGCCTACGCCAAACGGGAAGAGGATCAGCTTGGCTTCTGGTTGGCTCAGGGGGAGGGCAGCCAGGGTCACCTGCTGGAAGCGGCGCGCGCCGCCGATGGCCGCGCCGCCGCCAGCCTGCTGCAACTGAGTCAGGAGACCACTGCCCGGCTCATCGACACCGCCAACCAGGCCTACTTCACCCGGGTGCCCGACCTGCTGCTGGCGGCACTGACTCGTACCCTGAGCGAGCAGGGTTACGGCAGCCGTCACTGCGTGATGCTGGAAGGACACGGTCGTGAGGCCATCGATGCTGAACTCGACGTGAGCCGTACCCTGGGCTGGTTCACCAGCACCTACCCGCTGGCGCTGGCGGATGCCGGAGCGTGGGATGCGCTGGTGTGCGCCACCAAGGAGCAGCTGCGCGCCGTGCCGGACAAGGGGGTGGGCTTCAACGCCCTGCGACTGCACCACCCCCGTGGGTCTGAGCTGCCCCAGGCCCTGGTGGTCTTCAACTACCTGGGGGTCAGCCATCAGGGCGAGGCCGCTCAGCCCTGGCAGCCCCTGCCCGTGGCGCCGGGGGCCCCCACGTCCCCTGACAACCTGCCGCGCGAGCTGGTCAGCCTGCACGGGGGCGTGTTTGATGGCCGTCTCACCCTGCGCCAGGTGGGCGCCCTCAACCAGCAGGCGAGCGACGCCCTGATGGCAAGGCTGGCGGACAACCTGACGGCGCTGGTGGAGCACTGCTGCACGGTGAAGGCTCCGCGCCATACCCCGAGCGACTTCCCGGGGCTTGGCCTCTCGCAAGCCGCGCTCGATGGGGTGCTGAGCGGACGCGAAGTGGAGACCCTGCTGCCCATGACCTCGCTTCAGCAGAGCATGTTCCATCACAGGGCGTTGCTGCCCCGAGATCACGCCTATCACCTGCAGACCGAGATGGACTATCACCAGCCGCTGGACGTGGCGGTCTACCGTCAGGCTTGGCAGGGGCAGATCGCCCGCTGGCCGGCCCTTCGCAGCGAGCTGGTGCTGGCGGATGGGGTGGCGCTCCAGCGCATCCTCAAGCACGCCGAGTTGCCATTCCACTATGAGGACTTGTCTGAAGTGGGTAATGCAGAGGCACGGATCCAGGCCTACCGCGAGCAGGATCTGGCCCGCCCGATCCCGCTGGAGCAGGCCCCCCTGCTGCGCCTTGCCTGCTTCAAAGTGGCCCCCGATCACCACAAGGTTGTCTTCAGCGCCCATCACGGCGTGCTGGATGGCTGGAGCGGCCCCGTGTTGCTGGGGTCCTTGCATCGGGGCTATCAGGCGCTGATGAACGGCCTGTTGCCGCAGGGCGAGCCGGATACCGCCTGGCTCGAATTTGGCCGCCATATCGCCAGCCAAGCACGCAGCGCCGACGCCTACTGGCAGGGGCGGGGCGAGCTCTTGGCAACGCCCAACGATCTCGCCTGCCTGTTCGGGGTGACGCTGGACGCGGGCTCAAGCGGGCGCCATACCCAGCAGCGACCGGCGGTGTGCGCCACGGCGCTGCCGACCGAGGTGGCGACCTTGCTCGCCCATCGTGCCCGCGACCTTGGCGTGACCGCGGGCCTGTTGGCCCAATATGCCTGGCACCGTCTGCTGGCAGGCCGCTCTGGCGATGCCGTCACCCTGGTGGGCAACGTGACCCCGGGCCGGGATTACCCCATCGAGGGGATCACCGCAAGCGTCGGGCTCTACATCAACAGCCTGCCGTTGGCGCTGGCGTGGCACACCGAGCTGACCCTGGCCGAGCACATCGCCCGGTTGCAGACCGACCTGATGGCACTCAATGAGCACGGCACCCAGTCGCTGGCGGCACTGACCAAAGGCCGGTCGCGTCTGTTCCAGAGTCTGTTCGTGTTTGAGAACTACCCCATGCCGGCAACCCCTGTCGCCCCCGAGCCTCACCAGCTGGTGCCGCGCTTTGGCACCGTGGTGGAGAAGGTGGAGCTGCCGCTCTCCTTGGTGGTCAGCAGCCGGGGCGAGACGCTCCAACTGCGCCTCGAATTCGACGGCGAGCAGATCCCCGAGGCCCGGACCGAGGCGGTGCTGGCTGACTGGCTGGCCGAACTCGCCTGGCTGGCACAGGCGGATCTGAGCCAGCCGGCCAGCGTGGCGGCGGTACAGTCCCCGGTGATGCCGCAGGTGGTAGCCACCAGGGCGGAGCCCAGCCTGGCTCAGCCGCCGGCCGAGGCCCGCGTGCTGGTGGCCCTGTGGGAGCGCCAGTGCGGCGTGCCCGGGATCTGGCTGCAGACCCTGTGTGAACTCGGGGTGGATTCGGTGCAGCAGCTCGCCCTGCTGGCGGCCCTCAACGAGGCGTTTGGCCAGGATCGGGCGCCACTTACCCTGCAGACGCTCAAGGCCCATCCATCCCCCAGCCGGCTCTATCGGCACTGGCTGGTAAGCCAAACGGAGGCAGCGTTATGACGGTGACCATCAAGCATGAGGCTCCGCTCGTGCAAACCCGGCCTGCACCCCGTGAGGGGGCGGCCAACCTGGGCGCGCGGCTGGCGGCCTGTCTGGCCGCCACTCCGCTGGCCCCCGCCATCCGTATGGGCGGGGAGGGCATCAGTGAGGGCGGTTCAGATGAGCAGTGGCTCAGCTACGGCGCGCTCAATGTCAGAGTCGGCGAGATTGCCGCGCGATTGCAGGGGCTGGCGGTGGGGGAGCGGGTCGGCCTCTATCTCTCCCGCAGCCCCGATCTGGTGGCCAGCCTGCTGGCCTGCCTGCGGCTCGGTCTCACCTTCGTGCCCCTTGAGCCGGACTTTCCGGTGGAGCGGCTGCAGGGGATCGCCCGTCAGGCGCGCCTGTCGGCGGTGATCTGCGACGGCGACAGACCGGCCCCCGCCTTCGGCTGTCCGCTGCGTACCCTCGATGGCCCCGCAGCGACAGGGCCCGTCTCCTGGCCCCAGGTGGATGACGCCCTGGCCGCCTACATGATGTTCACCTCGGGCTCCACCGGCGAGCCCAAGGGGGTGGTCATCAGCCGGCGGGCCCTGCTCTGCTTCCTCGACGGGATCCGCGAGCGGCTCGGGTTATCACCTGGCTGCCATTGGCTCTTCATCACCACCCCGGCCTTCGACATCTCCCTGCTGGAGATGCTGGGGCCGCTTTGGGGCGGTGGTCGGCTGACGGTGGCCGGCGGCGAGCACAACAAGGATCCGCTGGGAATGATGGCGCTGCTCGAGGCCGATTCCTCCATCAACTGGCTGCAGGCCACCCCGGCCTGCTGGCGTATGCTGCTTAAAGCGGGCTGGCAGGGGCGCAATACCCTCACCGCCCTGTGCGGTGGCGAGGCGCTGGACTCAGGGTTGGCCGAGCAGCTCTGTGCCCGCACCCGGCGGCTGTGGAACTGCTATGGGCCGACCGAGGCCACCGTCTGGTCCCTGGTGAGCGAGGTGCGCTGGCCACCGACTGATGGCCAGATCACCATCAGCCACAGCCTGCCCGGCTATCGGCACTGGGTGCTGGACGAGGCGGGGCAGCAGGTGGCAGAGGGAGAGTGCGGCGAGCTCTGCATCGAGAGCCCGGCCCTGTGCGAGGGGTACTGGCGCAAGCCGGCCTTGACCAGCGCCGCCTTCCTGCGCCTTGCCACCCATCGCCTCTATCGCACCGGTGATCGGGTGCGCCTCCTTGGGGCGGACCGCTTCCTCTATCTGGGGCGGCGCGACGATCAGATCAAGCTGCGCGGTTTTCGCATCGAGCTCGGCGAGGTGGAGGCGGGACTGCGCCGCCAGGCCGGGGTGCAGGAGGCAGCGGTGCGTCTGGTGGGAGAGGGGGACGAGGCCATGCTGGTGGGCTACGTGGAGGCGAAAAGCGGGGTGACCCTCAATCGCCTCGCCCTGCGCAAGGGGTTGCAGGCGACGCTGCCGCACTACATGGTGCCGGCGCGGCTCATCCTGCTGGATGTCCTGCCCAAGACCAGCAGTGGCAAGCTCGACAGAAAGGCGCTGCCATTGCCGGTGTGACAAAGGGCTTGCAGGCTCGATGCCTCAACAACAGGGTGCTGGCACGGATCCTCTTGCTGGATGCCCTGCCCAAGACCGGCAGCGGCAAGCTCGACAGAAAGGCGCTGCCCTTGCCCGAGTAGGCGGCCTTGCCGGACGGTAAGAGCGATGGATAAAAAAGAAGCCCGCATCATGCGGGCTTCTTGTTGGCTGTAAACCGAGGGGGCTTAGTGAGCGATGGGGGCGGCATCCGGTTTGGTGAGCAGGCGCTCGACGTCGTCGATCACCTTGAGGGCCGCCTGGGGGCCGCCGGTGGAGGTCCACAGCGACCCGTCCACGGCGCCGAAGCGCTTGCCCTTGATGGCGCCGAGTTGCTGGAAGGCCGGTGTCTGCTCGGCCTGCTTCATGGCATCCACCGCATCCCCGCTGGTGCTGAGGGTGCCGATCACCAGCCAGTCACCGTCCAGCAGGTTGAGGGATTCGAGGCTCAGGGCCGGGGAGTGGGGGCTCTTGTCGCCAATCTGGTGAGAGGGTCGGGTGAGCCCCATCTCGGTGACCACGCTGCTGGCAAAGGTGCCGCCGTGCATGTAGCTCGGCCCCTTGGGGTTCCAGCGCACTATGCTCATCTGTTCCCCCTGATGCTGGGCGAGCTTGCTGCGGGCCTCTGCCAGGCGGGCCTCATACCGGGTGAGGAACGCCTTGGCCTCGGCCCCCCGGTTCATCGCGTCGGCGCTGCGACCGAACACGGTTTTCCAGGGCTCGCCCCAGTTGCCGGTGACGACGGTGGGGGCGATCTCCTTGAGCAGGGCCAGGAGCTCGGGCTTGGTCTGGCCGGTGAGGATGAGGTCCGGCTCCAGATCGATGAGGGTCTCCAGATTGGGGTTGTCCAGATCCCCGACCACGGCGATCTCCTTGCCCGCCTTGTCCAGCAGATAGCGGGGCAGGGTGGACTGGCCGCGTCCATTGACGGTACCCACCGGCTGCACCCCCAGAGTCAGGGCGCTGTCGAGATCGAGTTCGCTCAACACGACGACCCGCCGGGGCGCATCGGGGACGCTCTGGGGCTGGCCGTTGGCATCGATGACCTGGCGGCTGCCCGCCTGGGCCTGGAAGCCCGTCAGGCTGGCCAGCATGAGCAAGGTGGCCAGCGGGGAGAAGATCTTCATGGTGACATCCTTATGGGTGAAATCGGTGGGCCGGAGTCTGTGGAAAGTGCCTGAGAGCCGCCCGGCCAGCCCCGAATGGGCGGGGACATGCTACCACAAAGCAAGTGAGAAGCGTTGTCATTTGTATTTGTGGCATGACCTCGGCTTGCTTTGGTACCATCGCAGGCCCCTGTCAGGAGCCTTGCATGTTGCCTCGTTGTCCCTCACTCGATGGATCCTTTGTCCGTCAATCCGATACCTTGTGCCTGCCGGGCCTGGAGACGCTGCCTCTTCATCGGGTCTGTTTCGATCCCGCCGCCTTCTCGCCGGAGTGCTTTGGGGCGCAGGGCATCATCCTGCCTGCTTCATTGCAGGGGGCTGCCCCCAAGCGCCTCGGGGAGTTTCTGGCAGGGCGTCTCGCAGCCCGTGAGGCCCTGCGTCCCTTCGGTCTTGCAGGATGCAGCGTGGCCATCGGAGCGGCCCGGGAGCCACTCTGGCCTGAAGGGGTGGAGGGGAGCATCAGCCACAGCCGGCTGGCGGGAGAGGGGGTGGCCCTGTGTGCGGTGCGTCCGGGCCAGGAGGGAATCGGGCTGGATCTGGAGGCCTGGCTCGATGGCGACCAAGGGGCGCAGCTCTGGCCCGGCATCATGGATGGGGAGGAGTGGGGACGGCTGGAGGCGGGGGCTCACGACGCCCAGCTGAGCCTGGCAGAGGGACTGACTCTGGTGTTTTCCGCCAAGGAGAGCCTCTTCAAGGGGCTCTATTCCCGGGTGGGGCGCTACTTTGACTTTCTCGATGCCCGCTGGCTCGCCATGACGGCGCAGACTCTCACCCTGGAGCTCAAATGCCCGCTGACACCGACCCTGCCAGCCGGCTGGCGCGCCACCCTGCACTGGCAAGCCCTGCCGGGGGGCGTGCTCACCGTCTTGCTGCTGTGAGCACGATGCCAGCGCCCGGATAACGCCAACGCAAAGCCCAGAGAAAGAAACCGCCATCAGGCGGTTTCTTTCTCTGGCACAGGGTATGGCTCAGGCCGACACGCCATGGTCGGCGCGCAGGCGAGGCACTTCGTCAGCGCATCGGCGGGGCACGATGACAGGGGCCCCGTCGCCGGGGGCGTGCAGTATGTCCACATCGGTCTGGTAGAGGCGATCGATGAGGGGCTTGGTCACCACCTCCCGGGCCGGGCCCATGGCCTGGATGGCGCCATCCCCCAGGGCAATCAGCTCGTCACAGTAGCGGGCGGCGGTGGCGAGATCGTGGATGACGATAAGCACCGTCTTGCCCTCGGCGGCGACCCGATGGATGGCTTCCATCACCTCGGTCTGGTGGCCGATGTCCAGCGCGCTGGTGGGCTCGTCCAGCAAGATGATGTCCGCATCCTGGGCCAGCACCATGGCGAGCCACACCCGCTGGGCCTGACCGCCGGACAGCGAACTGGCGCTCTGGTGCCAGATGGCATCAAGCTGCATCCGCTCCCGGGCCCAGTCCACCATGCGGGCATCTTCCTCGCTCCACTGATTGAACCAGCCCTGATGGGGATGGCGGCCATATTGCACCAGCTGCTCCACCAGGATACCGGGGGGGACCAGGGGTCGCTGGGGCAGATAGGCGAGTTCCCGAGCCAGGGCTTTGGCGCCATAGGCACCGAGTGGCTTCTCCTTGAGCAGGATCTCCCCGGACCGGGGTTGCTCCTGTCCCGCAAGGAGCTTGAGCAGTGTGGATTTGCCACCGCCGTTGGGGCCGACGATCCCCACCAGCTTGCCCCGGGGGAGGGAGAAGGAGATCTCCTTGAAGATGGTCTTTTGCGGGTAGCCGAACTGGAGTCGGTTCACGGTGAGCGTCATCGGGCGGCCCTCGGTCTGTATTGAAAATGGATGAATGCCATGGTCAGTCGGCCTTCTGGCGATCTTTGAGCAGGATGAAGAGCAGCAGCAGGCCGCCGAGAATGCGGGTCATGATGCCGGTAGCCACTTCGTGGGGGCTGGCCAGCACCCGCACCAGGGTGTCGCTGGCGAGCAGCATCAGGGCGCCGCACAGGGCGGCAATCCAGAGCGGCACGATGCGATCCCGGCTGAGCCAGGAGGCAAGGATGGGTGCCGCCATGGCGATGAAAACCACGGGGCCGCCGATGGCGGTGCCAAGGGCTGCGACGATGATGGCCTGGGCCAGCACCCCGAGCTGCACCCGGTTCACGTTGACCCCGAGAGTTCGGGCGGTGACCGGTCCCAGGCGCAGCACGCCAAGGGAGCGGGAGAGACAGACGGTCCAGGGACAGATGAGCAGGAGCAGCAGGCTTACCGGCAGCAGGGTGCCATAGCCCTGACCGACGAAGTTGCCCATGTTCCACAGATAGAGGCTGGTGAGGTGCACCAGGGACTGGGTGGACATGACGAACTGGCCGAGGGCGTTCATCAGTTCCGAGACCCCGATGCCGATCACCACGAACAGGTAGCCCTGCTCCCCCGGCTTGTTGCACAGGGCATAGAGCACGGCGGCGGCAAACAGGGCGCCGAAGGGGGCGGCCCACCAGGGCCAGGTACCCAGGGTCAGATAGAGAGAGAAGATGATGATGGCAAGGGATGCCCCCTCGTTGACCCCGATCATGTCCGGGGTGGCGAGGCGGTTTCGCACCAGGGTCTGCACCAGGCAGCCCGAGAGTCCCATGGCGGCGCCGGCCACCAGCACTGCCAACAGGCGCGGCAGGCGGATCTTGAAGACGGTTACCTGATCGAGTCGGCTTCCCTCCCCGAGCAGGGTCTGGATCACCCCCATCATGGTGATCTTGCCGGAACCCAGGGTGAGGGCCAGCAGGGAGAGCAGGGTGAGGGCGACCAGGAGCCCCAGCGTGATGAGCCAGGCGCGGCGGTGCAGCAACAGGGTGTGGCTGCCAAGGCGAAGGCAGAGGGTGCCGCTCGGGAGTGAGAGAGAGTTCTTCATGGGCGTGGCACCTTATTTGACGGCCAGCAGGGAGCGGAAGCCGCCGCTGCGCACCACCAGGATGAGCACGGGCGCTCCGATGAGCGCCAGAATGACGCCGTTGGGCAGCTCGTAGGGCTGGATAAGCCAGCGGGCCAGCACATCGGCACCGAGCAGAAAGAGCACCCCGAACAGGGCGGAGAAGCGCACCTGGATGGCGAGGCGAACCGGCTCCACCAGGCGGGCGCAGTAGGCGGCGAGGAAGCCGACAAAGCCGATGGGACCGGCGATGGCGATGGCGCAGGCGGTGAAGAGCGTTGCGGCCAAGAGCACGCCGATCCGCACCCGGGTGGGGCGGATGCCGAGGGCCCTGGACTGGTGATCCCCCATTTGCATCAGGGTGAGAGGGCGACAGAGCGCCAGGGTCAGCAGCAGGGCGGCCAGGGCGAAGGGGACCACGGTGAGTACCGCTTCCAGACTGGAGGCGGCAAGGGACCCTAAGTTCCAGAAGCGGAACTGCTCCAGCACCACCCGGTTGGAGAGCAGCAGGAAGTTGGAAAGACCGCCGAAGGTGGCGGAGAGGGCGACCCCCACCAGGATGAGCTTGAGGGGGTTGGAGCGCCCCACCATGAGGCCGAGGCCCAGCACGATGAGGTTGCCGAGCAGGGCCCCCATGCCGGACCAGAGCAGATACCCGTAGGCGGATTCGACGCCAAACCAGGTGAGGCCGATCACCAGGGCAAAGACGGCGCCGGCATTGACCCCGAGCAGGCCGGGTTCGGCCAGAGGGTTGCGGGTGGCACTTTGCAGCATGGAAGCCGCCAGGGAGAGTGACGCCCCCACCACCAGGGCTGCCAGGGTGCGGGGCAGGCGCAGGGTATGGACTATCATGGCGAGCTTTTCATCGGCTACGAAGGCGGGATCGCCCATCAGGAAACCGGCGACCTCGCGGCCACCATAGACACCGGCCCCGGTGGCCAGTGACAGACAAATCAGCAGGAAGAGGAGCAGCACGCCGAGCCAGAACAGCCGAGCTTGGTATCTGAGCACTCAATGACTCCTTGAATTCGGGGAGGCAGAAACGCAAAAAGGGAGCCCCGCGACCGGGGCTCCCGCATACAGGATGGATTACAGCTTGTAATCGACCCCTGCGTAGACGGTGCGACCTTCCAGGATGAAGTCGGCGTCGGTCGCCACCTCGTCACGCTGGGTGTTGGTGAGGTTGGTGATGCCGAGCTTGAAGTCCAGGGCCGGCGTGACGGTCCACTTGGTGTTCACGTCCAGGGTCTGGTAATGCTTGGAGGTGAATGCCTGGGCGTTGCGGGCCGGCACCTTGATCACCTGGCTGCCGACATACTGCCAGGCCAGGTTGGCGCTGACCACGTCGCTCGCCTTCCAGTCCAGGCCGATGTTGCCGGTGTGATCCGGGGTCTTGGCCAGATCGTCACCCGTGCTCTTGTCTTCGGAGTCGAGCAGGGTCAGGTTGCCGGTCAGCTGCACGTTGTCCAGCACGTCGAACCAGCCGGTCAGCTCCAGCCCCTTGATGCGGGCCTTCTTGACGTTGAGGTAGGTCATGACGGTCGGACGGTAGCCCGGGCCCCACTGATCGCTCTGGATCAGATCCTCGATCTCGTTGTGGAAGCCGGTCACGCCTGCGCCGAAGCGATCGGCGTTGTAGGCGGTGCCAAGCTCGTAGCTGACGGAGGTTTCCGGCTTCAGATCCGGGTTGCCTATCACCTTGCAGGCGCCGCGGCAGGCGGTGGTGGCGAACCCTTCGCTGGACTGGGCCAGGGTCGGGGCCTTGAACGCCTTGCCGGCGCCGCCCTTGATCACCCACTCGTCACTCAGGGAGTAGAGGGCGTAGGCACGGGGGCTGAACTCGTTGCCATAGGTCTCGTGGTGATCCAGACGGCCGGAGAGCGTCAGGGCCAGATCCCCAAAGCCGAACTCGTCTTGCAGGTAGAGGGCGCTCTGGCTCGCATCCACGCTGCCGTTCTGGATGCTGCGGCTGTGCTCCAGCTCGGTCTTGCGGAACTCTGCACCCGAGGTCAGCAGGTGATCCCCGAGGTAGCCGCTCAACTGGCCATCCACCGTGTTGTTGGTCTGGGTGATGTCGGCGGCGCCACCGTTGAGCTGGGAGTCATCCATCAGATCGGTCTGCTCGAAGTAGTAACGAGCGCGGCTGTCGAAGTGTTCCCAACGGCCGTTATGGGTCAGCCCCAGGCTCAGGCGATCGAGTTTCTGCACGTTGTGGGGGGTGGCCGGTGCGGTCGGGGCACGGGGCACGTTGTTGAAGTAGCTGTCCATGTCGTTCTGGTTGTAACCCAGATCGAAGTCGATGTCCTGGTTGTCGGCCACCAGCCACTTCAGGCTGGAGAGCACGTTGACCACTTCCCGTTTCTCCAGGGCGTCGGCATCCGGGTTGTTGGACTGCTCGCTCTTCCAGCGATCCCGCTGATAGCCTTCCACCACCACGCTGCCCAGCAGCTTGTTGTCGATCAGGGCGCCGGAGACGAAGGCGCTACCCTGGTTGGCATCCCCGCCATCCCCCTTGGTGGGCATGGTGTGGGTGTAGCCGACGGCCGCTTCGGTGTTCTCCTTGGCCTGGCGCAGGATCACGTTGACCACGCCGCCGAGGGCATCGGCCCCGTACAGGGAGGAGACGGGACCGCGGATCACTTCGATGCGCTCGATGGCGGCCATGGGGATGGAGCTTAAGTCGAAGTCGTTGCCAAAGGAGCTGCCCAGGGTCTCGCGGGCGTTGACCCGCTTGCCGTTGACCAGCAGCAGGGTGTAGTCACCGCCCATGCCGCGGATCTTGATCTCGTTGCGACCCGTGGGGTTGGTGCCGATGATGTTGACACCGGGCACGTGCTTGAGGGCATCGCCGATGTTGTTGACGTTCATCTTGTCCAGATCGGCGCGGGTGACCACGGAGACGCTGGCCGGGGCGGTCAGCTCGGTGTGCTTGGTCTGGGTGGCGGTGACCACCACCGTCTCGTTGGCCTTGACGGACTCGGCCTGGGCCAGGCCCGGTACGGCCAGCAGACCAAGGGAGAGCAGAATGGGGTTCAGTTTAAAGAGGCCGTGCTGCAACTGCATTGTCAAAAACTCCATGGATATAACTGAGGTTATGGGGTCCGGATTCTTCTGATCCGGTGCTCACTGACTTCCTTGTCTGGCGGTGCCAGAGGCAGGATTATTGTTATCTCTTGTGCTCTTCAGGCTCCGGATGAGGAACCAGACACCGGCGCAGGCCACCAGGGTGCACGCAATGTTGATCCAGGCCAGGGTGGGGAAACCGTGCAGGGCGCCCCCCTCGTCGGAGACCAGATATCTGGCGGAGAACAGGCTGCCGAGGCCCGCGGCCACATTGGTGACCGAGCCCTGGAAAGACATGAAGGCGGCGCGCTGATGGGGTGCCGGAATGGCCGCCGTGACCGCGAGGGTGGTGCTGGCACGGGCGGAGCTCAGGGCCATGAAGAGGGTGAACAGCAGATAGAGAGGCAGGCCTGCCGGCAAGGCAAAGCCCACCAGGGTGATCAGGGCCAGGGCCAGGCTGGTGAGCAGGATGGCGCCCTGGGCGCGGCCCTGATCGATCCAGCCGCCGCACAGGCGCATGGTGGCCATGCTGGCAAGGCCGCCGCACAGATAGAGGCTGGCGATCTGCTCGCGCGGGAAACCCAGGTTGAACTGGAAGTAGTTGGCAAAGTGCGGAATGAGCAGGAAGTGGCCGAACATCTGCAGGCAGAGGATGAAGAGGGCTCCCTGGCAGAGCGGTGACCCCAGCAACTGGCGCATCCCCTGACCTGCCGGGGCCCGGTTGACCGGCAGGGACGGCAGCCAGATGGCACACAGCAGGGCCAGCAGCAGGCCCCCTGCACCAAACAAGAGGAAGGGGCTCTGCCAGCCAGACCACTGGGCCAGCACGAGGGCCGCGGGCACGATCAGAATGGCGGCCAGGGAAAACGCCATGCCCACGTAAGCGAGACGGCGGCCCCGCTCGGCGGGCGGTACCAGATCCAGCACCGCCGCCATCAGGATGGCCCCCAGGGGGCCGGCCACGCAGCCGGACAGGATGAAAAGCAGCAGCAGTGTCTGGCTATCCTCGGCCAGGGCGCAAGCCATCAAGAGCAGAAAGCGCAAGACCAGCAGTACCAGCAGAGCGGGTTTGCGGTTGACCCGATCGAGCCAGGGGGCGGCCAGGAGGCCCAGCAGAGCGGCGCCCAGGGTGGCGCCGCCGCTGAAGTAACCTGTCTGCTCCGGCAGCATCCCCAGGCGGGTTACCAGTTCCGGGCCAAGGGGCATCACCATCATCATGCAGCCCATGGAGAGCATGTTGATGAGCAGCGCCAGGTGGATGGCGGCAGGGGTGGATGCGACGGATTCTGGCTTCATCAGAGGCTGACTCGAAAAAATGAGTCCGAATTGTATCCGAGGGTTTTTGTTGTGACAACAAATGATAACCATTTTTATTTGTATTGATTGGTATCTTAACGAGTCTTTATCAGGTGCCTCTGTATGGGGTTGCATACCAGGCCCGTTGCAATCGGGGCGCCATGGACCATGATGGCAGGAAGCGAGAGGGTGGCGGTGAACGCCGGGAGGAGAAGATGCGCGCTGGATCAGGGTATTGGGGGCTGGGGTGCTGCCTGTTGCTGGCATTGCCCCTGAGGGCCGAAGTGAAGGTCATACCGGTATTCGAGGCGGATGCCGCGGTGCAGACGCTCAAGGAGATCTACCCGGATCTCGGGGTGAGCGCCATGGGCAACCAGCTGGTACTGAGCGGAACCCCCGCCCAGTTGCAGGAGGCCGAGCGTACCCTGGCGCAAGTGAACCAGCCGCCCCAAAGCCTGCTCATCGAGTGGCGGGTGGATGGCGCCTCCAGCAGTCAGCAGGCCGGAGTGGGGCTGGGCCTGGATGCCAAACGGCAGTGGCTGCTGGGGGGGGATGCCCGGCACTATGAACGCAGCCAGAGTGACAACTGGCAGGTGCGTGGCCTCTCCGGGCGGCCCGTGTTGTTGCAGATGGGGTCCTATCAGCCGGTCACCTTTTACCAGTGGCAGGGGGGAAGGGTGGTGGGCATGATGCCGCTGATGAACGGTCTCTACGCCACCGCGACCCTGATAGGGGACAGGGTGCAGGTGGCCCTCAGCAGTGAACAGGCAAGAGTGGAGCGAGGCAACATACACACCGGCCAGAGTGCCACCGAGGTGAGCGGCGCCCCGGGCCAGTGGCTGACGGTGGGGGAGCTTTCCACAACCCAAGGCAGCCGGGAGGCCGCGATCGCCAATCCATCAGGCATGGGCGGGGCCAGCGGCAGCGAACGCCAGACTCTGCAGATCCGGGTCACGCGCCAGTGAACCAGCCTGTCAGTGGGGCTGATCCAGAGCGTAATCCCGCAACTGGCGGCTTCTTAGCAGATACCAGAGCGCCCAGAGGCTGGCGATGAGCACCAGGGCGGTGGGCCAGTTGAACGACCACTGCTGCAGATTGAGGCTGTGCAGTTGCATCACCAGGCCGCTCGCGGTGGAGCAAAGCAGCAGAGCGCGGCTGTGGCGTCTGAGCCAGGCTCTGGCACTGTGGGTCTGGCGATGGGTGCCGCCGCAGGCGAGCAGCGCCAGCATGGCGGGCACGTCCGTCAGCAGGCTGACATAGAGGGTGAGCTTGTCCGGGTAGAAGAGGGTCAGGATGGCGCTGCCACTCTCCCGGGTGACCCCCGCCATCAGAAACAGCCAGACCGAGCGGGTCAGCAAGAGGGCGATGGGCCAGAACCAGAGCGGGGGGCGCAACTGGCCGTGATCGTCGTAACGGTGTTCGGGGTAGAGGGTCATGGTGGCCCGGTATCCATTCATGCAGTGCGAGTGATGAAGGGGATATGGGGCACAGGGCAGGCCATTGCAAGGCCGGCAACGGCCGGGAATTAATCGGGGGGCCAGGCCCCCCAATCCGCAGTCTTTAGTTGCCGGGTTCCGGCGTCACAGCCAGCCTTTTCGCTTGAAGAAGAGACCGGTGCCCAGCGATGACATCACCATCAGCACCAGGGAGAGGGGATAGCCGTATTCCCAAGCGAGCTCCGGCATGCGGCCGAAGTTCATGCCGTAGATGCTGGCGATGAGCGTCGGCGGCAGGAAGATCACCGCGGCTACCGAGAAGATCTTGATCACCTTGTTCTGCTCCAGATTGGTCACCCCCATGGAGGCCTCCAGCTGGAAGTTGATCTTGTCGAACAGGAACT
This sequence comes from Aeromonas sp. S19(2024), assembly GCF_041402625.1. Taxonomy (NCBI): domain Bacteria; kingdom Pseudomonadati; phylum Pseudomonadota; class Gammaproteobacteria; order Aeromonadales; family Aeromonadaceae; genus Aeromonas; species Aeromonas sp. S19(2024). Next base: position 65,879 of record NZ_JBGLQU010000003.1, read on the forward strand.
GGGTATGGGGCAGCAGGGATTCCACGTCGTGCAGCATCTCGTCGATCCACTTGTTCTGCTCCCCCGTCATGCGCTGGCGCAGACTGCGTTTGAGGAAGCGCAGGGCGCGGCGGGTATCGTGCAGGGAGAGACGGATCTGGCCGTTGGCCTCTTCCTGGGCCATCAGCTCCTTGAGCATGGGGTTGATCTGGTCCGGCTCGAAGATCTGATCGGCGGTGTTCTCCAGGGTCTTGTAGCCATCCTCGATCAGGTCTGAGAGGTACTCCACCTTGAGGTTCTGCACCTCCAGCAGGATGTCGAGGGCGTCTTCGACCTCCAGCCTGTCCTGGCGCATGTAGTGGCGCAGCAGACGCACCAGGCCGATGTCATCCTCGCGAATGCTGATCAGCAGGTTGTTGCGCAGGGTAAAAGAGACGTGCACACCCTTGGTGTCGCGGCCGATGCGCTGGGGAAACAGGGAGTGGATGTGCAGACCGTCGGTGTCCCAGTAGAAGCGGGCGGATGCCTCGATGTCATCGAGCTCCTCCTTGTCCGGCACCTCCTCCAGGAACAGGCCCGTCAACCATTCTCGCTCCGCAGTGTCCGGCTTGTAGGCATCCAGCCAGACGGTGTTGTCGGGAACGATGTCATCCGGCCCGAGCGTGACTATGTCCAGCACCTTGTTGTTGAGAATGTAGGCGGTGATCATCTGTCCCCCCTTAAGAAGTCATGGGTAATCAGGGATGGTTGCACAGGTTCATGCGGCCTTAGATCGCACGGAAAGCGATCCCATGAAATAGCATAACGAGGCCGATGGACAACCTGAATGCGGCGAACTATACAGGGGCGGGACCCGCTTGTCAGGGCCTATTCATCGGGGGTTCAGCCTGTTCGCTCAAAAAAGCGGCGAGGTCGGATCAGCCGTGGCGACCCCGATGCGGGCGATCCCGACGTCGCCTCCTTTGTTCGCCCTGGAGTGGAGAAGGGCCCGGGCTCACCGGCGGGAATGACGGGTTGCTGGTCGCCCTGCGACAGCCCCCGGCCAAGCGCAGGAAACGGTCTCCGTGCGATGTTCCGGGGCTGCGTCTCCTTGTTATCTGCTCTGGTTTGCGTGGGCAAGCCTGTTACATATTGGGATAGTTGGGGCCCGAGCCGCCCTGGGGCGGCGTCCAGACGATATTCTGGCTGGGATCCTTGATGTCGCAGGTTTTGCAGTGAATGCAGTTGGCGGCGTTGATCTGCAGCCTTGGCCGGGTATCCCCATCGAGGATCTCGAACACCCCCGCCGGGCAGTAGCGCTGGGCGGGTTCGGCCCAGGTGGGCAGGTTGACCTCGACCGGAATGCGCGCGTCCTGAAGGGTCAGGTGACAGGGTTGATCCTCGTCGTGGCTGGTGCTGGCCAGATAGACGGAGGAGAGCTTGTCGAAGCTGAGCTTGCCGTCGGGTTTGGGGTAGTCGATGGGCTGGCAACGGCTGGCCAGGCGCAGCTGGCGGTAATCCGGCTCCTTGTCCAGCAGAGTAAAAGGAGAGGTCAAGGCAAAGAGTCGCTGCTCCAGCCAGTTGAAGGCGCCGCCGAGCCAGGGGCCGAAGCGGTGCAGGGCGGCCCCAACGTTGCGGGCCCTCTTCAGTTCCCGGGTCAGCCAGCTTTGCAGCAGCGCGTCCTGAAACTCGGCCAGATCCCGTCCCCCTTCATCCCCTCCTCGCAGTGCCATGGCGACCGTCGCGGCCGCCACCATGCCTGACTTCATGGCGGTGTGGATCCCCTTGATGCGGGAGAAGTCCAGGGTGCCCGCATCACAGCCGATGAGCAGGCCGCCGGGAAAGTGCATGCGCGGCAATGAGTGCCAGCCCCCCTTGGTGATGGCCCGGGCGCCGTAGCTGATGCGCTCGCCCCCCTGCAACGTTGCCGCGATGAGGGGGTGGTGCTTGAGACGCTGGAATTCGTCAAAGGGGCTGAGCCAGGGATTCTGGTAGTTGAGATCGACGATAAGGCCGACCGCCACCTGATCCTGGGCCAGATGATAGAGATAAAAGCCCCCCTGACTCTTGTTGCCCTTTCTCTCACCAAGAGGCCAGCCGCTGCCATGGAGCACCCGCCCAGGATGGGATTGTCCCGCAGGCACCTGCCACACCTCCTTGAAGCCGATGGCGTAATGCTGCGGCTGGGCGCTATTTTCCAGATGGAATCGGGCGATCAGCTGTTTGCCGAGGTGGCCGCGCGCCCCTTCGGCAAACAGGGTATAGCGGCCATACAGGGCCATGCCGGGCACGTGATCCGGCTTGGGGTTGCCCTCCTTGTCGAGGCCAAGATCGCCGGTCACCACCCCGCGCACCCGGCCCTCCTCCACGATGATGGTGCTCGCCGCAAAGCCCGGGTAGATCTCGACACCGAGGGCCTCGGCCTGCTTGCCGAGCCAGCGGCAGAGGGTGCCGAGGCTGATGATGTGGCTACCGTCGTTGTGCATGCGGGGTGGCACCGCCCAGTGGGGCAGTTGCAGGGAGCGGCTGTCGCTTTGCAGCAGATGGACCTGATCATCCGTCACCGGCACGCCGAGGGGGGCCTCCTGCCAGCTCTCTGGCAGCAGCTCCCTGAGGGCGACGGGATCGAACAGGGCGCCGGAGATGAGGTGGGCGCCGATCTCGGCCCCCTTCTCCAGCAGGCAGACCGAGAGGGCCGGGGCCTGCTGCTTCAATGCGATGGCGGCGCTCAGGCCTGCCGGGCCGCCACCGACGATGACGACATCAAATACCATTGCTTCGCGTTCCATCTTGCCTCTGCGCTCGACTTGGCCTAGGGTAGTGCTGGTAGTTTACGTAAACGTAAACCACTTTGTCAGCAGAAAAGTGAGTGACGACAAGGTGGACCCACACAACAGGTATGAGGGATGACCGCCATGAAGCTGCTGGTCGCAGTCAAACGGGTCGTTGATTACAACGTCAGGATCCGGGTCAAGGGGGATGGCTCCGATGTGGAGCTCGCCAATGTGAAGATGGGCATCAACCCGTTTTGTGAAATCGCGGTGGAGGAGGGGGTCAGGCTGCGGGAAGCCGGCGTGGCATCCGAGCTGGTGGTGGTGACCTTCGGCCCCGAGGCGGCGGCCGAGCAGTTGCGCCATGCCCTGGCGCTGGGGGCGGATCGGGCGCTGCACTATGTTACCGACGAGACCCTGACTCCGCTCACCGTGGCCCGGGCCCTGCAAACGGTGTGCGGGCAGGAGCAGCCCGATCTGGTGCTGCTCGGCAAACAGTCCATCGATTCCGACAACAACCAGGTGGGGCAGATGCTCGCCGCCCTCAATGACTGGCCGCTTGCCACTTTCGCCTCCGCCATCAGGCTGGTGGAGGGGGAATTGCAGGTGACCCGCGAGATAGACGGTGGCCTCGAGACCCTCGGCATGGCGCTGCCCGCCGTGGTGACCGTGGACTTGCGCCTCAACGAGCCGCGCTTCGCCTCCCTCCCCAACATCATGAAGGCCAAGCGCAAGCCGCTGGAGAGCCAGCCGTTCGCCGCCCTCGGGGTGGTGCCGGCCGGCCAGACACGGCAGCTCGGAGTGATGGCGCCGCCGGTGCGCAGCGCCGGCATCAGGGTGGGCTCGGTGGACGAGCTGCTGGACAAGCTCAAGCACGAAGCCCGGGTGCTCTGATGAGTGGGGGCATGAGAGGGATGTCTCCCGCAGGCGTGAGCGCCATGCATGGGGCAGCGGCCCCGGGGAGCAAGGGATCAATGGATGACATGAAGGTGCTGCCATGAGCGTACTTGTGATTGCGGAACATCATCAGGGGCGGATCGCCGACAACCTGGCCCAGCTGGTCACGGCGGCGGGGCGCCTGGGGGGCGAGGTGCACCTCTTGCTGCTGGGGCAGGGGCTGACGGAGGCGGGGGAGCAGGCCGCCGCCCTCACGGGGGTAAACCGGGTGCTGCTGGCAGAACATCCCATGCTGGCGGAGGGGCTCAACGACGGGGTAGACAGACTGCTCGCCGAGGTGGCCAGGGACTACCAGCACTGCCTGATGGCGGCCAGCAGCCAGGGCAAGGATCTGCTGCCGCGAGTGGCGGCCAGGCTCGGGGTGGAGATGATCGCCGAGGTGACCGGCATCGAGGGGCCCGACACTTTCCTGCGTCCCATCTATGCGGGCAACGCCATCGCCCGGGTGGCGAGCAGCGCCCCCATCAAGGTGCTCACCGTGCGGCCCACCGCGTTCGCCAAGGCCGGGTCCGGGGAGGAGCGTGCCGTGATGGAATCGCTGCCGGTGGGCGAGGTGCGCTGCCGTACCCGGCTCATCGAGCGGCGTGCGGTGCGCTCCGCCAGACCTGAGCTCGGGGCGGCCCGGGTGGTGGTCTCCGGCGGGCGGGCACTCGGCTCGAAAGAGCACTTTGCCCTCATCGACGCTCTGGCGGACAAGCTGGGGGCTGCCGTCGGGGCATCGCGGGCCGCCGTGGATGCAGGTTATGTCTCCAACGACCTGCAGGTGGGGCAGACCGGCAAGGTGGTGGCCCCCGAGCTCTACATCGCGGTGGGCATCTCGGGCGCCATCCAGCATCTGGCGGGGATGAAGGAGTCCAAGGTGATCGTCGCCATCAACAAGGACGCGGAGGCCCCCATCTTCCAGGTGGCGGACTACGGTCTGGTGGGGGATCTCTTCACCCTGCTGCCGGAGCTCACCGCCAAGCTGTAAATTTGCCACAAAGGGGCGAAGTAAAGCCGTCCGTGCTGTCTCGCCCCCGTTTCCATGCATATTCTCTGCAAGCCCTGGCCCGTTCAGGGCTTTTGTCTGATGGGTGCCCGGTGGCGCCAGGGCAAAAGGTTGCGCTGGATCCCAAAAAGCCTTTGCCCCCACGGGGGGCTGTCGTGTAAAAACGTTCGAGTCACCGATCACACACATCCATTCACGGAAAGCGTCATGAGCAAACAGATTTACAACTTCTGCGCCGGCCCCGCCATGTTGCCGGTTGAAGTCATGGAGCGCGCCCAGCGCGAATTTTGTAATTTCCAGGGGCTGGGAGCCTCGGTCATGGAGCTTTCCCATCGCGGCAAGCCCTATATGGCGGTCGCCGAGAAGGCGGAAAGCGATCTGCGCGACCTGCTGGCGGTGCCGGACAACTACAAGGTGCTCTTCATGCACGGCGGTGGCCGCGGCCAGTTCTCCGCCGTGCCCATGAACCTGCTGGGTGGCGCCAACAAGAAGGCTGATTACCTGGTGACCGGCGTCTGGGCCCAGAGCGCCGTGGATGAAGCCCAGAAATACGGTGACATCCAGACCTTCCAGGGGGTGGCCAAGAACGAGCAGGGGGTCTCCCACCTGCTGCCGACGCCGGCGTTTCGCGCCGATGCCGCCTATGTGCACTACTGCCCGAACGAAACCATCGATGGCATCGAGATGTTCGACATCCCGGCCACCGGCGATGTGCCCCTGGTGGCGGATCTCTCCTCCACCATTCTCTCCCGTCCCCTCGACGTGAGCCGCTTCGGCATCCTCTACGCCGGTGCCCAGAAGAACATAGGCCCCTCTGGTCTGGCCATCGCCATCGTGCGCGATGATCTGCTGAACCAGGCCCGTGCCGATGTGCCGTCCATCTTCGACTACCAGCTCACCGCCAAGAACGACTCCATGTTCAACACGCCCCCCACCTACGCCTGGTATCTGGCCGGTCTGGTGTTCGAGTGGCTCAAGGAGCAGGGTGGCCTGGCGGCGATGGAAGCACGCAACAAGGAGAAGGCCGACTTCCTCTACGGCTACCTCGATCAGTCGAGCTTCTATGGCAACAAGGTGGATGTGGCCTGCCGCTCCCGCATGAACGTGCCCTTCCAGCTGAAGAACGGGGCTCTGGACAAGCTGTTCCTGGCGGAATCGGAAGCGGCCGGTCTGCTGGCCCTCAAGGGACACCGCATCGTCGGTGGCATGCGCGCCAGCCTCTACAACGCCATGCCCCTGGAAGGGGTCAAGGCCCTGGTCAGCTTTATGGATGATTTTGCCAAACGCCACGGTTGAGGCGTGCCTCCCCATTGCCAGACGCCGGGGACTCCCCGGCGTCTGTTTTTCAGACCCATCCTGACCCAGGCGACCCTCTCCCGCGGTCGTGCCACTGTCGAACTTGCCGCGGGGGACGCGGGCTGTTAACGTCCGGTCAGGTGATTTAATTGAGATCGAACAGGAAGTCTATGAATTCGTTGCGTTTGGAACCCATTTCTAGCGTGGCCGGGGTGGTCAATCTGCCCGGCTCCAAGAGTGTCTCTAACCGGGCCCTGCTGCTGGCGGCCCTGGCCCGGGGCACCACCCGGCTGACCAACCTGCTCGACAGCGATGACATCCGCCACATGCTGGCGGCGCTGACCCAGCTTGGCGTCAAGTACAAGCTCTCCGCCGACAAGACCGAGTGCACCGTGCACGGTCTGGGTCGCAGCTTCGCGGTCTCGGCGCCAGTCAACCTGTTCCTCGGTAATGCCGGTACTGCCATGCGCCCCCTGTGCGCCGCTCTGTGCCTGGGCTCCGGCGAGTATACCCTGGGCGGCGAGCCGCGCATGGAAGAGCGCCCCATCGGCCACCTGGTGGATGCCTTGCGCGAAGCGGGTGCCCACATCCAGTACCTGAAGAAAGATGGCTATCCGCCCCTGGTGGTGGATGCCAAGGGGCTCTGGGGTGGCGATGTCCACATCGACGGCTCCGTCTCCAGCCAGTTCCTGACGGCGTTTTTGATGGCGGCCCCCATGGCGGCTGGCGACACCCGCATCCACATCAAGGGGGAGCTGGTCTCCAAGCCCTACATCGACATCACCCTGCACATCATGAAGCAGTTCGGGGTGGTCATCGAGCACGACGACTACAAGGTGTTCTACATCAAGGGCAACCAGACCTATGTCAGCCCGGGGGACTTCCTGGTGGAAGGGGATGCCTCCAGCGCCTCCTACTTCCTCGCGGCGGGCGCCATCAAGGGCAAGGTGCGGGTTACCGGCATCGGCAAGCACAGCATCCAGGGGGACATCCACTTCGCCGACGTACTGGAGAAGATGGGGGCCCGCATCACCTGGGGCGATGACTTCATCGAGGCCGAGCAGGGGCCGTTGCACGGCATCGACATGGACATGAACCACATCCCGGATGCGGCCATGACCATCGCCACCACGGCGCTGTTTGCCGAGGGCACCACCACCATCCGCAACATCTACAACTGGCGGGTGAAGGAGACCGACCGCCTGCACGCCATGGCGACCGAGCTGCGCAAGCTGGGCGTGGAAGTGGAGGAGGGGCACGACTTCATCACCGTGATTCCGCCCGCACAGCTGACCCACGCGGCCATCGACACCTACAACGATCACCGCATCGCCATGTGCTTCTCCCTGGTGGCACTCTCCGATACGCCGGTCACCATCAATGATCCGGGTTGCACCTCCAAGACCTTCCCGGACTACTTCGACAAGCTGGCCAGCGTCAGTCAGGCCTGAGCCCTTTCGGCCCGCTTCGTGCGGGCCTTTTCATCTCTGCCCCCCGCTTTTTTCATGCCTCCTAGCAGCATTATGCAAACTTGCAAGGTGCGATAATAAAATTCCTTGTCGAAGAATGTAATTTTCTATTTACACCGACCCGGCACAGGGCTAGATTGAGATCTCTTTATCGCAGTCATCTAGCAGGAAACTTGGTCATGCAGCATCAAACCGACGACGTTCGTATCAGTGAAATCAAAGAGTTATTGCCCCCGGTTGCGGTGCTTGAGAAGTTTCCGGCGACCGACACCGCCTCGGCCACCGTGTTTGAATCCCGTCAGGCCATCCACAACATCCTGGCCGGCGACGATGATCGCCTGCTGGTGGTGATCGGCCCCTGCTCCATCCACGATCCGGTCGCCGCCCTGGAATACGGCAAACGCCTCAAGGTGCTGCGCGACGAGCTGAAAGATCAGCTGGAGATCGTGATGCGGGTCTACTTCGAAAAACCCCGTACCACAGTGGGCTGGAAGGGGCTGATCAACGACCCCTACCTCGACAACAGCTGCCAGATCAACGACGGCCTGCGCCTGGGTCGCAAGCTCTTGCTGGATCTCAACGACATGGGGCTGCCGACCGCCTCCGAGTTCCTCGACATGATCACCCCGCAATACGTGGCGGATCTGATGAGCTGGGGTGCCATCGGCGCCCGTACCACCGAATCCCAGGTACACCGCGAGCTGGCCTCCGGTCTCTCCTGCCCGGTGGGCTTCAAGAACGGCACCGACGGCACCATCAAGGTGGCCATCGATGCCATCGGCGCCGCCAGCGCCCCGCACCACTTCCTGTCGGTGACCAAGTACGGCCACTCCGCCATCGTCTCGACCGCTGGCAACCCGGACTGTCACATCATCCTGCGCGGTGGCCGCGAGCCCAACTACAGCGCCCGTCACGTGGATGAGGTGGTGAGTGGTCTGGACAAGGCCGGTCTGCCCCAGAAAGTGATGATCGACTTCAGCCACGCCAACAGCAGCAAGCAGTTCAAGAACCAGATGCTGGTGGCCGAGGACGTGGCCGGTCAGCTGCGTGCCGGCAGCAAGGCGGTGTTCGGCGTCATGGTGGAGAGTCACCTGGTGGAAGGGCGTCAGGATCTGGTGGACGGGTGCGAGCTCACCTTCGGCCAGAGCATCACCGACGCCTGCATCGGCTGGGCCGATACCGAGGTGCTGCTGCGCAACCTGGCGGACGCCGTGGCCGCTCGCAACGCCCTCTGAGCCCAAGGCGCCCCGTTGGCGGGGCAATAAAAAAGCGCGACCCTGGGTCGCGCTTTTTGTTTGGCCATCTCTCGGCAGGTCGCGGTTTACTTGGCCCGCTCCTGGTGGCCGCGCAGGCGGATGTTGATCATCTCCACCACCAGCGAGAAGGCCATGGCGAAGTAGATGTAACCCTTGGGAATGTGCAGATCCAGCCCTTCGGCCATCAGCGCCACCCCGACCAGAATAAGGAAGGAGAGGGCCAGCATCTTGATGGTGGGGTGGGTATCGACGAAGTCGCCGATGGCCTTGGCGGCAAACATCATGACGCCGACGGCGATGATGATGGCCAGCACCATGACAGGGACATGATCCGCCATGCCCACGGCGGTGATGACGGAGTCCAGGCTGAAGATGATGTCGAGGATGGCGATCTGCACTAGGGTGGACAGGAAGCCCGCGGTCTTGCTCACCACACCCGCCTCTTCGGCGGCCCCTTCCAGGCTCTGGTGGATCTCGTGGGTGCTCTTGGCGATGAGGAACAGACCCCCCACCAGCAGGATGAGATCCCGTCCCGAGATGGCTTCCCCCAGCACGGTGAAGAGGGGCTCGGTGAGGCGCATCACCCAGGCCAAGGAGAGCAGCAGCAGGATGCGGGTGCCCATGGCGAGCCCCAGCCCCAGGATGCGCGCTTTCTGGCGCTGGGCTTCCGGCAGACGACCCACCAGGATGGAGATGAAAATGATGTTGTCGATGCCGAGCACGATCTCGAGCAGGGTCAGGGTGGCGAGCGCGACCCAGGCGGAGGGGTCCGCAATCCATTCCAGCATGATTGAACCTTGGTTGAACAGTGATTGAGGTAGAAGCCGCGCATTTTAGCAGGGGGTCATGGCTTGTCCCAGTGGCGGGAAAAGATAAAAATGGCGGCGATCCAACAGGAGGGAAACATGTTTCGATTAGGGCTCATCATCAACCCCGTCGCCGGCATCGGCGGGGCCGTCGGTCTCAAGGGCAGTGACGGCATGGTCGCCGAGGCGCTGGCGCGCGGGGCCGTCCCCAAGGCCCGGGAGCGGGCTCGCCAGGCCCTGTTGCCCCTGTGCGAGCTGACCACCCCATTCGAGCTGCTGACGGTGGCCGAAGAGATGGGGGCCGACCTCGCCGCCGAGCTGGGGTTGCCCCATCGCATCGTCCATCGGCCTGCCGGGGCGCAGACGAGCGCCGAGGACACCCGGGCTGCCGCCCTGGCCCTGCGCGATGCCGGGGTGGATCTGCTGCTCTTCGCCGGTGGCGATGGCACCGCCCGTGACATCTGCACTGCGGTGGGGGAGTCCTGCCATGTGCTAGGTATCCCGGCGGGGTGCAAGATCCACTCCGGGGTCTACGGGGTGACGCCGGCGGCGAGTGGCCGGGTGGCGGCCAGAATGATCGCAGGGGAGCTTCTGAGCCTGGTGGATGCGGAGGTGATGGACATCGACGAGGAGGCGTTTCGCGCCGGCAAGGTGCGCGCCCGCCACTACGGCCAGTTGCTGGTGCCCGGGGATCTGCGCTACGTGCAGGCGGTCAAGCAGGGGGGGCGGGAGTCCGAGGAGCTGGTGCTCGCCGATCTTGCCGCCGGTGTGGTGGAGCAGATGGAGCCCGATACCCTCTACCTGATGGGGTCGGGGAGCACGGTGGCCGCCTGCATGGGGGAGCTGGGTCTGGAAAATACCTTGCTCGGTGTGGATCTGGTGGAAAATGGCCGGCTTATCGGGCAGGATCTCAGCGCCGCCGAGATCCTGACCCGGATCCGCGGCCGTCGCTGCCGTCTGATCATCACCCTGATCGGCGGTCAGGGACATCTGTTCGGGCGCGGAAATCAGCAATTGAGTCCAGACGTGATCCGGGCCGTCGGGCGCGAGCATATCCAGGTGCTCGCCACCAAAGCCAAGCTGGCGGCGCTAGAAGGCCGTCCGCTGCTGGTGGACACCGACGATCCGGCACTGAACCGGTCGTTGAGTGGTTATCTGCGCATAACCACGGGATACAAGGATCAGGTCATCTACCCGGTGGCCAACCCGGAATAGGACATCAAGGATGCGGCTGGCCTGGCGCCAGAGAGCCGCGATCAACCGGATCGCGGTTCCACTCCCCGAATTTTTTGCCGGCAACCCCGGAAATGAGGCTGCGTTAAATGACGATTCACGATTTTGAACACAAGTTGTTGGGACTGATCGACGCCATGGTCGCCACGGCCAGCGAAGACGAGCTGTTTGCGGGCGGCTATCTGCGGGGGCACATCTCCCTTGCGGTGGCGCGCGCCGAGCTGGAGGGCAAGACCCTGGTGCGGGACGTCAAGAGCTATGTGCTGCGCAGCCTGAACGAGGCCATCTTGCAGGGTGAGCTCTCCGAGCAGGACGAGGTGCTGGTGCAGGAGATGTGGAAGCGTCTGCAGGCCCAGGCGGAAGCTTGATCCCATTCGCAGTTCAAACACAAGTTTAAGTAATCTGCTTCCCTGAGTGTTATCAAAAGGTTAATAATGAGGCTCGCCTTTTGTTTCAGGGATTAAACCATGGCCTCCACCTCACGCATTGCCACCAGACTGCCGCTCGAGATGCTCTATCACTGGGAGCGGCAGTGTCCCGACCGAATCTATCTGCGTCAGACCATCCACCGCGAATACGTCGACTTCACCTGGGGTGAGGTCGCCGACGAGGCGCGGCGCATGGTGACGGCACTGCGCGCCCTGGGCCTGGTGCCCGGTGACAAGGTGGCCCTGCTCTCCAAGAACTGCGCCCAGTGGTTCATTGCCGATCTGGCGATGCAGATGGGGGGATACGTGAGCGTGCCCATCTACCCCACCGCCAACGTCGACACCATCGAATACGTGCTGCGCCACAGCGAAACCAGGGCGATCTTCGTCGGCAAGCTGGACGACTGGAAGAGCCAGGAGGCGGGGGTGCCCGGGGATCTGCTGCGTATCGCCCTGCCTTACGACACCATGCCGGCCACCCACCAGTGGGACGATCTGCTGGCGCAATACGACCCCATCCCGGACAGCCCGGTGCAGGCGCCGGATGCCCTGCTGAGCCTGGTCTACACCTCCGGCAGCACCGGCAAGCCCAAGGGGGCCATGCTGAGCGTGGAGCGCTATGCCTGGTCCTGCGAGAAGCTGGTGGAGGCGGTCTCCCTCACCGCCGAGGATCGCGGCTTCTCCTACCTGCCCCTTGCCCACATCACCGAGCGGGTCTACATCTACGGCGGCAGCCTGTTCAGCGGTGCCACCATCGCCTTCCCCGAATCCCTCGACACCTTCATCGAGGACGTCAAGCGCTGCCGTCCCACCGTCTTCATCTCGGTGCCGCGGCTCTGGGCCATGTTCCGCATCAAGATCCACGAGAAGCTGCCCCAGAAAAAGCTGGCGCTGCTGCTCAAGATCCCTCTCGTCTCCAGCCTCATCAAGAGCAAGCTGCAAAAGGGGCTGGGGCTGGATCAGGCGCGGGTGCTGGGCTGCGGCTCGGCGCCGGTGGCCCCGGCGCTGCTGGAGTGGTATCACAGCATCGGTATCCATATCACCGAGGCCTGGGGGATGACCGAGAACCACGCCTACTCCACCCTCAACTACCCGTTCCGGGCGGACAAGATAGGCACCGTCGGCAAGGCCGGGCCCGGGGTGACCATCAAGATCTCCGACGAGGGGGAGATCCTCTGTCGCTGCGACGGCATGATGGTGGGCTACTACAAGGATCCCGAGCACAGTGCAGAGGCCATCGACGCCGAGGGCTGGCTGCACACCGGTGACATGGGCAAGCTGGACCGGGAGGGTTACCTCACCATCACCGGCCGCATGAAGGACGTCTTCAAGACCGCCAAGGGCAAGTACGTGGCCCCGGTGCCCATCGAGGGGATGCTCGGGCAGGAGCCCATCATCGAGCAGCTCTGCGTCATCGGCTACGGCATGCCGCAGCCGGTCGCCCTGGTGCAGCTCGCCGAGAGCGCCATGAAGGGGGACAAGGCCGGGGTGGAGACCCAGCTGGAGGCTGCCCTCAACCGGGTCAACGACAAGCTGGAATCCCATGCTCGCCTGCGGGGCATCCTGGTGGTCAAGAACCCCTGGAACATCGAGAACGGGGTGCTGACCCCCACCATGAAGATCCGCCGCCACCTGCTGGAACAAAAATACGCGGACATCGGCGAGCGCTGGTCCGGCAGCCAGCGCATCCTGTGGGAGTCCTGACAGGGGTCGGTGCCGCCATATCGGCCACATCAATGACAGCGGGGGAGCCAGTGGCTCCCCCGCTGTATTTCAGGGGGAAGCAGCCGACAGGGGGCGGGGCTGGGGCATTGACCCCTTCCCCGAGGTTTCCCGCCGCCATACCGCCCCGCGTCGAGGGAACGGCAGGGAAAGGTATTTGCAAAATCCATGGAGAGGGGTGATCCCAGTGGCTGGGCGAATGCATCTTGGGGTCACACACGGGGGCCGCCAGGGGCGGGGGCGGGGCATTGAGCCCTTCCCCGACGTTTCCCGCTGCCGCCATACCGCCCCGCATCGAGGGAATCGGCCGGGAAAGGTATTTGCAAAATCCATGGAGAGGCGGGATCCCAGTGGCTTGGCAAATGCATCTTGGGGTCACACACGGGGGCCGCAAGGGGCGGGGGGAGGCATTGACCCCTTAACCTGGGCTTCCCGCCACCGCAGAGGAGGTCTGCCAATAAGGTCATCGGAGGGAGGCCGCCCTCACATGGGGCAGGGGGGCATCTGATGCACGGCGCCAGAGGCGCAGAGAGAGGGGGTGAGGGGCAGGATGAGAGCCGCAGAGAGCAAGAAGGGGAGCCGCAGCTCCCCTTCCCGTTGGCGGATGCCGGGGTCAGACGGCTTTGTACTCAAGCTCGACGGAGCCCAGCGCCTTCAGGGTGGACTGGGCGGAGTCCCGCTGACTGATCTGGCCATCCTTGCTCTCCAGCAGCACGGCGCGGCGCACGGTGGCGAGATCCTCGCCACCCAGCACCGCGTGGGCGCAGGCCATCTGCATCGGCGGCAGGCTCGGGTTGAAGGCGGCGTTCTCGGCATAGCGGCCGCAGAAGATGCGCCCGTCCTCGAACTGCAGCGCCACCGCGGCATAGCCCTGGCTGTAGGGGGCATAGCTCTGGCGGGCGGCGGCGAGCGCAGCCTGCCACAGGGGATCGTCGCTCTCGAGCACCAGCTCGTCGTGGGCCTGGGGGCTCATCAGGGCATCGGTGATCTCGAGATCGGCGGGGCCGAAGGAGTGGGGCAGGAAGGATTGCAGCTCGCTGAGATCGTCCGGCAGGGAGACCTTCAGGGTCTTGGCGGTGCTCAGCTCGTTCATGAACTGGCGGCAGTGGCCGCAAGGGGTGTAGTTCACGGTGATCTCGGAGATCCCGGTCTCGCCACCCAGCCAGGCGTTGGAGATGGCGGACTGCTCGGCGTGGACCGAGTGGAACAGCCCCTGGCCCGCGAACTCCATGTTGGCGCCAAAGTACCAGGTGCCGCTCAGGCCGCAGGCGATGGCGCCGACGAAGAACCTGGAGATGGGGGCCACCGAGCAGGCGGCCGCCAGCGGCAGCAAGGCCAGACGCAGGGCCCTGTCATCCAGCCCGGTGGCGGCTTTCAGGGTCGCGACCTGGTCCGGGGTGAAACGGGCCTGGAAATCGTCCCCCAGCATGGGCAGCAGGGCAGCCTGGAGCGGGGCGGAAAGGGTCTCGAATGGCTTGGCAAAGCGGGGATGCATACTGTGTCCTCAAAGGCCAATTGGGGGGCCATTGTAGGGAGCAAGCGCGGCGAATTGTGTGAGCGCGCTCACGCCTTGATGGGCAAAGGGGCGGGGATGGTAAAGGAAACGTTTGTCTTTCGCAATCTGTGCGCCAGCTCCCGGCATCAGGGAGGCGAGGGTATCGGATGGAAACGGTGAAAGGGCACAGAGGCCATGGCCGCAGGGGCGGCCATGGCAACGGGGATCAGGTCAGCCAGTGGTAGAGGGCGAACAGCAGGGGGGCGATGGCTGCGGTCAGCACACCGCACACCACCATGGCCAGCGACGAGAAGGCGCCCTGGGTCACTCCCTGCTCGGCGGAGGCGGCGGTGCCGATGGCGTGGGCGCAGGCTCCCATGGCGAGCCCCTGGGCCTCGGGGTCGGTGACCCGCATCAGCTTGAGCAGGGGATAGCCCGCCAGGGCCCCCAGGATCCCCACCACCACCACCACGGCGGCGGCGATGGCGGGAATGCCGCCGAGGGACTGGCTGACGCTCATGGCGAGCGGCGTGGTGATGGACTTGGTGGCGATGGAGGCGAGCAGCGCCGGATCCGCCCCCATCAGGTGGCCGACCCCCAGGGTGGTGCAGACCGAGATGAGCACCGCGGTGAGGGTACAGGCCAGGATGGGGGTGAGCTTGTCGCGGATCTGGCGTGCCTGCTGGTAAAGCGGCAGGGCCAGGGCCACCACGGCGGGTTCCAGCAGGGCGGTCAGGGGCGAGGCCCCCTGCTGGTACTGATCCAGAGGCAGATCGAGCCAGAGCAGCAGGCCGATGATGACGGCGGTGGGGATCAGCACCGGATTGATGACGGGCCAGGGCAGGCGGCGGTAGAGGGCCCGGGTCATGAAATAGAGGGCCAGGGTGAGGGGCAGGGCGAACCAGAGGATCATGGCTTGTTCATCCTTTGATAGAGGTGGCCGACCGCGCCCAGGATGAGCACGATGCCGAGCACGACGCAGAGCATGATGAGACCGAAGGATTGGCGCAGGGGCTCGAGCCAGGCCACCAGGCCCACCGCCACCGGCACGAACAGCACCCCCATGTGGCGCAGCAGCAGGCCGCCCCCCAGCTCGACCCAGGAGAAGCGGACGATCTGCAAGGAGAGCAGCACGAACAGCAGCAGCATGCCGATGATGCTGCCGGGGAAGGCGAAGGGCAGGATGGCCGCCACGGCCTTGCCTGCCAGCAGACAGGCGATGATGACCAGAAAATCACGAAGGTAGCGCAGGGTGCGTTGCAGCAGCACGGGGGCCTCATCTTGGCAAGTGTGAGCGAGGTCGCAGTTTAACAGGCACGGGGGGGAGGGAACAGGGTCAACTGGCCCGCAGGGGATACAATGGCCCGGCTTCAACCCCATTCACAAGAAGGAGTTCCCATGTCGACCCCCTCTCTCCTGGCCCGGTTGCGCCAACTGCCCGCCGATCCCGCCCTCCCTGACACCCTGCTGCAAACCCGCCAGTGGGAGGGGCCGCTTTGCCGGGTGAGGCTCGACAACACCGGGAAGCAGTCCGAGGCCGTCCACCACTGGCGGCTGTTTGAGGGGGATCTCGGACTTGCGCCCGACGCGGCCATCTACGGGGAGGGGTTCCAGATGCTGGCCCAGACCGGGGGACGCTGGAATGCCCCCGAGCACCTGGGCCGCTGCCCCGATGCGTCTGTCTATCGCATCACCGCCGACCATGGCTACCACACGGTGCACAACCTGCTGCTGGTGGCGCTGGAGGGGGGCTGGCTGCTGCTGGCCTTTGCGAGCTGCCAGCGCTTTGGCGGGGAGTTTCGCCTCCATCCCGACGGGCGCCTCGAGATCGTGATGAACACCGAAGGGCGCACCCTGGCGCCGGGTGCGCACTGGCAGAGCGAGGCGCTGATCTGCCTGGAGGGGCCGGACAGGGAGGCCCTGCTCGCGACGCTGGCGCAGCATATCGCCGCCGAGCACGGCTCCCTGGTGGGGGAGGTGCCCACGCGCCCGAGCGGCTGGTGCTCCTGGTATCACTATTACGCGAACGTGAGCGCGGCGGACATTCGCGAGAACCTGGCGGTGCGGGCCGAGCGTTTCCCGGCCCTGCGCTACGTGCAGATAGACGATGGCTATCAGGGGAAGATGGGGGACTGGCTCACCCCTTCTGCCAAGTTCGAGGAGGGGGTGGCGGCCTTGGCAGGGGAGATCCGCGCCGCCGGTTGCGAGCCTGCGCTCTGGGTCGCCCCCTTTATCGCCGAGCCCGGCTCGCAAGTGTTCCAGGATCACCCTGACTGGTTCGTGAAAGGGGAGGATGGCCTGCCGCTCCCCTCGGAGCGGGTCACCTACGGGGGCTGGCGCTGCACCCCCTGGTACGTGCTGGATGGCACCCACCCCGAGGTGCAGACGCACCTGGAGCAGGTATTTCGCACCCTGCGTACCCAGTGGGGCATTCACTACTTCAAGCTCGATGCCAACTTCTGGGGGGCCATCCACGGTGGTCGCTTCCACGACCCCGCCGCCACCCGGGTGGAGGCCTATCGGCGCGGCATGGCCGCCATCCTGCGCGGCGCCGGGGAGGGGGCCTTCCTGCTCGGCTGCAATGCGCCGCTGTGGCCGAGCCTCGGCCTGGTGCATGGCATGCGGGTGAGCGATGACGTGGAGCGCCAGGGCCCCCGTTTTCGCCAGATAGCGCGAGAAGCCTTCTGCCGCGCCTGGCAGCACGAGCGGCTCTGGGTGCTGGACCCCGACTGCGTCTGCCTGCGGGATATTCCGGGCCAGCACGGGAGCCGCGCCGAGTACGACTTCCACCTGGCCGCCCTGGTGGCGAGCGGTGGCATGGTACTGGCGGGGGACAGATTACAGGATCTGGACGAGGCGCAAGGGGCGCGCCTTGGCAAGCTGCTGGCCCTGTGCGCCGCGCGCACCCCGGCGGCCCGCTTCGAGGGGATGGCATTCGAGCGCGGGCGGGTGGCGCTGCCCGGGGGCGGCGAGCTGCTCTGCCTGTTCAACTGGGGGGAGCACGCCTGCGAGTTCCCGTTGGCGCCGGGGGGCACGGACTTCTGGGACGAGACGCCCCTGGGGAGCACCCTGGTGCTGCAAGGGGGGCAGGGGGCGGTGATCCGCTACCCCTGATGGCGTTGCACTGCAAAAAGGCTCCCTCGGGAGCCTTTTTTACGTGGCGAAATGGTCTCTAGAAGTGCCACTCCATCCCGATGGCGTAATTGGCGGAGCCATAGCCCGGGATCTCGTTGCTGGAGGCGAGCGCCTTGACGGTGAGGCGAGTTGTCAGGGGGATGCCGAGCCCCATGCCGATGGCGATTTCGTCGCTCTGATCCCCCATCATGTCCACCCGCAGGGTGCGATAGAGGGAGAGATCCTGGCTCATCTGGGCATAGATCTGGGACGACTTGTTGTAGAGCTGGCCGAACACCTCCATCTGGAAGCCGTTTTGCGGCGTGATGGCCAGGGGAATGCCGGCGAAGCGGTAGAGATCCGAGTGGTTGAAATAGCTGTTGGTGATTTGCGGGGTGAAGTCGGTCTGCTGGTAGAGGGTGCTGAAATTGCGCTCGATGAGCCGGTAGGTCTGCTCCGGCAGGCGCAAGAGGTAGTCTGGCACCTCGAACCGGGCGCCAGCGAGGGCGGCCTGGGGCAGCAGGGCACAGGCGACGAGTGTCAAAGCAGGCAGAGCTGAACGCATAAAACGAGAGTTCCCCAACAGTCGAAAGCACGGCATCCATGCCGTCAGCGCATCTAAATATTCACACTATCAGGAGCTTGGGCTCCCTGCCCATTATGTCGCGAGCCGGGGAAACGCATCGGTTTTTAACTGTGAAACGGCTCACATCTCACAGATTTTCAAGGTAGTGATAGAGACTCTTTAGAATCGCAAAGTTCCGTTCGTTCCCCTGATTCTGTTCCGCCAGGGCTTCCAGGCGCGGCACATAATCCGGCAGGCGGCGGCTGAAGTAGTCGCTGCAGTGCAGGCGCCAGCGCTTCTGCTCCGCTTCGCTCAAGGTGTGGGGCCAGTTGCGGGCGCGGTAACGGAACAGCATCTCGGGCAGACGGGGATCCGTGAAGGCAAACTCCCGCTCCCCCAGCAGATCCGCCGGGGTGGCGCGCACCAGATCCATGGTGGACTTGTCGCCGTGGCCGAAGAAACCGGCGTAGAGCTGGGTGTCGGGGTCGCCGTCGGTGCTGCCGGCAAACTCCTGGTTGAACACCTCCACCAGTTTTTCCCGCACCTCGGGGTGGGCCCGCAGCAGATCCAGGCTCTTGCGGCACTGTGCCCGATTGATGCCCAGCTCGTCTGCCCGCTCCGGCGTCAGGGTGGCGGCCGGGGCCAGCACCGGGCACTTGTTGATGTGCACCAGTTTGACCGGAATGCCGGCCAGATCCCCCAGCTCCTCTTTTTTGGTGTAGAGGCGCTCGCGGATCTCCTCGCAGGAGAGCTCGATGAGCGGAGTCGGGTCACGGGTCAGATCCACCATGATCACCGCGTTCTGGTTGGTGGGGTGCCAGGCGAGCGGCGACACCCAGCTCGCACACCCCTGCCAGGGGGAGAACATGCCGGAGACGTGCACCAGGGGTTTCATGGTCACCACGTCGATGAGGGCCTTTACCTTGTTCTTGTTGCGAAGATCAAAGAGGTACTCGAAGAGCTTGGGCTGGGCTTTTTTCACCAGCCTGGCCATCTCGATGGTGGCCAGCACATCCGAGAGCGCATCGTGGGCGTTGGCGTGGGCCACGCCGTTGGCCACGGTGAGTTTCTCCAGCCTGAAGCTCGGCTTGCCCTCTTCATCGAAGGCCCACTCTATCCCCTGCGGGCGCAGGGCGTAGCAGGCCCGCAGCATGTCGAGGATGTCCCAGCGGGAGTTGCCGTTCTGCCAGGCGTAGGCATAGGGGTCATAGAAGTTGCGATAGAGGGTGTAGCGGGTCACCTCGTCATCGAAGCGGATGCTGTTGTAGCCGAGCACGCAGGTGCCCGGGGTGGCGAACTCTGCGTGGATCTGGCGGATGAAGTCCGCCTCGCACAGGCCGTCCTTCATCGCCTTTTGCGGCGTGATGCCGGTGATGAGGCAGGCTTCCGGCTCCGGCAGGTAATCTGCCGGCGGCTTGCAGTAAATCACCAGCGGCTCGCCGATGACGTTGAAATCCGCATCGGTGCGAATGCCCGCAAACTGCGACGGCCTGTCTTTGGCCGGACTGATGCCGAAGGTCTCGTAGTCGTGGAAATAGAACGTGGGCCCGCTGGCCGGGTGCGCTGATGTGCTCATGTTGCTCGAAAGGAGTATCCGATGACGGCGGCGCCTGGCGCCTGGGTGGGGGTGCCATGCACCGCAATTGCCTGCATGGTAAACCATCGCGCTGGCAGAGCGAAGTCCGGGGCGTTCGCCTGGCGCTTTAATGGGCAGTGGGCGTTGTCCTTGAGCCTGGTCATCCCATCGGTCCGGCTCAGGGCAGGGGAAAGTGAGGGGTCAGGGTATTGAGGTCCAGCAGGGTGAAGTAGCCGACCTCCTCGGGATACCAGCCGCCGGTGTCGATGTAGTGGACGTTGCCAAGGCGCACCGGCACCCTCACCGGAGTGTGGCCCACCACCAGGGCGGCGAGATCCGCGATCCCGTCCTCGTCCAGCCGTTCGATACGGCGCCTTGACCAGAGGCAGACGTTCTTGATGGCCCGAAGCCGTCCGCCGCTCACCCCGGCATCGAGTTGGTCCAGCAGCCCCTGCCAGGAGGAGAAGGGGCAATCGGCGTGAAGCAGCCCGACGGGGCCGGCCGTGGTGGCCACCTCGATGGCCAGGGGCAGGCTGCGGTAGTGGACGGCGAACGCCGCCTGCTCGGCAGGGGTCAGGTGCTGAAACCAGCCGCCGCCGTTTCGGACCCAGTTCTCCCGATCGCAGCTCTCGTAACGGCAGACGTAGTCGTCGTGATTGCCGCAGACCGGGTGAAACCAGGGTCTGGCCAGCCAGTGGATCACCTCGCTGCACTCGGGCCCGCGATCCGCCAGATCCCCGACGCTGAAGAGACGGTCCCGGGCGGGATCAAAATCCAGGGTGTCGAGGGCCTGCTGCAACAGGGCGAAGTGGCCGTGGATGTCGCCGACGGCCAGATCGCGCCCCAGGGCGTTTTGGGGGAAGCGTCTTATCAGGGGGGAGGGTGTCATGGCGTCTCCTGCCTCTATCCCGGACGGGGATGTTTTGTCTGCCTGTACATAAGGTTACAGAAGAAAAGTGGCGAGCGGGCAGGGCCTGGTAAATCATGGGATTGCCCCCGTGAACGTGCGGCGTCACGCGCTGCCTGTGGGGGAGTCACTCCGGGAGGGCGCCTTGTCCGCCCGCTTTCGGAGGCTCTCTTTCTCCACGCTTTTTGACAGGAATCTTGAATGCGGCGTCAGCTGTTGATCTGGATAGGCCCCCTGTGCAGCCTGCTGCTGCTGGGGGCGGCCTTGACCGTCCTCTATCATTTGACCCACCTGTGGCACTGGCACGACATCCGCCAGGCCATCTGGTCACAACCCTTGCCGCAGTTGGGGGGCGCCCTGCTGCTCACCCTGCTCAGCTATGGCTGCCTCTGCTGCTATGATCTGCTGGCCCTGAAGGTGCTGGAAAAACGCCTGCCCTGGCAGCAGGTGGGGATGACCTCCTTCATCGCCTACACCTTCTCCAACACCCTGGGCTTTGCGCTGCTCACCGGCTCCTCGGTACGCTACCGGCTCTACTCCTCCCTGGGGCTTGGCACCGGGGAGGTGGCCAGGGTAATCCTCTTTTGCTCCATCACCTTCTTCCTCGGTCTGCTGGGCTGGGGGGGCAGCGCCCTGCTGCTGGGGCAGGGGGCGGCCCTGCTGGTGGACTGGCCCCGCTGGGCGACCGGGTTGTTGCAACTGGCGGGTGGCCTGGCCCTGCTGACGGTGCTGGCATATCTGGTGTGGCCGGGGACAGCCCTGGTCTGGCGCGGGCACCCGCTGTTCCTGCCGCGCATCAGATACCGCCTGCTGCAACTGCTCATCGCCCTGCTCGACTGGATGGCCGCCGCCGCCGTGCTCTATGTGCTGCAGCCATCGGGCAGCGTGCCCTATCCGGTGCTGCTCAGTGCCTTCGTGCTCTCCAGCCTGCTCGGGGTGCTGGCCCATGTGCCGGGGGGCATCGGGGTCTTCGAGGCGAGCATGAGCCTGCTGCTCACCCACTATCTGCCGGTGGACAAGCTGCTCGCCTCCCTGCTGATCTACCGCTGCGTCTACTACTTCCTGCCCTTCCTCTGTGCCCTGCTGCTGTTCGCAGGTCAGGAACTGCTGCAACAGCGGGTCCGCCTGCACCGGTTGCAGGGGGTGATGATGGCGACCCGGGAGTTTGTGCCCGCCCTGGTGAGCATGGGTACCTTCGCGGCGGGCACCCTGCTGCTCTGCTCCGGGATGATCCCCACCATGAAGGGGCGCATCGAAGCCTTCCTGCAGGTGTTGCCCCTGCACCTGCTGGAGCTCTCCCATGTGCTCGGCAGCGTCAGCGGCGTGTTGCTGCTGTTGCTGGCCCACAGCCTCTACCGCCGCCATGACGGGGCATTCAGGATCACCCAGTGGCTGCTGGGGCTTGGCATGCTGTTCTCCCTGTTCAAGGGGTTTGACTGGGAGTCCGCCCTGCTGCTCGGGGGCTTCTTGCTCGTCATCACCCCCTGCCGCCCGCTCTTTTATCGCAAGGGCTCCCTGCTCCACGCCCGGTTCACCCCTTCCTGGCTGATGTCGGTGGGGGCCGTGCTGCTGGGGGCCTTGTGGTTGCTGCTCTTCTCCTATCGGCATGTGGAGTACGACCCCTCCCTCTGGTTGCACGTCTCGGCCCACGGGCCCGGGGCCGCCTCCCGTGCCCTGCGCGCCCTGGGGAGTGTCATCGGCGTGCTGGCGGTGGTCGGGGTGGCCCATCTGCTGGCCCCCTTGCGCCTCGCCGCCGGCAAGCCGGATGCCGAGGCGCTCTCCCGTGCCCATGGGCTGGTGATGCGGGCAGGGGGAGGCCACGGCTACCTGGCCCAGCTTGGGGACAAGTCCCTGCTGTTCCACCCCAGCGGCGAGGCCTTCCTCATGTACGGGGCCGAGGGCAGCAGCTGGATAGTGATGGGGGATCCCGTCGGCCAGCCCTCCCTCGTGGAGGAGCTGCTCTGGCAGTTTCGCGAGCGCTGTGACGAGCACGACGTCAGCCCGGTCTTCTACCAGGTGTCGGCCCGATATCTGCCTGTCTATCTGGATCTCGGGCTCATCCCCTTCAAGCTGGGGGAGGAGGCCATCGTGGATCTGCCGAGCTTCGATCTCGCCGGCAGTCGCCTGCGCAACCTGCGCCAGAGTCACGCCAAGGGCAAGCGGGAAGGGCTGCGCTTCGAGGTGGTGGCCCCCGGTGAGATTGCCCCCCTGCTGCCCGAGTTGAAGGGGATCTCCGACAGCTGGCTGCACAGCAAACAGGGCAGGGAGAAGGGCTTCTCCGTGGGCAGTTTCGATCCTGCCTACCTCACCCTCAACCCGATGGCGCTGGTGCGGCGGGAGGGGCAGATCGTCGGGTTTGCCAACCTCTGGACCAGCGACAACAAGGAGAGCCTCTCCATCGATCTGATGCGCTACAGCCTGGACACAGGGGCGGCGCCTGTCATGGATTTCCTGTTTGTCGAGCTCCTGCTGTGGGGCAAGCAGGAGGGGTATGCCAGCTTCAACCTGGGGATGGCCCCCATGTCAGGCTTCAACGACAACCCCCTCGGCGGTTACTGGGCCCGCCTTGGCAACACCCTGTTCACCCGAGGCAGCCGTTTCTACAACTTCCAGGGATTGCGGCGTTACAAGGAGAAGTTCGGCCCAAGGTGGGAGCCCCGCTACCTGCTCTGTACCGGTCATCTGGTGCTGCCCCGCACCCTGACTCACCTCGTCTCCCTCATCAGTCGCGGCCCCTTCGGGCTCATGAAGAAATAGGAGTTGGCCCATGAGAGCCATGTTGTTGCTGTTGATTTGCTGTTTCGTCTCTTCGTTCACCTTGCCGGCGGTGGCCGCCCAGCCGGGCCGGGTCGGTGCGGATCTGGGGCTGGTGGAGTTGCCGGTGGCGCAAGCCTCGTCTGCCCCCATGGTGGTCTTCATGAGCGGGGATGGCGGCTGGGCGGCGCTGGACAAGGGGCTCAGCGCCCAGTTGCAGGCCCACGGCATGCCGGTGGTGGGCTGGAGCTCGCTTTCCTATTACTGGAAGAAGAAGACGCCGGATCAGGCGACGGCGGATCTGGTGCGCATCCTCACCGAGTACCAGTCCCGCTGGGGACGCCAGCGCTGGCTGCTGGTGGGCTTCTCCTTTGGCGCCGAGATAGTGCCCTTCGTCATCAATCGCCTGCCGCAGGCCTATCGCAATAGCCTGGTGGGGGCCGTGATGCTGTCGCCCTCGACCGCATCGGACTTCGAGATCCACGTCAGCGACATGGTGGTGCACGGCAAGGGGGGCAGCTATCCCACCCTGCCGGAGGTGACACGCATCCAGAGTCTGCCGCTGCTCTGCGTGCAGGGGGCGGAGGATGACTCCCCGGTCAAACTCTGCCCGCGTTTGCAGCAGCCGAACGTGACGACGGTGACCCTGCCGGGATCCCACCACTTCGACGACAACTACCAGACCCTGTACCAGCAGATTGCCGGGCACCTGGGCCTGGCCCAATAACGGCGAGAGGCCGGGAAAACGACACAGGGCGGCCAATGGCCGCCCTGTTGCCATGGCCCCTTGCAACTGTCCAGGGGGCCGGCATGCCGGGATCAGAGCAGATCTTCGAGCTGGTACTTCTTGAGTAGGGTGTTGAAGGTGCCGTCGGCCTTGACGCTCTCGATGGCGGCATCGAAGCGGGCCTTGAGCTTGTCATCGTGTTTGCGAAGGGCCACCGCCACCCCTTCTCCCAGGATCTTGTCCTGGGTGCCGTTGAACTGGGGACCGACGAAGGCGAACTGCTTGCCCATCTCCTTGTCGAGGAAGCCCACCTTCAACTGCACCATGTTGCCGAAGGTGTAGTCGGCGCGGCCGGACTGCAGATCCAGCATGGGGGACTGGGCATTGACGTAGCGCTTGATCTTGGCCACCTCGCCATAGCGGGCGGTGACGAAGTTGTCCTGGGGGGTGCCCTCCTGCACCGCGATCACCTTGCCCTTGAAGTGGGCCGGATCGTCTGCAAAGTCGGCGGCCTTGTCGCTGCGCCCCACGAAGCGGTTCTGCATCATGTAGTAGACCTGGCTGAAGTCCACTTTCTGGCGCCGCTCGTCGGTGATGTTCATGGAGGACATGATGGCGTCGTACTTGCGCACCTGCAGGCCGGGCAGCAGGGCATCCCAGGGCTGGTTGATCACCTCGCACTCGGTCTTCATGGCCGCGCACAGGGCATAGGCCAGATCGACCTCGAAGCCGCCGAGCTGGCCGTTGCTGTCGACCATCTCGAAGGGGGGATAGGTGGCATCGGTGGCGATCACCAGGGGTTTGGCGGCGGCCTGGCCGGCGGTGGCCAGGGCCATCAGCATCATCAGTGTGTTGAGTTTCATGGTCAGTCCCTTGAAGTGTGGTGTCATTCCTAGCGTGCTAAAGGGTGCCGGCCTCAAGGGCCGACGGCTATCTTGCGATGGGTGAGGGCCGGCAACTGGCTGCGCACCGTGCGCTGTGCCGCCAGATCCAGGGTGGCGATGGCCAGGCCCTGACCCTCCTCTACCTGGGCCAGTATCCGGCCCCAGGGATCGATGATCATGCTGTGGCCGAAGGTGCGCCGCCCACCGGGGTGATGCCCCCCCTGGGCACTGGCAAACACGAAGGCCAGGTTTTCCACCGCACGGGCCCGCAGCAGCAGCGCCCAGTGCGCGAGCCCGGTGGTGTGGGTGAAGGCCGCGGGCAGGGCGATGAAATCGGGGGCGGGCCCCAGGCGAAACAGCTCCGGGAAGCGCAGGTCGTAGCAGATCCCGAGGCGCAGCACGCCCCAGGGCAGGGGATGGCTCACCACCTCCCGGCCCGGGGTCATGGTCGCGGCCTCGTCATACTGCTCCTGCCCGGTGCAAAAGCCAAACAGGTGCAGCTTGTCGTAGCGGCTTGCGAGCTGTCCTTGGGGGTCGATGAGCAGGCTGCTGTTGTGCATCTTGCCGGGCTCGTGGCTGGCAAGCGGCAATGTGCCGGCCAGGATCCAGACGCCGAGCTCCCGGGCCAGCCTCTGTACCCAGGCCAGCAGGGGGTGATCGCCAGCGGGGGCGGCCAGGGCCACCCGCGCCCGCTCATCAACCGGCATCAGGTAGAAGTATTCGGGCAGCAGGGCCAGTTCTGCCCCCTCGGCCGCGGCCTGACGCAGTAGCGCCTCGGCCTGGGTCAGGTTGTGGTCAAGGTCATCCCCAGAGACCATCTGGAGGACGGCAACGCGCAATGAATCCATGGTGCCCCCTAGACGGCGCACAGGCGCTCGGCGCCCGCCAGCAGGGTGTCGTCATCCTTGGAGAAAGAGAGGCGGATGACTCTTTGATCCGTGCCGTCGTGATAGAAGGCGGAGACCGGAATGGTGGCGACCCCGTGATCGCGGATGAGCCGCTGCACGAAGAGACTGTCGGGCTCGTCGCTTACCCGCTCGTAGCTCGCCAGCATGAAGAAGCTGCCCGCCGAGGGGAGCAGGGTCAGGCGCGAACCAGCCAGGGCCGAGGCGAGCAGGTCGCGCTTGCGCTGGTAGAAGGCTGCCAGCCCCTGATAGTGGGCCGGTTGCTGCAACAGGTGGGCGAAGCCGTACTGCATGGGGGTGTCGGCGGCGAACATGGCGAACTGGTGCACCTTGCGGATCTCCTCCATCAGGGGACGGGGAGCCACACAGTAGCCCACCCGCCAGCCGGTGACGTGGAAGGTCTTGCCGAAGGAGAAGACGGCGACGGAGCGCTCCACCAGCTCCGGATAGCGGATGACGCTCTGGTGCAGGGCGCCGTCGAACACCACGTGCTCGTACACCTCGTCCGAGAGGATCAGGATGTCGGTGCCGCGCACCAGGCGGGCGAGGCGCTCCTGATCCCCTGCCTGCCAGACGGTGCCGGTGGGGTTGTGGGGGGTGTTGAGCACTATCATGCGGGTGCGGGGGGTGATGCGGGCGGCCACCTCGTCCCAGGGAATGGCGAAATCCGGCGCCTTGAGGGCGATCACCACAGGGGTGGCTCCCTGCAACTGGATCATGGGGCGGTAGCTGTCAAACGCCGGCTCGAACATGATCACCTCGTCGCCGGGGTGAACCAGGGCGGTGATGGCGCAGAACAGGGCTTCGCTGGCGCTGGCGGTGATGGTGATCTCCTCGCCCGCGTCATAGTGATAGCCGTAGCTGGCTGCAATCTTGGCCGCCAGTTGTTCGCGCAGGGCAGGCAGCCCCGTCATGGGGGCGTACTGGTTTTCACCGGCCAGCATGGCCTCGTGGGTCACCCGGATGAGCTCGGGATCGCAGGGGAAGCTCGGCGCCCCCTGGGAGAGGTTGATGCTGGGATGGCGGGCGGCCAGATCCCCGATCACGGTGAAGATGGTGGTGCCCACCTGGGGCAGTTTGCTGGAAACCTGGGGGATGGACATGGCGCCGTCACCTGCGTGTGTGAAAGAGGTCCCTTTTTAGCCCCCCCAAGGCTTGCCGGACAACGGATTATTCGGCATGGTATGCATGAGTTTTTCTCAAGCATGGAGGCTTGTCATGTTGTCCACCCAGCCGCGTACTCAGTTGCCTCTCTATGGCCTGCAGGTCTTCGAGTGTTCTGCCCGCCACCTGAGTTTTACCCTGGCCGCCGATGAGCTGTGCGTGAGCCAGGGGGCGGTGAGCAAGCAGATCGCCCAGCTGGAGGCGCGCCTGGGCCATCTGCTGTTCGTGCGCGGCACCCGTTGTCTCACCTTGACCCCCGCCGCTGAGCGGCTGCTGCCTTTTGTTCGCGAAGGGCTGGCCCGCATGGGGGAGGGGCTCAGCGCCTTGCAGAGCCTGCCCCACGAACAGGCGATCAGCATCAAGGTGCCCTCCTGCGCCAGCCGCTGGCTGCTGCGGCGGTTGCAGGCGTTCGAGGGGGAGGCGGTGGAGGTGCGTGGCAGCCACAGCCATGGCATCGACTTCTCCCGGGAGCCCTTCGATCTCGCCATCGTCTACCAGCCCTGCCTGGGGCGCTATCCCCACAGCCAGCCCCTGTTTCGGGAACGGCTGACCCCGGTCTGCGCCCCGGCGTTTGCTGCCAAGCATCATCTGTTCGAGCGCGACCTGAACGAGCTGCCCCTGCTGCCCCTCATCCATGCCAGCGCCGATAGGCGGGACTGGCGCAACTGGTTTGCCGCCTTCCTCGACATCCCCTGGCAGCCCCAGGGGGGGCAGCTGTTCGATACCCTGGACTTGGCGATGAATGCTGCGCTGCAGGGGTTTGGCCTCTCTCTCGGGGATCCCACCATAGTGGCCGAGGAGCTGGAGAGCGGCGCCCTGGTCGCTCCCTTCGCCCCCGTGCTGGAGACGGATCACGAATACGCCCTGCTCGCCCGGCCTGACAGCCAGCGCCACGGGGTGCAGCGGGTCTGTCACTGGCTGCTGGAGGGGGAGGAGGGTCATCCCTGAGGGGACGCGAAATGAAACAGCCCCGCGGGCGGGGCTGTTGTCATGGTGATGGCCGCTGGCCGATTAAAGGGTCACTGGCAGATCTTGTAGTAGACCTCGTTCCAGCGCAGTTGCTCCTTGAGCGCGGGGATGCGGGTATGCTCGTCGATGACCACAAACTCGATACCCATGATGTCGGCGAAGGTGCGCAGCTGCTCGATGTCCACCGCCTGGGTGAACACCGAGTGGTGTGCGGCGCCCGCCAGGATCCAGGCCTCGGCACTGGTCTGCAGGTCCGGCAGGGGTTTCCACAGGGCGCTCGCCACCGGGAGTTTCGGCATGGCCTCTGGTAGGTCCACCACCTCCAGCTGATTGACCACCAGGCGGAAGCGGTTGCCGAGATCGATGAGGCTGGCGTTGACCGCCTTGCCGGCGGGGGCAGCGAACAGCAGGCGGGCCGGATCGGCCTTCTTGCCTATGCCTAAATGCTGGGCGTCCAGCACGGGTTTGCCTGCGGCGATGGAGGGGCAGACTTCCAGCATGTGGGCTCCCAGCACCAGGTTGTTGCCCGCTTCCAGATGGTAGGTGTAGTCCTCCATGAAGGAGGCGCCCCCCGCAAGGCCTGCACCCATCACTTTCAGGGTGCGCAAGAGGGCCGCGGTCTTCCAGTCCCCTTCTGCCCCAAAACCGAAGCCTTGCTCCATCAGGCGCTGGCAGGCGAGGCCCGGCAGCTGGTGCAGACCATAGAGATCTTCGAAGGTGGTGGTGAAAGCGCCAAAACCACCGTCGGTGAGGAACTTCTTCATCCCCAGCTCCTGGCGCGCCGCCTCATACAGTGAGGCACGAAGCCCCCCACCCGCCTGCACCGCCTCGGTCAGGGTGTAGGTCGCCTCATATTCGGCCAGCAGCGCCTCGATGTCGCTCTTGGGCACGGCATCGATCACCTTGACCAGATCGCCGACCGGGTGGTAGTTCACCTGATAGCCGAACTGGATCTGGGCCTCAATCTTGTCGCCCTCGGTGACCGCCACGTTGCGCATGTTGTCGCCAAAACGGGCAATCTTGAGGTGGCGGCTGTCGTGGATGGCGGCGGCGATGCGCATCCAGTTGCCAATCTTCTGTCTGGCCTCTTCATCCTGCCAGTGACCCACCACCACGGTGCGGGGCAGCCGCAGGCGGGCCCCCATGAAGCCGAACTCGCGCCCGCCGTGGGCGGTCTGGTTCAGGTTCATGAAGTCCATGTCGATCTCGCTCCAGGGGAGATCCCGGTTGAACTGGGTGTGGAACTGCAGCAGGGGCTTTTGCAACTGGCTCAGCGCCGGGATCCACATCTTGGCGGGGGAGAAGGTGTGCATCCACACCATGAGCCCGGCGCAGCGCTCGTCGTGGTTGGCATCCCGGGCCACCGCGCTGATTTCATCGAGGGTGGTACCGGTGGGTTTGAGCACTATCTTGAGGGGCAGGTTCGCCCCCTCGTTGAGCTGGCTGGCGATGGTGTGGGCGTGATCGGCCACCTGCTTCAATGTGGTGGCGCCATACAGGTGCTGGCTGCCGACCAGGAACCACACTTCCAGCTGTTTCATCAATTCCATGAGTTTGTCCTCTTTTAGGCTTTTGTCTGGCCGTAATAGGCGTGTTTGCCATGCTTGCGCTGGTAGTGCTTCTCCAGCAGGTAATCGGGCAGGGGGCGGGCCCCCGGGTTGATCTGGCCGGTGAGCCAGGCCATGCGGGCCACCTCTTCCAGCACCACGGCGTTGTGTACTGCATCCTCGGCGCTCTTGCCCCAGCTGAAGGGGCCGTGGTTGGCCACCAGTACCCCCGGCATGGTGAGGATGGGGGTCTGCTTGAGGGTTTCGACGATGAGATGACCGGTCAGCCCCTCGTAGTCCTCCTCCACTTCGCCCGGGGTGAGCAGGCGGGAGCAGGGGATCTCGCCGTGGAAGTAGTCGGCCTGGGTGGTGCCGAAAATGGGGATGGGGCGCCCCGCCTGGGCCCAGGCGGTGGCATGGGTGGAGTGGGTGTGGACCACGCCGCCAAGCTCCGGATAGGCGCGATAGAGCACCAGGTGGGTGGCGGTGTCGGAGGAGGGGCGAAGGTCCCCCTCCACCTGCTTGCCCGTTAGATCCAGCACCACCATGTCCTCGGCCCGCATCCGCTCGTAGCTGACACCGCTTGGCTTGATGACCACCAGACCTTGTTCCCGGTCTATGCCGCTCACGTTGCCCCAGGTGAAGGTCACCAGACCGTGGTGCGGCAGATCCAGGTTGGCGGCGAGCACCTGCTCCTTGAGGGTGTGAAGGTTCATGCCAGTGCCCCCCGGTTGTAGAGCGGCTCGGCGGCGGCGCCCCAGGCGAGGTAGCGCTGGTAGAGGCGTTCATACTCGGCGACCCGCTTAGGGTCAGGCTGGTGGGTGCGCTCCACGGCGCTCGCCATGTGGCGCTGGGCCTTGGCCACATCGGGATGGATCCCGGCCGCCACGGCGGCAAAAATGGCCGCCCCCAGGGCGCAGCACTGATCCGAGGCCACCACCTGGATAGGCCTGTTCATCACGTCGGCGCAGGTCTGCATCACAGTGGCGGACTTGCGGGCGATGCCGCCAAGGGCGATCACCTGCTCCACCGGCACCTGCTGACTGGTCATGCACTCCATGATGCTGCGGGCGCCGAAGGCGGTGGAGGCCACCAGGGCGCCGAAGAGATCGGGGGCATCGGTGCCGAGGTTGATCCCCGTGAGGGTGCCCTGCAGGCGCTGGTTGGCATAGGGGGTGCGCCGGCCGTTGAACCAGTCGAGCACCACCGGAAGGTGCGCCAGGTCGCGCTGCTGATCCCAGGCGGCGGCGAGGCTGGGTAACAGGGCCTGCTTGTGGCGCTCGATGGCGGTGCGAAGCTCCGGATACTGGGCGGCGAGGCTGTCAAGGGGCCAGCCGAGCTGGCGCTGATACCAGGCATAGATGTCACCGAACGCGGACTGTCCCGCCTCCAGCCCCACCATGCCCGGCACCACGCTGCCATCCACCTGGCCGCAGATCCCGGCAATGGCCCGATCACCAATGGTGGCTTCGTCGGCGATCAGGATGTCGCAGGTGGAGGTGCCGATCACCTTCACCAGGGCATTGTTGCCGGCCCCGGCTCCCACCGCCCCCATGTGGCAGTCAAAGGCGCCGCCGGCGATCACCACCTCGCAGGAGAGGTGCAGCCGCTCCGCCCACTCCGGGGTCAGGGTGCCGACCGGGAGATCGGCGGTCCAGCTGTCGGTAAAGAGGGGGAAGTCGAGATCCTCCGTCAGCAGGGGATCCAGGGCATTGAGGAAGTCGGCGGGGGGCAGGCCGCCCCAGCTCGGGTGCCAGAGGGACTTGTGGCCGGCGGCACAGCGCCCGCGCTTGAGGGTGGCCGGGGCCTGGGTGCCGCTCAGGACGGCGGGTACCCAGTCACACAGCTCGACCCAGTTGCAGGCGGCGGCGCGCACGGCGGCATCGGCTCGGGAGACGTGCAGGATCTTGGCCCAGAACCACTCGGAGGAGTAAATGCCGCCGATGTAGCGGCTGTAGTCGGGGAACTGGCCGCCGTGGCACAGGGCGGTGATGGCCTCCGCCTCCTCGATGGCGGTGTGATCCTTCCACAGCACGAACATGGCGTTGGGGTTGTCGGCAAACTCCGGACGCAGGGCCAGCACGCGCCCCTCTCTGTCGATGGGGGCGGGGGTGGAGCCGGTGCTGTCCACCCCGATGCCGCGCACGGCGGTACGCTGACTCGGCGTGAGCTGGCTCACCACCGCCACCACTGCCTGCTCCATGGACTCCAGATAGTCGAGGGGGTGGTGGCGGAACTGGTTGTTGACCGGTTGGCAGTAGTGGCCTGCCTGCCAGCGCGGGTAATAGACGACATGGGTCGCCAGCTCGGCGCCGTCCTGGCAGCGCACGGCGAGTGCCCTGACCGAGTCGCTGCCGAAATCGAGTCCGATGACGATGTGCTCAGACATAAGTGCTCCTGACCATCAATGAGGGGTGACTGGGGGGAACCATAGGAGATGGGCAGGAGGGGCGGTTAGCCATTGGCTGCTGGAAATATGGATTTTAACGCTGTCAGTGCGACAGGGTGACGGCTCTCTAAAATTCAATATGTGACGAAGTTGCTAATTATATAGACGAAATGGCTGCAATCTCATGGCGTGATCCTGCTCTCCATTTTTAATTGTGAAAACGATTACAACTTGGTTCGCTCAACCAGCAACAACAATAAAGTCCTGTTTAAGCATGTTTTTATATGGCTGCGACTTGATTGACTCAACGAGCAGCACTGCGTGGATACATGGATTGATAGAACCGTTGGAGACATTCGCATGAACAAAATCGTTAAAGGCATGATCGCGATGGGGTTCGCCCTTGGTATGGCAAATTCTGCTTTCTCGGCCGAAGCGCTGAAGCTGGGTTACCTGGTCAAGCAGCCCGAGGAGCCCTGGTTCCAGACCGAGTGGAACTTCGCCGACAAGGCGGGCCAGGATCTGGGCTTCGAGGTGATCAAGATAGCCGTCCCCGACGGGGAGAAGACCCTCAATGCCATCGACAGCCTGGCGGCGAATGGCGCCAAGGGCTTCGTCATCTGTACTCCGGATCCCAAACTCGGTGCCGCCATCATGGCCAAGGCCAACAGCATGGATCTGAAGGTCATCACGGTGGATGACCAGTTCGTCAACGCCAAGGGCCAGCCCATGGAGCAGGTGCCGCTGGTGATGATGGCCGCCACCAAGATTGGCGAGCGTCAGGGGCAGGAGCTCTACAAGGAGATGCAAAAACGCCAGTGGGACGTGAAAGCGACCGGGGTGCTGGCCATCACCGCCGACGAGCTCGACACCGCCCGTCGCCGGGTCGAGGGCTCCTTGAGCGCGCTCAAGGCCGCCGGTTTCCCCGAGGGCCAGATCTTCCGCGCGCCCACCAAGAGCAATGACATTCCGGGGGCGCTGGATGCCGCCAACTCCATGCTGGTGCAACACCCCGAGGTCAAGAACTGGCTCATCGTCGGCATGAATGACAACACGGTGCTCGGCGGCGTGCGCGCCACCGAAGGGCAGGGCTTCAAGGCGGAGAACGTCATCGGTATCGGCATCAACGGGGTGGATGCGGTGAACGAGCTCTCCAAGTCCAGCGCCACCGGCTTCCTCGGCTCCCTGCTGCCCAGCCCGGACGTACACGGCTACAAGAGCATCCAGATGCTCCATGACTGGGTCGTCAACGGCGCCGAGCCTGCCAAGTTCACCGAGGTGACCGACGTGGTACTCATCACCCGCGACAACTTCAAGGCCGAGCTGCAAAAGAAAGGGCTGTGATCCCCATCCCTTGATACCCATGCCGGCATGGCGGAGTGCGCCGTGCCGGCTGGCTGGAGTCATCTCATGAATCAAGTTCCATATCTGGAGTTTTGCGGCATCAGCAAGGAGTTTCCCGGCGTCAAGGCGCTGCAGAACGTCTCCTTCGCCTGCCAGCAGGGCACGGTACACGCGCTGATGGGAGAGAACGGGGCCGGCAAGTCCACCCTGCTCAAGATCCTGAGCGGTTTTCAGGCGCCCACCCGCGGGGTGGTGAAGCTGGCGGGTCAGGAGAAAGTGTTCCAAAACACGGTCGATGCCCTTGAGAGCGGGATTGCCATCATCTATCAGGAGCTGCACCTGGTCCCTGAAATGAGCGTGGCGGAGAACATCTACCTGGGGCAGTTGCCGACCCGGCGCGGCGTCATCGATCGGGAGAAGCTCTATCAGGATGCAGCCAGGCAGCTGGCGCGCCTCGGGATGGACGTCTCCCCCGAGACGCCGCTCAAGTACCTGTCCCTGGGTCAGTGGCAGATGGTGGAGATCGCCAAGGCCCTGACCCGGGACGCCAGCGTCATCGCCTTCGACGAGCCGACCAGCAGCCTGTCGTCCCGCGAGATTGAGCAGCTGTTTCGGGTCATCCGCCAGTTGCGGGACGAGGGCAAGGTCATTCTCTACGTCTCCCACCGCATGGACGAGATCTTCGCCCTGTGCGATGCCATCACGGTGTTCAAGGATGGCCAGTTCGTGCGCACCTTCGCTTCCATGGCCGAGGTGGACCGGGATCTGCTGGTGAAGACCATGGTGGGGCGCGAGCTGACCGACATCTATGGCTACAGCCCAAGGCCGCTAGGCGAGGCGGGCCTCAAGGTGGAGCACCTGATGGGGCCCGGCCTCAAGGCGCCGGTGTCGCTCGAGGTAAAGAGAGGGGAGATCCTCGGCATCTTCGGGCTGGTGGGGGCCGGGCGCAGCGAGCTGATGAAGCTTATCTTCGGCGCCGAGACACCTCGAGGGGGCGAGATATCGGTGTTTGGCAAACAGGTGGTCATTCAGAGCCCCATCGACGCCATTCGCAGCGGCATCATGCTCTGCACCGAAGACAGGAAGGCGCTCGGCATCATCCCCATCCATTCGGTGCAGGAGAACATCAACATCAGCGCCCGCCGCCACCACGCGTGGGGAGGCTTCTGGATCAACCAGAAGTGGGAAGACGAGAACGCGAGGCTGCGGATCCGCGACATGCGGGTCAAGACCCCGTCTCCCCAGCAGGCCATCATGAACCTCTCCGGCGGCAACCAGCAGAAGGCCATTCTGGGGCGTTGGCTGTCGGAAGACATGAAAGTGATCCTGCTCGATGAACCGACCCGGGGCATCGACGTCGGGGCGAAGAACGAGATTTACAACGTGATTTACGATCTGGCCAAGGTGGGCATCGCCGTGATGGTGGTCTCGAGCGAGCTGCCGGAGGTGCTGGGCATCGCGGATCGGATCCTGGTCATGCGGGAGGGGGAGATCGCCGGAGAGCTTTCCCACGACGAGGCCAACGAGGTCAAGGCGCTCAATCTGGCCATGCCGGCCCGTTGATCTGCTGACCGCAACGAGATAGCACCCGGAATTTTCAGGAGAAATACCATGACAACAACGACCTCGGTCGGCCAAGCCGCCAACGACACCGCGGCGAGCGGTACCCGCCTGCAACTGACCCGCATCTGGGATCAGTACGGCATGCTGGTGATCTTCGCCATCCTGTTCCTGCTCGCCTGCGTGCTGGTCCCCAACTTCGCCAGCCTTATCAACATGCGGGGGCTCGGGCTTGCCGTCTCCATGTCGGGCATGGTGGCCTGCGGCATGCTGTTCTGCCTCGCCTCCGGCGAGTTCGACATGTCGGTGGGCTCCGTGGTGGCCTGCTCCGGGGTTGCCTGCGCGGTGGGCATCAACGCCACCGAGAGCATCCCCCTCGGCATTCTGGCCGGTCTCTCGGTGGGCCTTGTCTTTGGCCTCATCAACGGCATCGTCGTGGCCAAATTCAAGATCAACGCCCTCATCACCACCCTTGCCACCATGCAGATGGCGCGCGGGGTGGGCTACATCATCTCCGACGGCAAGGCGGTGGGCATCGTGGAGGAGGGCTTCTTCGAGCTTGGCAACTCCGCCCTGCTCGGCATCCCGACGCCCATCTGGCTGACGGCTGTCTGCTTCGTGCTGTTCGGGCTGCTGCTCAACAAGACCACCTTCGGGCGCAATACCCTGGCTATGGGGGGTAACGAGGAGGCCGCACGTCTGGCCGGGGTCAACGTGGTGCGCACCAAGATCATCATCTTCACCATGACCGGGCTCATCGCCTCGCTCGCCGGCATCATCCTCGCATCCCGCATGACCTCGGGTCAGCCCATGACCTCCATCGGCTTCGAGCTGGTGGTGATCTCCGCCTGCGTGCTGGGTGGGGTCTCCATGAAGGGGGGGATCGGCAAGATCTCCTACATCATCGCCGGGGTGCTGATCCTGGGGCTGATGGAGAACGCCATGAACCTGCTCAACATCTCCCCGTTTGCCCAGTACGTGGTGCGTGGCCTCATCCTGCTCGCCGCCGTGCTGTTCGACCGCTACAAGCAGGTGCGCAAAGCCCGTATCTGAGCGATGTCTTTCCTCGTCACCGGGCCGGCCTCGCGCCGGCCCGGTGTTTTCCCCGGCAAGCTGTGAGCCAGTTCAACAATTTCACAACGAACAGCTTGCGAACTTAGGGGGTTCCTACGCCGGATCTCTACAATGGCCCATGTCGACTTTTTTACTGAAACCCTGTTTTCCGCCATGTCCTCGATGCAAAAAGAGAAGCCGAAACAACTCAATCCCCTGCTGCCTGGCTACGCCTTCGACGTCTTCCTGGTCTCGGGGATGACTCCCATCGAGCAGGGGAGCGCGCTGGATTTCACCATCGACAGGCCCCACGGCATGAAGGGGTTCATCGTCAATCTGACCATCAAGGGCAAGGGGCAGATCTTTCAGGGGGACAAGGCCTTCACCGTGGAGCCCGGTGACCTGCTGCTCTTTCCTCCAGCGGCGGTGCACCATTACGGCCGGGCGCCGGATGCCCGGGAGTGGTATCACCGCTGGGTCTATTTCCGGCCGCGGGCCTATTGGGCTGACTGGCTCAAGTGGCCCCAGGTGACGGAGCAGGTGGGGCGGCTGCAACTAGCGGACAACCAGCTGCTCACCGAATTCGACACCCTCTTCCTCGACATCGAGGAGACCCACAAGCAGCTGCGGCCCATGTCGGAGCAACTGGCCATGAACCTCTTGGAGCGGTTGCTCATCCGCTGCTACGAGGCATCGTCCCAGAATGCCTATCCCGCCATCGATCACCGGGTCCACGAGGCGTGCCAGATCCTGAGCGAGTCCCTCTCGGCCGAGATCTCGGTGGAAGCGCTGGCGGAGCAGGTGTTCTTGTCCCCCTCGCGCCTCGCGCACCTGTTTCGCGAGCAGGTGGGGGTGAGCATAGTGCGCTGGCGCGAGGATCAGCGCATCATGCGGGCCAAGCTGCTGCTGCAGACCACGCCGTTGTCGGTCGCCACCATAGGCCAGCAGGTGGGCTATGACGATCAGCTCTACTTTTCGCGGGTATTCCGAAAGCGGGTGGGGGTCAGCCCCACCGAATACCGCAAGTGCGCCACCCCGCTGTGAGCAGAGCCCAGAGATGACAAAGCCCTCATGACGAGGGCTTTTGTTATCCATGAGGGGCGGATGCGCAATCAGCCCTGACGAGCCTTGAACCTGGGATTGCTCTTGCAGATGACGAACAGCTTGCCGCGTCGACGTACGATCTGGCAATCCGGGTGACGCGACTTGGCGGATTTCAGGGAGGCGAGGACTTTCATTGTTTCTCTTTTCCTTTGCTGAAGAACTGACCGAATCGCTGGCCGAAGCGAGCGACCTGACCTTCCTTGCCGACCTGCTTCTGTTTGCCGGTATAGAAGGGGTGGGACGCGCTGGAGACATCCAGCGTCACATAGGGGTAGGTGTTGCCATCTTCCCACACTCTGGTGCGATCGGTGGCCAGCGTGGAGCCGATCAGAAAGTAGGTATTGCTGGCGAGATCGTGGAACAGAACCTTGCGGTATTCAGGGTGAATATGGGGGCGCATGATTGCCTCTGTTGTTATGTTATAACAGGACATAAATGATGCGATGGATGAGAATCAATATCAACTGTTTTTTCCATGATGACAGCGATGGGGGAAAATCGGGGCCGTTCGGCTGCACATCGTCAGCGAGAAGGTGTGAGCGGTGAGGGCCTATGTGCAGCCACCATCTTTACTTTTTAAAATTACTGTATAAAAATACAGTTAATTATCATGGAGACGTACCCTATGCGCCTGGAAATCATCATCGACAGAAAACACCTGATCCCCACCTCGACCATGGAGGCCTTGCGCCAGGAGCTGCTCAAGCAACTGGGCGAGCGCTTTCCCGATCTGCATGTGCGGGTGGCACCGGGTAGTGCCATGGCTCTGACAGTCAGTCGCGCCAGCAAGGAAGACAAGGAGCTGGCCGAAGCCATGGTTCAGGAGGTGTGGGAAAACGCCGATAGCTGGATGCCGGAAGAAGAGGCTCTGGAGGCCTGAAGATAAGCTCTCAGCAGCAAGCATCGTCGTGATCTGCCAGGCCGAGAGGAGGAGTCTCCAGCCGGATGATGATCCCTGTACTGGCTTTGCCGAACCGCTCTTCAAAACACGCAGCCATGGGCTGCGTGTTGCGTTGATGGGGGAGGCGCATGACCATGAAGGCGAAAGGCGAAAGGCGAAAGGCGAAAGGCGAAAGGCGAAAGGCGAAAGAGTAATGTCTCTGGCTGCGCTCAGAGTCCCGCCCAACGCTTGAGGCTGTCGACCTGCACCCGTTGGGTGGCCTGTGCGATGTCGCCATTGGCACGCAGTGCCTTGAGGGCGGTGGGGAGCGCCGCGCGTACCTCATCCGCCGTCATCCCCGGTTGCAATGCCGGGTGGTAGGCAAGCTTGAGCAACACGTAATCGAGCCCGGTCAGAAAGCTGTCGATGCTGCTGTCATTGAAGATGGAGGGGAACACCTTGTCCGAGTCGTTGGGCAGCCCCATCACCTGGCTCAGCTCTTCCACCACGCAATCCAGAAAACGGCCCTTTGCCCGGCTGTAATCCACCGGAATGATGATGGTGGCACGGGTGATCTCGTAGCGAGCGTTGGTGGCGAAATTGGCCAGGCAGATCCCCTCCTTGAGGGCGATGCGCACCGACTCGTCCTGGCGCATGGTGCGCGCAGCCCAGCTCGCCATCTGTTTGTGCCGGGTCATGATGAGGGTGAGATTGGGGTTGTCGCTGACAATCTCGATGGGGTGACCGGTGATCCTGCTCAGGTGACGGGTCTGTACCTTGACGACCTCGGCCTGCAGCGGCTTGTCGCCGAATTCGTTGACGAGCTTGAGACGCACGGGGCCCGGCCAGCGGGAGAAGTGCTCCTGTTGTTCATGGCCATACTCCCGTTTCATGGCGATTTCCATGAAGCTCTGGACAAGGTAGTCATCACGCTGCCAGCGTTCGGTGGCCGACAGCGGCAGGGAGAAGAGCCAGAGCACCAGCCCCGGGAGCAACCAGTGCCCATGGCGAACGGGCTGGACAGGTGTGTGCCATGGGCGCATCTTGCCTCCTTGCAAGGGGATCAGCGGTCGGTACGCTCGATATCACGCCAGGTGAGCCAGAGCCTGAGATCGAACTCCAGTTGATGATAGTCCGGTTCCATGTGCTGGCAGAGCTGGTAGAAAGCCTTGTTGTGATCCTTCTCCTTCAGGTGGGCCAGCTCATGCACCACTATCATCTTGAGAAAGGCGGGATGGGCCTCCTTGAACAGGGCGGCGATGCGGATCTCGTTCTTGGCCTTGAGCTTGCTGCCTTGCACCCGGCTGACATAGGTGTGCAGTCCCAGGGCATCCTTGATCACGTTGATCTTGCCGTCGAAGATCACCTTGGAAAGCGGCGCCGAGCTTTTCAGGTAGCGGTTCTTCAGCTCCATGGTATAGGCGAGCAGCGCCTTGTCGCTCTGGACGAGGTGGGTTTGCGGGTAGCGTTTGGCCAGCATCTCGCCTAGTTTGCCCGCCGCAATCAACTGCTGTACCTGAGCCTTGAGTGGCTCCGGATAGCCCCCCAGATAAGTCAGCTCCGCCATGATTCTTCCCTCTGCCGCAAAAAAGAGCGCCATTGTAGTCAGGATGGAGCGCCTTGAACATGGTCGGCCCCCCTCTTTATGACGACAACGAAAAGGGGCCATCACCAGGATGGCCCCTTCTGTGTGCCTGATTAGCGGCGCCGGTACAGGCCCGGGTCCACCTCTTCATACTGGGCTGCCAGATACTGGTAGAAGGCAAGGTGGGAGGGGGAGGTCGGAGTCTTGAGCTCCTGTGCCACCCGCTCCGGTTTGGCGATGATGAATTTGGGTTGTTGGCGCTGGATGTCAGCCAGCACCCGCTCGCGCACATCGTAGGGCGGGTTGACGTTGGCAAAGAACAGATAGGCGGAGGCCGGCTGGCGATCGGTCCAGAGGTAGTATTGCGGCTGGATGCCATCGACCCAGATCTTGTCGGTGGGCGCCGTCTCGGCCAGGATACGATCGACCCTGACCTGGGCGGGGGGATTGAACGGCCTGCCCTTGAGATTGCCTTCCCAGGCGTTGTTGACCAGCAGCGCCAGCATGGCCAGCGAGGCGAGCCAGGGGGTGGCGCTTCGCACGTCCCAGGCGCGCCAGAGCGGGACCAGAATGAGCACGGGCAAGGCCCACAGCAGGCTGTTGCCGAGCACCTCGCGCACCCGCTCCAGAGACCACTCCTTGGTGCTCCAGCCATAGCCGAGCTGCTGGGCCAGCAACCAGCTGGCGGTCAGCACCACCAGGGAGATGCAAAGCAGCCCCAGGGCATCGGATCGCTGCTCGCTTCTGTCCAGCAGGCAGGCGAGCGGCAGCAGGCCAAGCTGCAGATAGAGCACGTCATAGTGATCGAACACATGGCCGGAGACCGAGTTGGCGATCAGGGTGAACAGCACCCCCAGCAGGGTGGCGCACAGCGCGGGGAGATACCACTCCTGGCGGCGCCCGAGCATCAGGACGAGGAAGGCGGGCAGCAGCATGATGAGGCCGGTGCGCAGCAGACCGACGGCGCCTACCTCAGGAGAGAAACCGTTGCCGTAGCTCCCTTCAAAGAAGATGCCGAAGGCGTAGTATTTGAACTCTGCCAGCACGTCGTGGTGCTGGAAGTAGGCATAGAGCGGGCCGCCGACGAGAGCCAGTCCAAGCAGGCTGGAAAAGAGCAGGGCAAAGGCGCAGCGCCACTGCTCGCGCAGGCACCAGTGACAGAAGAGCACCAGATACCAGGCCCCCCAGAAGGCGCCGTTGTTGGTGCGCATCCAGGCCACGATGGCGAAGGTGAGTGCGGCGACCAGGGCCGGTCCCCAGCTGAATCGCTTGTCCAGCAGCAAGGTGATGAAAGCCCACTGGGCGATGAGGGCCAGATGGAATGTCCAGTCCTCGGTCATGTTGCCGTA
Source organism: Aeromonas sp. S19(2024) (assembly GCF_041402625.1). NCBI lineage: Bacteria > Pseudomonadati > Pseudomonadota > Gammaproteobacteria > Aeromonadales > Aeromonadaceae > Aeromonas > Aeromonas sp. S19(2024). The sequence continues at coordinate 106,634 of NZ_JBGLQU010000003.1, forward strand.
GTAGTAGCGAGTGCTGTAGAGCGCCAGCAGGGCCAGCATGCTGCCAAGTCGCGCCCGCACCGAGAGCCCGAGCTGCGAAAAAGCCTGCCAGCTCGCCATGAGGCCCAGCCAGCAGAGCACCCACTCCAGCAGCCAGATCCCGAAGAAGCCACCAAGGCCATAGCCCAGTGCATCGAGGGCGAAGATCATGGGACCCTTGATGTCGATCATGTCCCGATAGAGTACGCCCCCCTCGCTCCACATCTTGCCCATCACCGCAAACAGGGAGGCATCAAATCCCGGGGCCATGCCGTGGAACAACGGATTGCGCAGACAGAACAGCAGAGCCATCAGGGCGGTGAGCAAGATGACCGACGGCCTGATCCCGGGATTGTGGCGGTGCGGGGTAAAGCGGATGGCATGATTCATGGGTGACCTGTTCCTGCGGGAAAGACTGAAAAAGCGGGCTTATCTTGCCGAGCCGGGCTGCACGATGCAATGGAAGAAGTGTAGGCACCTGAAATAATTCGTAAAAGTATCGTCTTCACGCCTCTGGCTGCACTGGCAGGCCCCATCACAAGACAGGGCAGGCGCAGTCGGGCGTCACAGCCTGAGGTTGCATGGTAGGGGGGCCTGCGCCTGGGAGCGGATCAGGATTCCCCTATGCGGTGGAAAGGCGGCACCGACCCGGGATGGGCCGGTGTCAGATTCACTGGCCGTGATACTCCACCAGGGCCGGCAGAGGGCTGAGTTCCGGCAGGTGGCGTGCCCAGCGCAGGAAGGCATCCGCGAGGGTGATGCCGAGCTCCTGATTGTGCTGGGTCAGGGTGCGGGCAAGGGCCGTGTAGCCCTCCTTGCCGGAGGCGGTATAGGCACTGGAGACCCCGCGATAGATGGCATCCGGCTCGACGTGCAGCCACTGACCCGGGCTGGCTTCCCATTCCAGGCGAGTGATCCTCTCCCTTTTGGGCCTGTCGGCCTGATAGCAGAAGCGCACCCCGGCGGTGTAGGGGAAGCTGCCGCTGCCATTGCCCGTCACCCCGTTGTTGGTGGCGTTGTCGATGGCCCCCTCCAGTGCCTCGGCCAGTTCATGGCCGTGCACCTGGTAGAGGGTAAGGGGAATGGCAAAGGGCAGCAGGCGTCCGGCAACGTCTGCTTCGGTCAGGGGGCCGGGCTCGAGGGAGCAGCGCACGCCCCCGGCATTGTGCAGGGCAAAGTCCACCTGACCCACCTGTTCGCGGGCACTGGCCAGCATGGCGCTCGCTACCAGGGGGGCGACCTGGCTGCCGGCGGGCTGGGTGGCATCGGGCAGCCGCTGATGGTGCAGTGGCCCGGCGAGGCGGGTCACGATGCGGCGGGTCATGGTCTCGAGCTCGGGGCGATAACGCCGGGCCAGATGCAGCTCGAGCTCGGGGGCCGGTTCGCAGAAGTGCAGCCCCGCAGGAGGCGGGGAAGCAAAGGGCCAGGGATCCCAGGGTAACCACTCCAGCTGGCCGCGGCTTTGGGACACGCGTCCCTGCTCGTCGAAGGTGAGTTCGCACACCCCGAGACAGAGGGCGCTGTGGGCGGCGTGCAGGATGGCCACCCCGTTCACCATGAGGGGATAGCTGCCTTCGCTGTCGAGCCCGAGCGGCGCCAGATCCCCCAGCAGGCTGTGGGTGTGCCCGCCGACGATGAGGCTGAGCTCGGGGAAGCGGGTCGCCAGTCGCTTGTCCTGCGCCAGACCCAGGTGGCTGAGCAGGATGATGTGCTGGATGCCGGCGGCCTTGATCTCTTCGAGGGCGCGGCTCAAGGTCTCTTCGATACCGTGGAAACGGGTGTGGGGATCGGGGCTCGCGATGGCGGCCATCTGCGGCAGCGTGATGCCGAGCAGGGCGAAGGGCACGTCGTCGATGACGCGCTTGTGCCAGGGGCGGCTCGCGTCAAACAGCTGCGGCAGTCCCTGCAGCCGCAGCGGGGCATCGGCGGGCTCCTGACGGTTGTCGATGTTGGCGGCGAGCACCGGGAAATCGAGCTGGCGCAAAAACTCCACCAGCGGCCCGTTGCCCAGATCGAATTCGTGGTTGCCGATCACCATGGCATCCGGTCGCAAGAGGGCCAGCAGGTCCGCATTGGCCCGCCCTTTGAAACGGTTGAAGTAAAGTGACCCCTGGAAGGTATCGCCGCCATGCAGCAGCAGGCAGGTCTGGCCGGCTGCCTCGGCCTGTTGGCGCAGGGCGGTGAGCCGGGTCAGGATGCGGCCATAGCCGCCGCACTGGGTGCGCCATTCGGACTCGCCATCGGGGGAGAAGCGCATGGGGGCGCCATCGAAATGGGAGTGGCAGTCGCTGAAGTGGGCAAGTTGAACCGTCATACTCAAGGCTCGGTCCTCCTTAGGAAAAAAGAGCACCGAGTCTACTGCATGGGGTGGGGGGGATACCAGCCCGGCGGCAGCCGGGCCGGTAAAGAGTCAGGCGGGAACCATGATCTGGGTGGCGAGGATCACTACCAGCAGGCCGACGGCCACCGGCAGCGAGGTACGTTTGACCACCTCGAACGGAGAGAGATTGCCCATCCCCGCACAGGCGACCACCACCCCGGAGACCGGCGAGATGGTGCGGCCGAGGTTGGATGCCTGCAGCATGGGGATCACCAGATAGGCGGGGTTGACGCCGAGGCTGGTGGCCAAATGGGGGATGAGCTCCACGAAGGCGTAGAAGGGGGCGTTGCCGGAACCCGTGGTGAAGGCCGCCAGGGTGGTGATGACCACCAGCACCAGCATGATGACGATGCCGCCGGTACCGAAGCTCTGGGCCAGATCCAGGAGGTTGGCGATGAAACCAAGCCCCATCAGACCCTGGGCAAAGACCCCGGCACCCACCAGCAGCATCACCACGCCGGCGAAGGCGTCGGCCATGTTGCGCCAGCACACCTGCAGCCCGTCCAGCAGCTCGCGGCCGTTGCGCTTGCGCACCAGCTCCAGCAGGGCAGCCAGCACCAGGCAGATGACGATGATGGTGACGATGTCGAGCTTGGGCCCCAGTTTGCCGTCAAACAGCAGCACACCGATGATGGGGGTGAAGGGCAGGATGGCGTAGAAGCCGGGGGCGTCGGTGACGAGATCGCTCGGGGCGACCGCGGCGTTGTGCTCCCCGGCCTTCTGATCCAGATAACGCTGCCAGAAGAAGTGGGTCACCGCCATGGCTGCGATGGCCACCAGGGAAATGGGCAGGGTCAGCTTGAAGGCAAACTCGATGAGCTCCATGTTCGCGGCCTGGGCTGCCATCACCACGTCCCCCGAGGTGGGTGAGAGGATGATGGCGGCCGGCGAGGCGCACACCGCCGCCGCCGCGCCACGGGAGATCCCCATGTTGACCATCAGCGGGAAGAGGGTGGCCATCAGCAGAACCCCGAGGCCGGTCGCGGAGCTCACCGCCAACGACATGGCGCAGGCGACCAGATAGGCGGCCACCAGCAGGATGTAGGGGGACTTGATGACACCGAGGGGTTTGCTCGCGAGCTTCACCAGTATGGTGTTGGCGCCGATGTGGCTCATGTAGCCGGCAAAGCCGCACAGCACCATGATGAGCATGCCGAGGCCACCCCCCCTGTCGACCAGCAGGAAGCGCACGAATTCGAAGATGTCGGTGGCCATGTGGCCGGTGGAGGGGACGCTCGCCGGCAGCACCGCCTTGCCCATCAGGGCGGTGATCGCCAGCAGCAGCAGGCCGCCGCTGAGCAGTACCCCGGTGGCGGAGTAGCCCTTGAAGATGTAGCGACCCACGGCCAGGGTGACCAGGGTGCCGATCAGGAGTTCTATCATAAAACCTTCCCAAGAGTTGAAATGAGGGGGTGGCCTGCCACGGCTCACCAGAGGGTTGCGCTGGACTATCCGGCATCGGCCAACAAAAACACTGCGGATATTACCCAATAAGGAGTATTTCACCATCCATTCGATGGCAGCTTGTGATCTCGACTGCAAATCCCCGCCTGAGCCGGGGTGATGACTCGCACGTTTGCAGCAAGCGGGTGCCAAGAGCGGATGACAGGGGGCTGGATCAGGGGTAATCTCCCAATCGGGTTATTAATTCATTGATTATTAATTGAAATTAAGCCGGGACTCACAAGGAGCAAAGCCGCGGACAGATGGGACTCTTCAGCAAGACAGGGGTGACGGCGGCCCTCATTTATGCCGCCTCAATCGGTGCTGTACCTTCCCACTATGCCGGTGTGAAGGTCGCCCCCGATATCAAGGTCGATTTCCAGTTCTATCGGGTCTCCGGGGCCGATGTGGGGGCCGTGATGCGCCAGATCACCGCCTTGTCGCCCACCCAGGCGGACGGGCACATCGGCAAGGCCAGTTATCAGCTCTCCTGGCAGTTGCAGACGAAGGCGACGGCGACACGCTGCGAGCTGGAGCAGGCCAGCGTTCGTGCGCGCATCCAGGTCAGGGTGCCCAACTGGATGGACAAGGCCCGTGCGCCCGCGAAGGAGCGCCAGAAGTGGGACAAGCTGGTGGCCGCCATGTTTGACTACGAGAGCCGTCACAAGGGTATTCTGCTGGAGAGCGTGAGCCAGCTTGGCACGCGCCTCGCCCAGTTGCCGGTGACCCGGGATTGCCCAACCCTGGAGCATCAGGGCTGGCAGGCAGGGCAGGCGGTGCTGGAGGCAACCCGGGCGCGGTTCGACACCCTGGCCAGCCAGACCGATCAGGGGCGCAAGCTGGGGGTCGTCTGGCCCAGGGCTGGCTGATAACACGTGTACAGGCCCATGGCCACTCATGGGAAACATAAAAAAACGGGCTGATTGAGCCCGTTTTTTTGTTGGTGCGCCAATAGCGTGGAGGCCGGCAGCCCCGGCTCCTGGGTGGCTAGTCGCGCAGTGGCTTGCCCCTGCGCAGCCTTCGCACCCAGTAGCGGGCGGGGTGGAGCGCCTCCAGCAGATCGGCGGCCAGCGGCAGGGGATCGCCGCAGATCTCGCTGGCCAGCAGCTCGCCGCACAGGGGCGCCGAGCAGAGCCCCCGGGAGCCGAGCGCCCCCAGCACGTAGAGGCCGGCGTGCAGGGGCAGCGCGCTCTGCTGATCCGCGGGGGCGTTGACGTCATGATCCGCCAGCGCCGCCAACCGGGCGACGGGCCCGGCGACCGGCAGGTGATCCCGGCTGGCGCAGCGCACCCCCACCCGCGCCTGGTTGCCGCTCACATCCACCTCGGCCGGCCAGGTTTGATCCGGCAGGCAGGCTTGCAGCCGCGCCCTGTTCTGCTCCTGCTCGTCGGCGCGGTAGGCAAGGTCGGTCTGGTTGCGGCCATAGCTGGCCCCGATGCAGTGCGCGCCGTTGTGGGCCGGGGTGAGGTAGCCGTCGTAGCAGAGCACGGTCTTGAGCTGGCTCAAGCCAGCCGTGGTTGGCACATGGCTCACCTGACCGCGCACGGGATAGAGCGGCAACTCCGCGAAGGGAAGCAGGGCGGGCAGCTTGTGACCGGCGGCCACCACCAGGTTTGGCGCCTGCCAGGCTCGGCCATCCTGGCTCTCCACCCGCCAGCCATCGTCCTCCTCGGCAATGCGGGTCACAGCGGCATTGAACACCACTTCCAGCCGCCCGCTGGCCTGCGCCTCCCTGATGGCGGCGCGGGTGAGATCCGCCGGACAGAGCCAGCCCCCCAGGGGATAGCTCACGCCATCCGCATCGCAGGGCAGGCCGACCACCTGCTCCACCTCCGCTGCCGAGAGTGGGTGCATCAGCTCGGGGGGGAAGGGGCCCTGGCTCATCTTGGCAAGCTTGGCGGCGGATTTGTCGTCGTAGCCGAGTTGGGTGACACCACACAGAGAGAAGGCGACGGGGTGGCGCTTTGCCAGGGCCAGCAGCCGGTTTCTGGCAAAGCCAAAGGCCAGCGAATAGAAGCGCGACAGGGCATCGTGCTCGCCGTTGAGCAGGGGGTAGAGGGCTCCTTGCCGATTGCCGGAAGCGCCGCTGGCCGGTTCGCCGTCTTCGCACAGCAAGGTGACGTGCCGACCCCGCTCCACCAGAGAGAGCGCCGTCATGGCGGAAGCGATGCCGCCACCGATGATGAGCACCTCTCCCTCCCGCCCTGCGGGGCGGGCATACCAGGGGGCGATGCTCTGCTGCGGCACTTTGCCTTCCCGAACACCCGCCAGCATCTCCCGCTTGCTGCCGTGGCCCTTCACCTTTTTCATGGCAAAGCCGGCGGCAATCAGCCCCCGTCGCACGAAACCGGCGCAGGTAAAGGTCGAGAGGGTGGCATCGGGGCGGGCGAGGCGAGCGAGATCGTCGAAGAGATCCTGGGTCCACATCTCTGGGTTCTTGGCAGGGGAGAAACCGTCCAGATACCAGGCGTCCACCAGACCGGTTGCCGGATGGGGCACCTGAGGCAGCATCTCCTTGATGTCGCCAAACCAGAGATCGAGGCGGATGCGGCCATCGGCAAAGAGCAGGCGATGGCAGCCGGAGACCGGCAACGGCCACTGGTCGATGAGAGGCTGGCTCAAGGGGGCGAGCTCGGGCCAGGCGGCCAGGGCCTTGCGCAGATCGGCCTGGGTAAGGGGGTATTTCTCGACGCTGATGAAGTGCAGCCGGGATCCGTTGCCGGACAGGGGGGCCCGTTCCAGAAAGACGGCCATTGTGGCCAGAAAGTTAAGTCCTGTACCGAAACCTGTTTCACCAATCACGAAACTGTCACTATCGTGGTGCGAAAATCGCTCTGGCAGTCGATTTTGCTGCAAAAAGACGTAGCGGGTTTCACTTAGACCGTTATCATTGGAAAAGTACACATCCCCGAACTCACTGGAGACTGGAGTTCCCGCTTCGTTCCAGTCCAATCGGGCATGATGTAAGGATGTTTGACTCACGTTTTCCTCGGCTCGCGTCACAAAATCGCGGGCATTCTACGTGAAAGCAGACCAGTTTGGCAGCCGAAAGCGGGTAGACTCGGTGCCAGTTTTTCCAGACGAGATGAATTAATGAGAAGAGCAGTGATCACCGGTATCGGCGTCATCTCCAGTATCGGCAACAACAAGGAAGAGGTGCTGGCCTCCCTGAAAGCAGGCAAATCCGGCATCACCTATTCCGAGCAGTTCGAGCAGTACAACCTGCGCAGCCGTGTCTGGGGTAACATCAAACTCGATCCGTCTGAACTGATCGACCGTAAAGTCATGCGTTTCATGGGTGACGCCGCGGCCTACGCCTACCTCTCCATGCAGCAGGCCATCGAAGATGCCGGCCTGCCGGAAGAGATGGTCTCCAACGAGCGTACCGGCATCGTGACCGGTTCCGGCGGCGCCTCCGGCAAGAACACCTCCGAATCTGCCGATATCGCCCGTGAAAAGGGCGTCAAGCGGGTGGGTCCCTACATGGTGCCGCGTACCATGTCCTCCACCACCTCCGCCTGTCTTGCCACCCCGTTCAAGATCAAGGGTGTCAACTACACCATCAGCTCCGCCTGCGCCACCTCTGCTCACTGCATCGGTCACGCCCTGGAACTGATCCAGCTTGGCAAGCAGGACATCATCTTTGCCGGTGGCGGCGAGGAGCTGGACTGGTCTTCCACCATCCAGTTCGACGCCATGGGCGCGCTCTCCACCAAGTACAACGACAACCCGGAAAAAGCGTCCCGCACCTATGATGCGGACCGCGACGGCTTCGTCATCTCCGGTGGCGGCGGCATCCTGGTGGTCGAGGAGCTGGAACACGCCCTGGCCCGTGGTGCCCACATCTACGCCGAAATCACCGGTTACGGTGCGACCTCCGACGGCTACGACATGGTGGCCCCGAGCGGTGAAGGCGCCGTGCGTTGCATGAAGATGGCGATGCAGGGTGTCGGCAAGGTGGACTACATCAACACCCACGGTACCTCTACACCGGTTGGTGACACCAAGGAGCTGGAAGCCATTCAGACCCTGTTTGGCAGCAATGCACCCAAGCTCTCCGCCACCAAGGCGATGACCGGCCATGCCCTGGGCGCCGCCGGCGTGCACGAGGCCGTCTACTCCCTGCTGATGATGGAACACGGCTTCATCGCCCCCAGCATCAACATCGAGAACCTGGACGAGAAAGCCGTGGGCCTGCCCATCGTGCGTGAATACGAAGCGGCCGACCTCAATACCGTCATGTCCAACAGCTTCGGCTTTGGCGGTACCAACGCCTCTCTGGTGTTCAGCAAGTTCAAGGCTTGATCTCCCTGTGGGGAGCGCAACGCGAAATAGAAAAAGGCGCCGAAAGGCGCCTTTTTTATTGAACTCTTTTTATTGAATTCTTTTTATTGAACTCTGCTGATGGTTCCCGGTTTGGGACCGCTGTCAGCCAGGGGCAACCGCATATAGACTGCCCCGTCACCATACTCCACCAGCGATTTGCCGGTGTCGGCGGGCACAAACCCCTGCTTGCGCCAGAAGGCGGGGGCATCCTGAACCGCCACCAGGCCTGCATGGCGATATCCTGCATGGCTCGCGAAAGTGAGCGCCCTTGCCAGCATTCGCTGTCCGACACCCAGGCCGCGTGCCTTGCTCGAGACAGCGAGATCGTGCAGATAGAACTCGTCGTGACCGGCCAGCGCCTTCATCTGCACCGAGAGGGGCGGGGGCTGGTGGGCACGCCAGGGGTGGCAGAGCAGGTAACCCAGCACTTTGCCCTGACGCTCGGCCACCCAGCAGGAGGCGGGGGCCAGCTCGGTTTTGTTCTGCATCACCTCGAGGGGCTCGGGTTCGAACTGGTGATAACACTCGTGCTGGATGGCCATGATGGCGGGCCAGTCTGGCGTGCGGATGGTGCGGATCGTGATCATGATGCGGGTCGGGTCCGTACTCAAACCGTGGCAAAAAGGGGTGACAGCATACCCCAGAGAGCACACAAACGAAACCGGGTCACCTGTCAGCGACTCGTCAGCGAACCGGCTCCTTGCTCACGATCTTGACCAGCTGGTAGCGCAGGGAAGAAGCATCGGCCGGCACATCGGCAAGTTGCTCCTTGCTCACTTCCAGCTGGTAGCGGTAGCCCGGCTCGAAGGTGAAGCCTTCGATCTGCTGATAGAAGAGGCTCCAGCTCTCGCCTGGCTGACTGCGCACCTGCATGCACTTCATGGGGGCGACACCGACGCAGTCTGCCAGCTTGTCCTGGATATAGAGGGTTTCGGTGCTCGGGGCGCTCTGGCAGGCGCTGAGCAGGAGGGCAGAGCTGAGGAGCAGGGGAGATTTCATGATGAGTGTCCTTGGCGTAAAAGGGCGCGATTAAACCTGCAAAAGAAAAGGCGGTCAATGACCGCCTTTGTAACAAACCATGACAGATCGGGCTCAGCGCTGGTCGAGGGGCACGAACTCTCGCAGGGGCTGACCGGTGTAGAGCTGACGGGGACGGCCGATCTTCTGATCCGGGTCCGAGTGCATCTCGTTCCAGTGGGCAATCCAGCCGATGGTACGGGAGATGGCGAAGATCACGGTGAACATGGACATGGGGATGCCGATGGCCTTCATGATGATGCCGGAGTAGAAGTCCACGTTCGGGTAGAGCTTCTTCTCGATGAAGTAGGGGTCGGACAGCGCGATGCGTTCCAGCTCCATGGCCACGTCCAGCAGCGGATCCTTGATCTGCAGCTCGGTCAGTACCTCGTGGCAGGTTTCGCGCATCACGGTGGCACGGGGATCGTGGTTCTTGTAAACCCGGTGACCGAAGCCCATCAGACGGAACGGATCATTCTTGTCCTTGGCCTTGGCGATGTACTCGGGAATGCGATCCACGGAGCCAATCTCTTCGAGCATCTTGAGGCAGGCTTCGTTGGCACCACCGTGGGCCGGGCCCCACAGGGAGGCGATCCCCGCAGCGATACAGGCAAACGGGTTGGCACCGGAAGAACCGGCCAGACGCACGGTGGAGGTGGAGGCGTTTTGCTCATGATCCGCATGCAGGGTGAAGATGCGGTCCATGGCGCGCTCGACGATGGGGTTGACCTTGTACTCTTCGGTCGGCACGCCAAACATCATGTGCAGGAAGTTGCCTGCATAGGAGAGGGCGTTGCGCGGCTGCATGAAGGGCTGGCCGATGGAGTACTTGTAACACATGGCGGCCAGGGTCGGCATCTTGGAGAGCAGACGGAAGGCACAGATCTCGCGATGCTCCTCGTTGTTGATGTCGAGGGCGTCGTGATAGAAGGCGGACAGCGCGCTGACCACGCCGCACATGACGGCCATGGGGTGGGCGTCGCGGCGGAAGCCGCGGAAGAAGAAGGCGATCTGCTCGTGCACCATGGTGTGGCGGGTGACCAGACGTTCAAATTCCGCATATTGGGTCTTGGTGGGGGCCTCGCCGTACAGCAGGATGTAGCAGACTTCGAGGTAGCTGGCCTGGGTGGCCAACTGGGCGATGGGGTAACCGCGGTGCAGCAAGACACCCTGGTCGCCATCGATGTAGGTGATGGAAGATTTGCAAGAACCGGTGGCCATGAAGCCGGGGTCGAAGGTGAAATATCCTTGCGTGCCCAGCTTTCTGACATCGATCACATCGGGTCCAACGGTACCGGAGAGGATCGGCAGTTCAACCGGCTCTTTTCCGGGCAGATGTAGGGTGGCTATCTTATCAGCCATAGCACGTCTCCTTTGCTCTTTTATAATTTGGTTCCAGCCCTACTTTATTACGACTGTTATGACGCTGGCAAAGGTTCTTACCCGTACCACGGCGGCTGGAGCGCCTTATTTGAACCAGAGAACCATGTCTTTGTCAATTTTGCTGGATGATCATTAATGACTTGTTAAAGCTGTTGTGAGATCTGGTTTACGGTTTTGGATTTTCTGTGTAGCTATTTGATTGTCATTGGTTAAGGCCGCCGATATACTGCGCCACGTGGGTGATGGTCGTCGGTGTTTGAAACGCTTTCGCAAAGCCAGATGTGATATCGAAAATGTTATTTTTGGCTTTCCTGAGTTGTTTTGGTAACAAAAACCTAACAAATGCCAATCCTCGCCCTCAAAGCGTGTGAAAACAATAACTAACGTGCTCAATGGAGCTGAGTGGGCAAAGCCGTGAAAAACAAACAGAGACCTGTAAACCTCGACCTACAGACGATCAGCTTTCCTGTCACCGCCATCGCTTCCATCTTGCATCGTGTCTCAGGGGTCATCACCTTTGTGGCATTGGCCATCTTGCTGTGGATGCTTGGTACTTCACTCGCCTCTCCCGAAGGATTTGAATCGGTCGTTGCCATCATGGACAACTTCCTGGTCAAGTTCGTGCTGTGGGGGATCCTGACCGCGCTGGCTTACCACATCGTGGGCGGTCTGCGGCACCTGGTCATGGACATGGGCTATTGGGAAGAGCTGGAATCCGGTAATCAGAGTGCCCGTGTGGCCTTCGTGATCACCGCGGTTTTGGCGGTATTGGCGGGGGTACTGGTATGGTAACCAATTCTGCAACTTTCGGGCGCAGCGGTGTTCATGATTACATCCTGATCCGCGCCACCGCCCTCATCATGACGTGCTACGTCCTCTATCTGGTTGGCTTTGTCGCGTTCAACGACATCACCTACGAGGTGTGGACCGGCTTCTTCTCTAACACCTTCACCAAGGTCTTCACCCTGCTGACGCTCGTATGCGTCTTGATCCACGCCTGGATCGGTCTGTGGCAGGTGCTGACCGACTATATCAAGCCGGTCGGACTGCGCGGTGCGCTGCAGTTTGTGCTGGTGGTGGTGCTGTTTGTCTATGTGATGACTGGTTTCGTCGTGCTGTGGGGTGTGTAAGGTGACTATTCCAACTCGTGAATTTGATGCGGTCGTGATCGGTGCCGGTGGCGCCGGCATGCGCGCCGCGCTGCAGATTGCCCAGTCCGGCAAGAGCTGCGCCCTGTTATCCAAGGTTTTCCCGACCCGTTCCCACACGGTCTCCGCCCAGGGCGGGATCACGGTCGCCCTGGGCAATGCCCACGACGACAACTGGCAGTGGCACATGTATGACACCGTCAAGGGCTCCGATTATATCGGTGATCAGGAAGCCATCGAATACATGTGCAAGACCGGCCCCGAGGCCATCTATGAGCTGGAGAACATGGGCTTGCCTTTCTCCCGCTTTGACAACGGTACCGTCTACCAGCGTCCGTTCGGCGGTCAGTCCAAGAACTTCGGCGGCGAGCAGGCTGCCCGCACTGCGGCGGCAGCCGACCGTACCGGTCACGCCCTGCTGCACACCCTGTATCAACAAAACGTCAAGAACAAGACCACCGTCTTCTCCGAGTGGTATGCCCTGGATCTGGTGAAGAACCAGGATGGCCATATCGTCGGCTGTACCGCCATCGACATGGAGAGTGGCGAGGTCGTCTACTTCAAGGCCAAGGCCACCGTGCTCGCCACCGGCGGCGCCGGTCGCATCTACCAGTCCACCACCAACGCCCACATCAACACCGGTGACGGCGTCGGCATGGCGCTGCGTGCCGGGGTCGGCGTGCAGGACATGGAGTTCTGGCAGTTCCACCCCACCGGTATTGCCGGGGCAGGGGTACTGGTGACCGAGGGTTGCCGTGGTGAAGGCGGCTACCTGCTGAACAAGGACGGCGAGCGCTTCATGGAGCGTTATGCGCCAAATGCCAAGGACCTGGCCGGTCGCGACGTGGTGGCCCGCTCCATCATGATCGAGATCCGCGAAGGCCGTGGCTGTGACGGTCCCTGGGGCCCGCACATCAAGCTCAAGCTGGATCACCTCGGCAAAGAGGTGCTGGAATCCCGCCTGCCGGGCATCTGCGAGCTCTCTCGCACCTTCGCCCACGTGGATCCGGTCAAAGAGCCCATCCCCATCATCCCGACCTGCCACTACATGATGGGCGGCGTGCCGACCAGCGTGAACGGCCAGTGCCTGACCCAGGACAAGGATGGCAACGACGTGCCGGTGGTCGGTCTGTTCGCGGTGGGCGAGATCGCCTGCGTCTCCGTGCACGGTGCCAACCGTCTGGGCGGCAACTCCCTGCTGGATCTGGTGGTGTTCGGTCGTGCTGCCGGCATGCACCTGGTGGAGACCCTTGGCTCGATGGAGCACGGCGTGGAAGCCACCGACGCCGATATCGCCAAGGCGCTGGAGCGCTTCAACCGCTGGGAAAACAACCGTGACGGGGAAGACCCGGCCCAGATCCGCAAGGATCTGCAGCGCTGCATGCAGAACAACTTCTCCGTGTTCCGGGAAGGGGATGCCATGGCAGAAGGGCTGGCCGAGCTGAAACTCATCCGCGAGCGTCTCAAGAACGCCCGTCTGGACGACACCTCCAAGGAGTTCAATACCCAGCGCATCGAGTGCCTGGAGCTGGACAACCTGATGGAGACCGCCTATGCCACCGCGGTGGCGGCGAACTTCCGTACCGAGAGTCGTGGCGCCCACAGCCGCTTCGACTTCCCGGAGCGTGACGATGAGAGCTGGCTGTGCCACAGCCTCTATCATCCGGACACCGAGTCCATGACCCGTCGCGCTGTCAACATGTCACCCAAGACCCGTGAGGCGTTCCCGCCCAAGGTCCGGACTTACTGATTGCGGAGCCAAGCACAATGAACGTCACATTCTCTGTCTACAGATACAATCCGGACGTTGATAACGTCCCGTATATGAAGGATTATCGTCTTGATATTCCTGAAGGTTCCGACATGATGGTGCTTGACGCACTGATCCAGCTCAAGGAGCTGGATCCCACGCTCGCCTTCCGCCGCTCCTGCCGCGAAGGGGTCTGTGGATCTGACGGTCTCAACATGAATGGCAAGAACGGTCTGGCCTGCATCACGCCGCTCTCCGATCTCTTGAAGAAGGGCAGCAAGGTCGTCATTCGGCCCTTGCCCGGTCTGCCGGTGATCCGGGATCTGGTGATCGACATGACCCAGTTCTACACCCAGTGGGAGAAGGTCAAACCCTTCCTCATCAACGACGAAAAACTGCCGCCCGTGCGTGAGCACCTGCAATCCCCCGAAGAGCGCGCCAAGCTGGATGGCCTGTACGAGTGCATACTCTGTGCCTGCTGCTCCACCTCTTGCCCCTCCTTCTGGTGGAACCCGGACAAGTTCATCGGTCCGGCCGGCCTGCTCGCCGCCTATCGCTGGCTGGCGGACAGCCGCGACACTGCGGCCAGTGAGCGACTGGGCAACCTGGATGACGCCTTCAGCGTGTTCCGCTGCCACGGCATCATGAACTGCGTGAACGTCTGTCCCAAGGGCTTGAACCCGACCAAGGCCATCGGTCAGATCAAGTCGATGTTGCTCAACCGAGCCGTGTAGTATCGGGGCCAGGGCGCCTTGCGCCGGGCCCGACCTCTGGATAGCCATCCCGCCCCGGGATGGCTATGACCCTACAAGCTGCAGTGCAGCGAACAAGATGTACAAGGGATAGAAATGCATAACGGCGTGATGAAGGCCTGGTTGGAGTCATCTCACCTGGCTGGTGCGAATGCAAGCTACATTGAGGATTTGTACGAATCCTTCCTGGAAAACCCCGACTCCGTTGCCGACGAATGGCGCAGCCTGTTCCAGTCGCTGCCCCAGGTCAACGGACATGCAGTAGAACAACCCCACTCCCAGGTTCGCGACTATTTCCGCCGCCTGGCCAAGGACTCCTCCCGTTACAGCGCTCCCGTCTCCGATCCCCAGGTGGATGCCAAACAGGTTCGCGTACTGCAACTGATCAACGCCTTCCGTTTCCGCGGTCACCAGAACGCCAACCTGGACCCCCTGGGTCTGTGGCAGCGCGAGCCGGTCGCCGAGCTGGACCCGGCCTTCCACAATCTGCAAGGTGCAGACATGGAGGCCACCTTCAATGTGGGCTCCTACGCCATCGGTCGCGAGACCATGGTGCTCTCCGATCTGTATGCCTCGCTCAAGAAGACCTATTGCGGCAGCATCGGCGCCGACTACATGCACCTCACCTCCACCGAGGAGAAGCGCTGGCTGCAAGACAGGCTGGAATCCATCGAAGGGAAGGGCAACTATACCCTCGAAGAGAAGACCCGCTTCCTCGAGAGCCTGACCGCCGCCGAAGGGCTGGAAAAATACCTGGGTGCCAAGTTCCCGGGGGCCAAGCGTTTCTCCCTGGAAGGGGGCGATGCCATGGTGCCCATGCTCAAAGAGCTTATTCGCCGCGCCGGTGAGCAGGGTTGCAAGGAAGCCGTCATCGGCATGGCCCACCGCGGTCGCCTCAACGTGCTCATCAACGTGCTGGGCAAGCGCGCCCAGGACCTGTTCGACGAGTTCGCCGGCAAGCACGGCGAATCCTGGGGAACAGGGGACGTGAAGTACCACATGGGCTTCTCCTCCGACTTCGCCACCCCGGGCGGCAACGTCCACCTGGCGCTCGCCTTCAACCCGTCGCACCTCGAGATCGTCAACCCCGTGGTCATCGGCTCCGTGCGTGCCCGTATGGACCGTCGCGGTGACAAGGACGGCTCCAGCGTCCTGCCCATCACCATCCACGGTGACTCCGCCATCGCGGGGCAGGGGGTCGTTGCCGAGACCTTCAACATGTCCCAGACCCGAGCCT
Source organism: Aeromonas sp. S19(2024) (assembly GCF_041402625.1). Classification (NCBI taxonomy): domain Bacteria; kingdom Pseudomonadati; phylum Pseudomonadota; class Gammaproteobacteria; order Aeromonadales; family Aeromonadaceae; genus Aeromonas; species Aeromonas sp. S19(2024). The sequence continues at coordinate 122,088 of NZ_JBGLQU010000003.1, forward strand.
ATGGCGTGGGCGGCACGGTGCGCATCGTCATCAACAACCAGGTGGGCTTCACCACCTCCTATATCCGTGACCTGCGCTCCACCGAATATTGCACCGACATCGCCAAGGCGGTGCAGGCCCCTGTGCTGCACGTCAACGGGGATGACCCGGAAGCCGTGGTGCTGGTGACCCAGATCGCCCTGGATTACCGCAACACCTTCAAGCGCGATGTGGTGATCGAGCTGGTCTGCTACCGTCGTCACGGCCACAACGAGGCTGACGAGCCGAGCGCGACCCAGCCCCTGATGTACCAGAAGATCAAGCAGCACCCGACCCCGCGCAAGATCTACGCCGATCAGCTGATCGCCGAAGGAGCCATCGCGCCGGAGCTGGCCACCACGCTAGTCAACGACTATCGCGATACCCTGGATCGGGGCGAGCGGGTGAGCAAGGAATGGCGCCCCATGGAGCTGCACTCCGTGGACTGGACCCCTTATCTGGGTCACGACTGGGCCATGGCCTATGACAGCACTGTGCCCATGGATCATCTGAAGGCCCTGGGCGAGCGTATCAGCCAGTACCCGGCGACCCATGTGCTGCAACGCCAGGTCGAGAAGATCTACGAAGACCGTCGCCTGATGGCCGCCGGTGAGAAGCTGGTGGACTGGGGCTTTGCCGAGACCCTGGCCTACGCCACCCTGGTGGACAAGGGATCCCGCATTCGCTTTACCGGGGAAGACTCCGGCCGCGGTACCTTCTTCCATCGCCACGCCGTGCTGCACAGCCAGACCGATGCCAGCACCTACACCCCGCTGTGCAACCTGCACGACGAGCAGGGCCCGTTCGAGGTGTACGACTCCGTGCTGACCGAGAACGCGGTACTGGCGTTTGAATATGGCTACGCCAGCGCGGAGCCGGCCGGTCTCACCATCTGGGAAGCCCAGTTCGGTGACTTCGCCAACTGCGCCCAGGTGGTGGTGGACCAGTTCCTCTCCTCCGGCGAGCAGAAGTGGGGCCGGATGTGCGGCCTGACCATGCTGCTGCCCCACGGTTACGAGGGCCAGGGCCCGGAGCACTCCTCTGCCCGTCTGGAGCGTTACCTGCAGATGTGCGCCCAGCACAACATGCAGGTGTGCGTGCCCTCCACCCCGGCGCAGGTGTTCCACATGCTGCGTCGCCAGGTGGTGCGCCCCATGCGCCGTCCGCTCATCGTGATGACGCCCAAATCCCTGCTGCGCCACCCGCTGGCGGTGAGCAAGCTCGAAGAGCTGGCAGAGGGCACCTTCCAGAACGCCATCGGCGAAATCGATGCGCTGGATCCCAAAGGCGTCAAGCGCGTGGTCTTCTGCTCCGGCAAGGTTTACTACGACCTGCTCGATGCCCGTCGCAAGGCCGAGCAGCAGGACGTGGCCCTGGTACGGATCGAGCAGCTCTACCCCTTCCCGGAAGAGGAAGTGCGCGCCATCCTGGCCGATTACAGCCATGTCACCGACTTCGTCTGGTGTCAGGAAGAGCCGCAGAACCAGGGCGCCTGGTACAGCACCCGTCATCACTACGACAGCGTGCTGCCAAGCCATGCCCGTCTGCGTTATGCCGGTCGCCCGGCCTCGGCCTCACCGGCCGTCGGTTACATGTCCGTCCACGCCAAGCAGCAAAAAGCCCTGGTGGAAGACGCCCTTACCCTGGAATAACGAGTTGTGGATGAGAGGGCCCGTGTCGGGACCCTCTCTGACCTGGAACAAGCCTGCTGGCCAAGAAGTAACAAGGAACTGATTACATGACTATCGAGATCAAGGTACCGGACCTGCCGGAATCAGTGGCGGATGCCACCATCGCGACCTGGCACAAGAAACCGGGTGATCTGGTTGCCCGTGACGAAGTGCTGGTTGACATCGAAACCGATAAAGTCGTGCTGGAAGTGCCCGCGCCGGAAGCCGGCGTACTGGGCGACATCCTGCAGAGCGAAGGGGCGACCGTGCTCTCCCGCCAGCTGATCGCCATGCTCAAGCCGGCCCCCGTTGCCGGTGAAGCGACCAGCGAGAAGCCGGTGGAAGCCGTGGCCGACGACGCTGCCGATGGCCTTAGCCCTTCCGTGCGCCGCATGGTGGCCGAGCACGACATCGACGTCGCCAAGCTGACCGGCACCGGCAAGGGGGGCCGTGTCACCAAGGAAGACGTGGAAGCCTTCATCAAGAATCTGGGCAAGGCTCCCGTGGCTGCGCCGACTGCTGCCGCTCCCGTGGCTGCCGCACCGGTCGCGCCGCTGGCCGGTCGCACCGAGAAGCGCGTGCCCATGACCCGTCTGCGCAAGCGCATCGCCGAGCGTCTGCTGGAGGCCAAGAACACCACCGCCATGCTGACCACTTTCAACGAGATCAACATGGCGCCCATCATGAAGCTGCGCAAGCAGTACGGCGAGATCTTCGAGAAGAAGCACGGCATCAAGCTCGGCTTCATGTCCTTCTATGTGAAGGCCGTGGTCGAATCCCTCAAGCGCTACCCGGAAGTGAACGCGGCGCTGGACGGTGACGATATCGTCTACCACAACTACTTCGACGTCAGCATCGCCGTCTCCACCCCCCGTGGTCTGGTGACCCCGGTGCTGCGCGACTGCGACAACATGAGCCTGGCGGACATCGAGAAGGCCATCAAGGATCTGGCGGGCAAGGGCCGTGACGGCAAGCTGACCGTGGATGAACTGACTGGCGGCAACTTCACCATCACCAACGGTGGCGTGTTCGGCTCCCTGATGTCCACCCCCATCATCAACCCGCCTCAGAGCGCCATTCTGGGTATGCACAAGATCCAGGACCGCCCCATGGCCGTCGACGGCAAGGTCGAGATCCTGCCGATGATGTACCTGGCACTCTCCTACGATCACCGCATCATCGACGGCCGCGAGTCCGTGGGCTTCCTGGTCTCCATCAAGGAGCTGCTGGAAGACCCGACCCGTCTGCTGCTGGATGTCTGAGCAAGCGTGACTGAAAGATAACGAGGGGCCGCCCAGGCCCCCATTCACAGGGGATTGAGAAACACGAGCCCCGGACGGAAATACCTACAACACGGATAGAGCATCTATGAATCTGCATGAATATCAGGCAAAACAGCTGTTTGCCGAGTATGGCCTGCCGGTCTCCGAAGGTTATGCCTGTGCCACCCCGCAGGAAGCGGCCGAAGCGGCCGACAAGATTGGCGGCAACACCTGGGTCGTCAAGTGCCAGGTCCACGCCGGTGGCCGCGGCAAGGCGGGCGGCGTCAAGCTGGCCAAGAGCAAGGACGAGATCCGCGCCTTCGCCCAGAACTGGCTCGGCAAGAACCTGGTGACCTATCAGACTGACGCCAACGGTCAGCCGGTTACCAAGATCCTGGTGGAGTCCTGCACCGACATCGCCAAGGAACTGTACCTGGGCGCCGTGGTCGACCGTGGCAGCCGCCGCGTGGTCTTCATGGCTTCCACCGAAGGTGGCGTGGAGATTGAGAAAGTCGCCCACGAAACCCCGGAACTCATTCACAAGGCTGCCATCGATCCCCTGGTAGGCCCGCAGCCCTACCAGGCCCGCGAGCTGGCCTTCAAGCTGGGTCTGGTCGGCGATCAGATCAAGCAGTTCACCAAGATCTTCATGGGCCTGGGCCAGATGTTCCTGGACTGCGATTTCGCCCTGCTGGAGATCAACCCCCTGGTCATCACCGACAAGGGCAACCTGCACTGCCTGGACGGCAAGATCAACATCGACGCCAACGCCCTGTATCGCCAGCCCAAACTGCGCGAGATGCACGACCCGTCCCAGGATGACCCCCGCGAAGCGCACGCCGCCCAGTGGGAGCTGAACTATGTGGCCCTCGATGGCAACATCGGCTGCATGGTCAACGGCGCGGGCCTGGCCATGGGTACCATGGACATCGTCAACCTGCACGGCGGTTCCCCGGCCAACTTCCTGGACGTCGGCGGCGGCGCCACCAAGGAGCGCGTGACCGAGGCCTTCAAGATCATCCTCTCCGACAGCAAGGTACAAGCCGTGCTGGTCAACATCTTCGGTGGCATCGTGCGCTGCGACATGATCGCGGAAGGCATCATCGGTGCCGTGAAGGAAGTGGGGGTGAAAGTGCCCGTGGTGGTGCGTCTGGAAGGCAACAATGCCGAACTGGGTGCCCGTAAACTGGCCGACAGCGGCCTCAATATCATCGCCGCAACGAGTCTGACTGACGCAGCTCAGCAAGTGGTAAAAGCAGCGGAGGCCAAATAATGAGCGTTCTGATCAACAAAGACACCAAGGTGATCTGCCAGGGCTTTACCGGCGGTCAGGGTACCTTCCACTCCGAACAGGCCATTGCCTACGGTACCCAGATGGTCGGCGGCGTGTCCCCGGGCAAGGGCGGCACCACTCACCTGGGCCTGCCGGTGTTCAACACCGTCCGTGACGCCGTGGAAGCCACCGGCGCCACTGCCTCCGTCATCTATGTCCCGGCCCCGTTCTGCAAGGACGCCATCCTGGAAGCCATCGATGCCGGTATCAAGCTCATCGTCACCATCACCGAAGGCATCCCGACCCTGGACATGCTGGACGTCAAGGTGAAGCTGCAGGAAACCGGCGTGCGCATGATCGGCCCCAACTGCCCGGGTGTCATCACCCCGGGTGAGTGCAAGATTGGCATCATGCCGGGCCACATCCACAAGCCGGGCAAGGTGGGCATCGTCTCCCGCTCCGGCACCCTGACCTACGAAGCGGTCAAGCAGACCACGGACGAGGGCTTCGGCCAGTCCACCTGCGTCGGTATCGGTGGCGACCCCATTCCGGGTTCCAACTTCATCGACATTCTGGAGATGTTCCAGAACGACCCGCAGACCGAAGCCATCGTGATGATCGGCGAGATCGGCGGCAACGCCGAGGAAGACGCGGCGGCCTACATCAAGGCTCACGTCACCAAGCCGGTGGTCTCCTACATCGCGGGCGTCACCGCCCCGGCTGGCAAGCGCATGGGTCATGCGGGCGCCATCATCGCCGGTGGTAAAGGCACCGCGGCCGAGAAATTTGCCGCACTGGAAGATGCCGGCGTGAAAACCGTGCGCTCCTTGGCCGATATCGGCAAGGCCCTGCGTGAAGTGACCGGCTGGTAAGTTCTTTAGCCTGTTATCTCTAATTGAAAATGCCGACCTGATGGTCGGCATTTTTTATGGATAGAATATGATTATTGGCACGCTTCAAATAGTTATTCTATCTACAGCTAGATCTTGAATAGAACCCTGCGTAGGATAGAGGATGGCTAAATGACAATTTATTTTTCATATTTCGTGGGTAGCGATATTTATGATGGAATTATTTGATACAAACCAGAGTAAAGCTGTACTTGCTAAATTTAGGCAAAAAATTGATGGCTTAGTTCCTTCTGATGACTTCGATAAACAGCGGAATAGTCTTATCCGCCTAATTGTTAATGCTATGGAAAAAAGACCTAATGAATGGAATACGTTCTGCCAGATAAATATAAAGTGGATCGGCGATCAATTCATTAATAGGCTTGCTGATGAAAAAGATCTAACGAAAGATCGATTGGATGATATTTGCTCGATGTGTTTTAGATTCCTTTTCGAGTTGTATCTCTCAACCAAAAATGACCTGGCAATGGAGTTCGAAGCCGCAAGGCGCTTCGTCTTTGACAATGTAAACTTATTTGAAGTTACAGCCAAGGAACAGATTGAGTTTGCGATCCGTGACATGCCTATTAGTATTTTCAAGGAGATTGCAAACAGTGAGGGAATTGAAAGTTTAAAAAATTTCGATGCTGTTTCAGAAAAAGCTAAAAATCTTAAAGAAGAATGGGATAGAAACTTAAGTGAGAGGGAGAGTAGAGTAAAAAATATAGAGGCGTCTCTATCTAAGTACGAGAATGCGTTTAACTTTGTTGGTTTATATCAAGGCTTTGATGATTTAGCAAATGAAAAGAAAAATGAGCGAGACGGGATTCTATTTTGGCTTAAATTGTTGTCTGTGATAATTATCTTACCGATAGTTGCTGAATTTGTACTCATATATAAGAATATCGATAACATATCTACCATTAGAGATGGTTTATTGGTATCTATTTTTCCAACGCTTTCTTTAGTTGCGATCTCTATTTATTATTTTAGAGTTCTTCTTTTTAATTACAAGTCTGTTAAATCACAATTATTGCAAATAGACCTTAGGAAAACATTATGCAGGTTCATTCAAAGTTATTCTGGGTATGCTAGCGAGATAAAAAGCCAAGATGCCGATGCTTTAGATAAATTTGAACGAATCATATTCTCTGGAATAGTGACCGAGGATGGAAGCCTGCCGTCTACGTTTGATGGAGTTGAACAAATAGGAAACTTCATAAAGTCGATTAAGTCCTAGGCTGTAGGAAATCTGGGAATCCACCTTTTTGACTGGAGTGTAACCGTGTATTTGGTTTGATCTCGTATGTTGGGCTTCGCAGGCTCAGCCACAACCTACAGGCGTTGTAGGTTGGCGCTTCGCGTAGCGAAGCCCAACGTTTAACCACAATTTCTGACCTTTCCGATTCTCTGGCATCGCCCCACTTACCTTGAAAAATCGGACCATAAGGCGTATAACCACGCGCTTGTCAGCGTATTGAGTGAGCCCATTGCCATGCAGCAAAAAGTGCCGCAGTTAAACGAAGTGCAGAACGCCCCCTTTTGGCAGGTGAAGAGTCTGCAAGAGATGACCATGACGGAGTGGGAGTCCCTGTGCGACGGCTGCGGCAAGTGCTGCCTGAACAAGCTCATTGACGAGGACACCGAGGAGTTGGTGTTCACCAATGTCGCCTGCAACCTGCTCAATACCAAGACCTGCCAGTGCTCCGATTACGGCAACCGCTTTAAAAAAGAGCCGGACTGCCTGCAGATCACCCACGACAAGATTGCCGAGTTCAACTGGCTGCCCTCCACCTGCGCCTATCGCCTGCTGGCGGAGGGGCAGACCCTGCCCGAATGGCATCCGCTGATCACCGGCAGTCGCTCCGCCATGCATCAGGCGGGTCAGTCGGTGCGCGGCAAGGTGATCCATGAGGTACATGCCGGCGATTGGGCCGACCATATCATCACCTGGGCCAGCTAACGCCAGGGCTGTCTTTCGGGCCAGCCGAGAGCCGTACCAACTGCGAAGGGGCAGGGGAGTCATCACTCTCCTGCCCCTTCGGTTTTTTGGTGCTTTCCGAAGCGCTGGACGAAGGCGCCTATTTGTCTGCCTTGCCCGCCGCATCCGCCAGCCGGGCCAGCTGTTTGTCATACCAGGCCACCGCGTGGCCTTCATCTTCCGCCTTCTCTTTGCGCCGGATGGCACCCCGCACCGCCATGGCCCCCAGCCAGCGGAATGGCTCTGGCGGGAAGTAGCCGCGCGGGCCGCTTACCAAGGCGCAGTCACGCCACGGTTTGTCCTCCTCCCGCACCTCGTCTCTCACCAAGGCCGCCAGGATCTGGCCGCCCATCCAGCTTTGCGCCACCCCGTTGCCCGAATAGCCGAGGCCATAGACAACGTTGGGCTGCCCTCGCCAGTGGCCGAAGAAGGGGAGGCCATCCACCGAGCGATCGGAGGCGCCGCACCAGCTGGCAGCGATGGGCACCTCCTTGAGGGCCGGAAAGAAGCGGCGCAGGGTGCGGGTGAGGGGGGCAAGATAGCGGCTCGGCGCATCGAACAGGGCCAGATGGCGGTTGGCAAAGGCGAAGGTGTTGCCCCCCTTGCCCAGCATCAGCCGTCCTTGCGGAGTGGATCGGTAGTAGTGCACGAAGGTGCGGCCATCCACCACGGTGCGACCGTGCGCGAGCTGCTGGGCGGCAAGCGCCTGTGGTGCCGGGTCGGTGATCACCATGTCGGAGGAGACCAGCACTATGCTGCGGCGAAACTCGCGAAAGTGCGCCGTCATGGCGCTGTTGAGGGCCAGCACCACCTTGCGGGCACGCACCTCACCCTGCGGCGTCTGCACCCGCGCCGGCTGGCCCGCCTCAAGGCGCTGCATGGGGGAGAGTTCATAGACTTCGACCCCCAGTTCCCGCGCCACCCGCAGCAGGCCGCGCACCAGCAGTGCCGGTTGCACCGAGCCCGCGTGGGGGCTGTAGAGCCCCTCCAGATGGACGTGGGAGCCGCTCTGGCTCGCCAGTTCAACCTCTGCAATCGCCTGCCACTGGTTAAGGTCGGCTCGCTGTAGCTCCCGCAATACCGGCTCCATCAGGCCACGCTGGGCCTCGCTGGTGGCGGTGTAGCAGGTGCCCTCGACCCTCAACTCTGCCTCTATGTTGTGTGTTTCGCAGAAGCGGGCGATCTCGTGCACCGCCTGCTCGGATCTTTGTACCAGCCAGGCGGCCTGCTCTTCGCCAAAGAGGCGCTTTAACGTCAAATACTTGGCCGACCAGGTGAGCAGGCAGCCGCCGTTGCGCCCGGAGGCGCCGCTGCCGCAGCGATCTTTTTCCAGCACCATGATGCGCAAGTGTGGCTCGGCCTGTTTAAGGGCGATGGCGCTCCACAGCCCGGTAAAGCCGCCACCGACGATGCAGACATCGGCCTCGTGGTGGCCGACCAGGGGGATGGGGGGCGCGGGCTGTTCGGCGGCGAGTGCCTCGGCCAACCAGAAGGGGAGAGTGGACATGATGACTCCTCGATAAGGTTATTGGTGGCGCCAGCGCTGGGTGCGATCCAGCAGGGCGCGGCTCAAAAAGAGCTGGAGCAACTTGACGGTGGCGGCGGCCAGCAGGATCAGGGTGGCCATGGCGGCGGCCGCGGCGGTATCGCCGGAATCTTCCATATTGAGTACGGCGATGGAGGCGAGCACGCTGTCGCTCGAGTAGAGGAAGATCACCGCCGAGGTGGTGGTCATGGCGTTGACGAACAGATAGATAAAGATCTCCAAGAGCGCTGGCAGGGAGGCGGGCAGGGTGACTCGCCAGAACGCCTTCCAGAGCGGAATGCGCAATGAGATGGCCACCAGCTCCAGCTCCTTGGGCAGTTGTTTCAGGCTGGTCAGCGCCGTCATATGGCCCACCGTGTAGTAGTGGATGACGCAGGAGAGCACCATCAGCGGCAGAGTGCCATAGAGGCTGCCAAAGAGTGGATTGCCGTTGAAAAAGAAGATGTAACCCAGCCCCAGCACCATGCCGGGCACCGCCAGCGACAGCATGGCGAGCAGATGCAGCAACTGGCGCAGCCATGCAAAGTGGCGCCCCTTCTCCTGTGCCCAGGCCAGCACCATCACCAGTACGGTGCCGATCAGCGCGGTATAGAGGCCCAGCTGCAAGGTGTTGGTAAAGGGCTGCCAGCCGTAGACGCTGTTGCTGTCAAAGGCGTAGTGATCCAGCGTCAGAGCGAGGTTGTAGGGCCAGAACTGCACCAGGGAGCCGTAAACGGCCATCCCCACCAGCGCCAGAAACAGCAGGGCCCAGAGAGTGCACCAGCCGAGCGCCAGCAGATCCCGCAGCCGATGGGGTTTGGGCTGATAGGGCACCGCCTTGGTGCTGCTCTGCTCCTGCATCTTGCTGCGCACCCTGTGCTCCAGCGCAAAGCTCATGAGCGCCGGCAGCAGCAGGGTGACGCTGGCAACGGCGCCCAGCGAGAAGTTCTGCATCCCGATCACCTGCCGGTATATATCGGTGGCCAGCACGCTGTACTGGCCGCCAATCACCTTGGCCACCCCGAAGTCGCAGATGGTGAGGGTGAAGACGGCGATGGCGGCGCTGAGCAGGCCATAACGGGCGGTGGGCAGGGTGACGGTGACAAAGGTGCGCCAGCCGCTGCTGCCGAGCACCCGGGAGGCTTCATAGAGGCGGGCGTCGCTCTGACCGAGCGCAGTGATCAGGATCATCAGGGCGTGGGGGAAGCACCAGAAGCCAAGGCCAATGACGATACCGATGGGGCCATAGATGCTCTCGCCGCCGAGCAGCCCCTTGGCAACTCCCTGATTGCCAAACCAGTAGACCAGACTGATGGCGGGCAACAGGGAGGGCATCAGGAGCGGGATCAAACCGATGAGGCGAAACAGGGGCTTGCCCGGCATGCAGGTGCGGGTGAGGGCGTAGGCGTAGCCGAAGGCGATGGTCACCACCAGCGCGGTGATCAGCACCCCGAGCCAGAGGGTGTTGCCAATGGTGCGCCCCAGATGAGGGGAGTCGAAGTAGGCGCTGAAGTTGGCAAGCCCCACCCAGAGGCCGTTCTCATCCTGCAGACTCTTTTGCAGCATGGTGAGCAGCGGCAGCAAGAGGCCCCCCACCAGCAGGGCGATACCGAGCGCAAGCAGGAGCAGTTGCAGCAGCTGATCCCGGCTCCAGCCACGGCAGAGTCGCTGCCATCGAGAGTCTTGCCGGGCTGTCGCGGGCGGCAACAGGGAGGAGGTCGCAAGGGGGGCAGTCATAGACACTCTCCTTCAAACAGCTGCATCGCCCCAGCGGGCCAGTGCAGCGAGCAGCGCATGCCGCTGCGCCAGCCCCCCTGTTCGTGGCGGGGCAGCTCATGGGTCGGGCGCTCCACTAGGATCTGCTGCGGGCCCAGATAGGTGTCGGCGGTGCAGATAAGGCGCTGGGCGGCGCCGAGAAACTCCACCTGATCGATGGTTGCTTCAACACCATGATGGCCAAGATACGGTTCGCTCGGCGCACTCAGGGTGATCGCCTCGGGGCGGATCGCCACCTGCAATTTGCTGCCGGCGGCGGCCCGGTTGGTGAGTTGCAGCGGCTGCTCGTTGAGGCGCACCTGATTGGGGCCGAGCACCAGGGCATCGAGGAAGTTCATGGTGCCGACAAAGCTTGCCACGAAACGGCTGGCAGGCTGGTGGTAGATCGCCTGCGGGGTGCCCACCTGCACGATGCGGCCGCCCTCCATCACCACGATGCGATCGGCCATGGTCAGCGCCTCTTCCTGATCGTGGGTCACCATGATGGTGGTAATGCCAAGGCGCTGCTGCAGGGCGCGGATCTCGCTGCGAAGGTGGGTGCGAACCAGCGCATCCAGCGCGCTGAGCGGTTCGTCCAGCAGCAACAGGCCGGGGGAGAGGGCCAGTGCCCGGGCCAGCGCCACCCGCTGCTGCTGGCCGCCGGAGATCTGGCTCGGGTATTTGTGGGATTGGGCAGTGAGATCCACCAACCCCAGCCAGTGATCGACCCGCTCCTTGATGAGATCCCGTGCCAGCCCCTGATTCTCAAGGCCGAAGGCGATGTTCTGGGCCACCGTCAGGTTGGGGAAGAGGGCGTAGGATTGAAACACGATGCCAAAGTCGCGCTGCTGGGGCGGCAGGCGGGAGATATTGCGCCCCCCTTGCCAGATCTCGCCGCTGTCCGGCAGATCCAGCCCGGCGATGGCTCTGAGCAAGGTGGTTTTACCGCAGCCGGAGGGGCCGAGAAAGCAGATAAACTCCCCCGGCTCAATGGTCAAAGAGATCCCCTTGAGGGCCTGAAAAGCACCGAACTGCTTGTTGAGATGTTGAATGTCCAGATAGGGCTGGGTCATGGTTCGACTCGCTACTGATTTGGTATATACCAGTTTGCGAGTGAAGTGTGACGGTCAGGTGATCGGGGGATGACAGCTTGATGACAGTCAAGTGACATCGGGTCGCCAGCAAGTAGTTGGGCCCTGTGTGGATGGGCGAAGCGTCGCTAATTGAAGGCAATACACACTCGGGAAGTGAAAACCAAAAAGCGAAGGCCAACAACTGTTGGCCTTCGACTGGCAGTTTATTGGTGGCTGTGTGTGGGGCGTGAACAAACCGCCGCCCTTCACGCTTACTGCTTGGCTTCGGTCTTGCCGTCGAAGCTGGCACTCCACTGGGCCAGGATGGCGTTACGCTCGCGGGCTGCCCAGCTAAAGTCGTTGTCGATCATCTGGCCTTTGATATCAGCCGGATAGCCCGCTCTCGGTTGGGCTACATCGGGGATGGCGACCACGGCGAACGACTTGTTGTAGAGGGCGTTGGCCTGTTCGGTGGCGGCAAAGTCGAGCAGCTGTTTGGCGGCTTCCAGCTTGGGGGTGCCCTTGATGATGGCGGCGGCTTCCATATCCCAGCCCGACCCCTCTTTCGGGAACACCACCTCAATGGGGGCCCCCTTGGCCTTGAGGCTGGTGGCCGGGAAGTCGAAGGAGATGCCGATCACCGTCTCGCCGCTGGCGGCCAGCTTGCAGGGGGCGGAGCCCGAGTGGGTGTAACGGTCGATATTCTGGTGCAGGCCGTTCATGAATTGCCAGCCCTGCTTCTCACCCATGGTCTGCAGCCAACCAGCGACGTTCAGGTAACCGGTGCCGGAGGAGCTGGGGTTGGGCATGATCACCTTGCCCTTGTAGATGGGCTTGGTGAGGTCGGCCCAGCTGGTGGGCGCCGGGATCCCCTGCTTTTCCGCCTCTACCTTGTTGAAGCAGATGGCGCTGAAGAAGGCGTCCAGACCGATCCAGTGCGGCTCGGCCTTGCTGTCGCGAAAGCGGCTGTCGAGCTTGTCCAGCCCTTTCGGTGCATAGGCATTGAGCATCTGCTGCTGATCGAGCTGCATCAGGCTGGTCGCCGCCAGTCCCCATACCACATCCGCTTTGGGCTGGGTTTTTTCTGCCAGCAAGCGGGCGGTGACCACGCCGGTGGAGTCACGCACCCACTTGATGTTGATATCCGTATGCTGGCGCTCGAACGCGGTTTTCAGCTCGTTGAGCTGCTCCGGTTCGAAGGCGGTGTAGACGGTGAGGTCGGTCGCGGCCAGTGCCGGGGCGGTCATGGCAGCCAGTACGGCGGCGGCCAGCAGATGGGTTCCCTGTTTCATCCTCTTCTCCAGTTAAATTGGTTTGGTATAAACCAGATTGGTCGAGAGAGAGGCTAGGGGATCTTTATGACGTGACCGTGACAGCCCCGTGACGTTTTGCCGTCCCTGATTTGTCCGTGACTAATCCTGGGTATCCACCTCGATCTCCAGACTGTCGTGGCGCCAGTACTCCAGATCGAAATCGAGCACCCGGCCGTGCTGATCGAAGTTGAGTCGCTCGAGGCGCAGGGCGGGCAGACCGGCGGTGGCCCCGAGCGCCTTGGCCACTTCGTCCGGCAGGGCGGTGGGGAAGAAGCGCACCTGCATGCGGGCGTAGTGGAGATCGTAATGGGCCTGGTAGATCTCGGTCAGACTGCCGTTGAGATCCAGCTCCAGCAGGCCGGGCACCCGCTCTGGCAGGCAGTGGTTCTCGCAGTAGCAGATGGCGCGCCCGTTGGCGTAGCGCAGTCGCTTGAGCAAAAAGAGGCTGTCAAACGGCTTGAGTTGCAACTGCGCCATCAACGCGGGCGGCACCGCCTGGCGGCTTTTTTCCAGCAGCTCGGTGCGCGGCTCGCCCCCTTGCTCCCGCACTATCTGGTGAAAGTTGGAGGTGCGTCTGGGGTTGAGACTGAAACGCGGCGGGGTGACGAACCAGCCGCGGCGATCCTCCCGATAGATAAGGCCGTTCGCCTCCAACTGCACCAGCGCCTCGCGGATGGTAACCCTTGTGGTGCCATAGAGTTCCCCCAGCAGCCGCTCGGAGGGGAGCTTGTCGTTGGGGGCCAGGCCCCCCGCCAGGATCTGGTTGGCGAGGGCATCCTTGATCTGCAGGTATTGGGGTTTGCTCATGAAAATCCCTGTTTGTTCAATGAGTTGGGTAATTGGTTGGGCACAGGGCAGGTCATCTGCCCGGTCGTTACACGGCAACATCAACATGCGTTGGTAGATACCAGAATCACCCCTGCTGTTCAGGCTTCCTAGATTATCGCGATCCCGGCGCTGAAAATGAATTTTTTGTTGCATGTAGTGCCACGCCTTTGACCTTGGCGGGGCAGTTATCCACAATGCGCTCATTCTGGTATATACCAAAAAGGAGCGAAGTCATGACCCATATTCCTGCGGCCCCCGCCGCCGTCGATTACCTGCTGCTGACCCCGGGCCCCCTCTCGACCACCGCGACTGTACGCGCCGCCATGCTGCAAGACAGCTGCACCTGGGATGCGGACTACAACCAGGGTGTGGTGGAGCCCATCCGCCGCGAGCTGGTGCGCCTCGCCGCCGGCCCGGAATATCAAAGCGACTACAGCGCCGTGCTGCTGCAGGGGAGCGGCAGCTATGTGGTGGAGAGCGTACTGGGCTCGGCGATAGGCGTCGATGAGTGTCTGCTGATCATCAACAACGGCGCCTACGGTGCCCGCATGGGGGAGATGGCCCGCTGCCTTGGCCTGCGCCACCATGAGCTCGACTGCGGCGAGACGACCCGCCCGGAACCCGCCGCCATCGAGGCGATGCTGGCGCGCCACCCCGAGATCACCCATCTGGCCATGGTGCACTGCGAGACCACCACCGGCATGCTCAACCCCCTTGAGGAGGTGGCTGAACTCTGCCAGCGCCGCGGCATCCGTCTGATCGTCGATGCCATGAGCAGCTTTGGCGGTATCCCCATCGACATGGGGCGCCTTGGCATCGAGTTTCTCATCAGCTCTGCCAACAAGTGCATTCAGGGGGTGCCGGGCTTTGGCTTCGTCATCGCTCGCCGCGTGGCGCTCACGGCCTGCGCCGGTCATGCCCGATCTGTCTCCCTCGACCTGCATGCCCAGTGGCAGACCATGGAGCAGCAGGGGGGCAAGTGGCGCTTTACCTCGCCCACTCATACCGTACTCGCCTTTGCTCAGGCCCTGCGCGAGCTGGACGAAGAGGGGGGCATTGCCGCCCGCCATCAGCGCTACCGCGAAAATCAGCGCACACTGGTGGATGGCATGGTCGCCCTTGGCTTTGCGGCACTGCTGCCAGAACAGTGGCAATCTCCCATCATTACCGCTTTCTACTCTCCGACCCACCCTGATTACCGCTTCGCCGACTTCTACCAGCGGCTCAAGGCGCAGGGCTTTGTCATCTATCCGGGCAAGGTCTCCCAGGCCGATTGCTTCCGTATCGGCAATATCGGCGACGTGACCCCAGAGCGGGTGCGCGCTCTGCTCGTCGCCATGACCAGCGCCTGCTACTGGCAAGGGGACGCGCGATGACCAGCATGCTGGCTCAGAGTCGTGATCTGCGTGGCCGCGATTTACATGGCCATAAGCTGCACGGTAGCGGCCGCGCCGACAGCGAAGGGGATATCAACCTTGGCGCGGGTCGGGCGTGCTGGTGGGCAGGTCAGAGCGAAGAGGTACAGGCCGGATTGGCGGAGGATAGCCGCTACTTTCTCCATCAGGCCCTCTCCACCCCCTGTCTGGATCTGATTGAGCGCGCGCAGGGGAGCTGGCTGACCAGTGTATCGGGCAAACAGTATCTCGATTTCCACGGCAACAGCGTCCATCAGCTGGGCCACGGCCACCCCAGAGTGGTGGCCGCGGTGCAGCAGCAACTCGCCGATCTGCCGTTTGCGCCCCGCCGCTACACCCATCAGGTCGCCATCGACTGCGCCCGCACCCTGGTCGAGCTGGCCCCCGGCGATCTTAACCGGGTGCTGTTCGCCCCCGGTGGCAGCGAGGTGGTGGGGATTGCTCTGAAGCTTGCCCGCTTTATCACAGGCAACAGCAAGGTGGTGTCCCTGTGGGATGCCTTTCACGGCGCCTCCCTCGATGCCATCTCGGTCGGCGGCGAGGCCTGCTTTCGCGCCGGTATGGGCCCCTTGATGGCCGGAGTGGAGCGCATCCCGCCGCCCACCCGTTATCGCGGCGTCTGGTATCGCGGGGAGGGGGATGACCTGCACTACGCCGATTATCTGGAGTACGTCATCGAGAAGGAGGGAGGAATAGGCGCCTTTATCGCGGAGCCCATCCGTAACACCGACGTACAGGTGCCCTCGAAGGCCTACTGGCAGCGGGTGCGGGAGATCTGCGATCGCCACAAGGTGCTGCTGATCGTCGACGAGATCCCCAATGCCCTGGGGCGCACTGGCCACTGGTTCAGCTTTGAAGAGTTCGGCATCGAGCCCGACATCATCTGCCTGGGCAAGGGGTTGGGGGGCGGTGTGGTGCCCTTTGCTGCCCTCATCACTCGGGATCGTTTCAATCAGGCGGCGGCCATTTCACTGGGTCACTACACCCACGAGAAGAGCCCCATCGGCTGCGCGGCGGCCCTAGCCACCATCAGTACCATCCGTGAAGAGGGGTTGCTGGCCAAAGTGCGGGAGGATGGCCGTTTTATGGCGGTAGAGCTCGCGGCGCTTGCCGAGCGCCACCCGCTCATTGGGCAGGTGCGCGGCATCGGTTTGCTCTGGGCGCTCGATCTGGTGGTCGATCATCAGAGTCGCACCCGCAATAGCCAGGCCGCCGAGCGGCTGCTCTACCGCTGTCTGGAACTGGGGCTCAGCTTCAAGGTCTCTCAGGGCAACGTCATCCAGCTCTCGCCCCCGCTCAATATCGCTCGCGCCGATCTGGTGCGCGCCATCTCCATTCTCGATCGCGCCCTCGGCGAGATCGCACTTTCACCGAAACAGGAACACCACCATGACTGACTTGCAGATTGTTGTAGACCCGACCACCGACGTAGAGGCGTTGATCCTCGACTGGGCCGGCACCGTCGTCGATTTCGGCTCCTTCGCCCCCACCTCCATCTTCGTCGAGGCCTTCGCCCGCGCCTATGACTTCCCCGTGACCCTCGATGAGGCGCGCCAGCCCATGGGGCTGGGCAAGTGGGATCATATCGCGGCGCTCGGCCGTCTGCCCTCGGTGGATGTGCGCTGGCAGGCTCGCTTCGGCCACCCCATGAGCCACGCCGAGGTGGACCACATTTATCACACCTTTATGCCGCTGCAGATTGCCGCGGTGACCCGCTTTGCCGCCCCCATTCCCGGTGTGCTACCGGTGCTGGAGGCACTGCGGGGCCAGGGGCTGCGCATCGGCTCCTGCTCCGGTTACCCCCGTCCGGTGATGGAAGCGCTGGTACCTGCTGCGGCCGATCACGGTTATCGCCCGGATCACTGGGTCGCCACCGACGATCTCAAGGCTGGCGGTCGCCCCGGCCCCTGGATGGCGCTGGCCAACGTGATTGAGCTGGGAGTGAGCGCGGTGCATCGTTGCATCAAGGTAGATGACGCCGTGCCGGGTATCAGCGAAGGGTTGAACGCGGGCATGTGGACGGTGGGATTGTCGGTTTCCGGCAACGAATTTGGCGCCACCTGGGAAGCGTTTTCCGCCATGAACGAGGCGGAGATAGCCGCCAGGCGCACACCGGCCGAGGCCAAACTGCGGGCGGCGGGGGCGCACTATGTGATTGATACCTTGGCCGACATCGCCCCGGTTATCGCCGATATCAACCGCCGTCTGGCGGCAGGAGAGCGGCCCTGAACAAGGCGGGATGAGAGGAGGGGAGAGCCGGCCTTGCCGGCAGGTTCAGGCCGATGCTCCCTGACTATCAGGCATAAAAAAACCGGCGCCTGGGCGCCGGTTTTTGTTCTCCGAGACTCTATTACAAAGAAGCGGTGAAGGTACGGGTGATGACGTCTTGCTGTTGCTCCTTGGTCAAGGAGTTGAAGCGAACGGCATAACCGGATACGCGGATGGTCAACTGCGGATATTTCTCCGGGTTTTCCATGGCGTCCAGCAGCATTTCACGGTTCATCACGTTGACGTTCAGGTGCTGACCACCTTCCAGGTTGGCTTCGTGGTGGAAGTAACCATCCATCAGGCCGGCCAGGTTGGCTTTCTGGGCTTCCATGTCTTTACCCAGCGCGTTCGGCACGATGGAGAAGGTATAGGAGATACCATCTTTGGCGTAAGCGAACGGCAGCTTGGCAACGGAAGTCAGGGAAGCAACGGCACCCTTCTGGTCACGACCGTGCATCGGGTTGGCACCCGGGCCGAACGGCGCACCGGCACGACGGCCATCCGGGGTGTTACCGGTCTTCTTGCCGTACACCACGTTGGAGGTGATGGTCAGCACGGACTGGGTAGCCACGGCACCACGGTAGGTGTTCAGCTTCTGAATCTTCTTCATGAAGCGCTCGACCAGGTCGCAGGCGATGTCATCGACGCGAGCGTCGTTGTTGCCGAACTGCGGGTACTCGCCTTCGATTTCGAAGTCGATGGAGACGCCATCGGCATCACGTACCGGCTTGACCTTGGCGTACTTGATGGCAGACAGGGAGTCAGCGGCTACGGACAGACCGGCGATACCACAGGCCATGGTGCGATAGACGTCACGGTCGTGCAGCGCCATCAGGGAGGCTTCGTAGCTGTACTTGTCGTGCATGTAGTGGATGATGTTCAGGGCGGCGACATACTGCTTGGCCAGCCAGTCCATGAAGTGATCCAGTCTGTCCATCACGTCGTTGTAATCGAGGTACTCGGAGGTGACCATTTCGGTCTTCGGACCGACCTGGATCTTGAGCTTCTCGTCCATACCGCCATTGATTGCATACAGCATGGTCTTGGCCAGGTTGGCACGGGCACCGAAGAACTGCATCTGTTTGCCGACGATCATCGGGGACACACAGCAAGCGATGGCGTAGTCATCGTTGTTGAAGTCCGGACGCATCAGGTCGTCGTTCTCGTACTGAACGGAAGAGGTCTCGATGGATACCTTGGCGCAGTACTTCTTGAAACCGACCGGCAGCTTCTCGGACCACAGGATGGTCAGGTTCGGCTCAGGGGACGGGCCCATGGTGTACAGGGTGTTCAGCATACGGAAGCTGTTCTTGGTGACCAGGGTACGGCCGTCAACGCCCATACCGGCCAGGGTCTCGGTCGCCCACATCGGGTCGCCGGAGAACAGTGAATCGTATTCCGGGGTACGCAGGAAGCGAACCATACGCAGCTTCATGACCATGTGGTCCATCAGCTCCTGGGCTTCTTGCTCAGTGATCAGGCCTTTCTGCAGGTCACGCTCGATGTAGATGTCCAGGAAGCTGGAGGTACGACCGAAGGACATGGCCGCGCCGTTCTGGGACTTGACCGCCGCCAGGTAGGCGAAGTAGGTCCACTGTACGGCTTCTTTGGCGGTCTTGGCCGGTACGGAGATGTCGCAGCCATATTTGGTAGCCATCACCTTCATCTGGGCCAGGGCACGGTGCTGCTCGGAGATCTCTTCGCGCAGACGGATGGTGGCTTCCAGGTTGACACCGTTTTCCAGGTCAGCCTGCAGGGACTTGAACTGAGCCAGTTTGTCGGCCATCAGGAAGTCGATACCGTACAGGGCAACACGACGGTAGTCACCGATGATACGGCCACGGCCGTAGGCATCCGGCAGACCGGTGATGACGCCGGACTTGCGGCAGTTCAGGATGTCTTTGGTGTAGACGTCGAACACGCCCTGGTTGTGAGTCTTGCGGTACTCGGTGAAGATCTTCTCGACCATGGGGTCAAGCTGACGACCGTACACTTCGCAAGAGGTCTTGACCATCTTGATACCGCCGTTGGCGATGATGGCGCGCTTGAGCGGCTTGTCGGTCTGCAGACCAACGATTTGCTCCAGGCTCTGGTCGATATAGCCGGCATCGTGAGCGGTAATGGTGGAGGGCAGGTCGGTATCAAAATCGACCGGCGCGTGAGTGCGGTTCTCGATCTTGATGCCTTCCATGACCTTGTCCCACAGCTTGGTGGTGGCTTCGGTCGCGCCAGCCAGGAAGGACTCGTCACCTTCATACGGGGTGTAGTTCTTCTGGATGAAGTCACGGGTGTTGACAGAGGTCTGCCATTCACCGGCTGCGAAGCCTTCCCATGCTTTTTGGAACTGTTCGTTAAGTTCTGCCATTTTCATTACCTCTCAAGGTATTTATGTGTCTGCCGCCATCCTTAATGATGGCGACGGAAGATAAACCAGTAAGTCAGCCCAACCATGACGCCACCACCAATGATATTACCGATGGTGACAGGGATGAGGTTGTGCAGGACGAAGTTGGACACGGTCAGGTCGGCAAAGGTCGCCGGATCCTGGCCGATGGCCTGCCAGAATTCCGGGCTCGCGACGCTGTGGATGGCGATACCGACCGGGATCATAAACATGTTTGCAATACTGTGCTCAAAACCGGAGGCCACGAACATGGCGACGGGAAGCAGCATCACCATCACCTTGTCGGTGGCGCTGCGGGCGCCGAAGGCCATCCACACGGCGAGACACACCATGAGGTTGCAGAGGATGCCAAGGGCCACGGCCTCGAAGAAGGTGTGATGGATCTTGTGCTGGGCCACTTTCATGGCGTTCAGCCCCCACTGACCATCCGCTGCCGTGTATTCCGCCGACATGATGATGAGGCCGACGATGATGAGACCGCCGATGAGGTTGCCGAAGTAGACCAGTCCCCAGTTCTTGAGCAACTGGGCCCAGCTGATGCGATTCGCCGCCTTGGCTACCAGGGTGAGGGTAGTGGAGGTGAACAGTTCGGCGCCGAGCAGGACGCAGAGGATGAGACCGAGGGAGAAGCAGATGCCGCCCACCAACTTGGACATGCCCCAGGCCATGCCGCTTGAGCCCGTGGTGACGGTGATATAGAAGACGAAGGCGATGGCGATGAAGGCGCCAGCGGTGATGGCCAGGGGAATGACCTTGTATGCGGGCTTGGTGGCCTTGGCATAGGTAATGTCTTCGGCCAGGGCGGCGATGGCTTCGGGCTTCAGACAATCAAAGGGAGATTCTGCTTTCAATTCTCAGTACCTGCATATTTTGCCTGTGGAAATCATAACAAAGGGGCTGATCCCCAAAATTGACTCCGATCAAGAATTACAGATTGTGAATGTAATTTTACTACAGGATTTTTCGCCATCCGGAAGCGTTTCTTTACACCAGGTTTCAGGTGAAACAGAAATGAGTCTGTTATTAATTTTATGATTTTTAAGAACTTATAAAGGACACCCTTAAAAAAGTACCGGCCAGGCACCTTTGCGGCCGCACTGCACCATGAGTGCCAAATTAACAACCCCCTAAGAGGTATTTTTTGTCTTTTATTTCATCTTTGTGGCACGGCCAGCCAAAGCGTAGACCATAAAACAGAAGGGGCCCTCAGGGCCCCTTCGTCATATCAGCATATCAGTTCCAGCTATGGATTCGTTTGGCTTTTTGCAATTTCTCGTAAGCGGCCAGCAGTTTCTGGTGCAGCGGGAACTGGGAGAGGGAGAGATCGGCGGCTTCCAGACCGTGGAAGCGCGCCTCGCCGCGGGCGTTGGCCCACGCCTGCGCCAGGGTCTCTTCCCCGAACATGCGGGCGAACACCGGGCGGTACTGCTCGGGGTCGCGTTCCTCGTCCAGGAAGAGCTCGACGCAGGCGCGCAGGGCGCGGTAGTAAGCGGCGCGATCCGCCGGGAACACCGACTGGTTGAACTCCATGGTCCAGTCGATGAGGTCGAGGGCGCTCTCCAGGTCGCCTGCGGCCAGCGCCAGCATGGCTTTGAGCTCACCGACGCGCAGGGTGTGCAGGGCAGTGCCCTTGGCGGCGGCGATGCCGAGCAGCTCGCGCACCCGGGTCCGCTCGTCGTGACCCTCTTCATCCAGCTGGTCGAACAGGGCCATGTACTGCTCTGCGTCCCACTCGAGCGCCGGCAGCGCCAGGATGGTCTCCCGCAGGTGGGCCCCCATGGTGTTGTTGGCCAGCAGCAGATCTTCCACCGGATAGATGTCGGACATGCCGGGCACCAGAATACGGCAAGCGTAGACACCCAGGTGCTCGTAGTCGGCGATGTAGACCGGCTGCTCCAGCTCGTGGAAGATGCCGATCAGGTGGTCGAACTCCTCCTGAGAGGTGCCGCGGAAGTCCCAGTCGGCAAACTCGAAGTCGGACTCTTCCTTGAACAGATCCCAGCTGATGAGGCCGGAGGAGTCGATGAAGTGGGTCTCCAGGTTGTGGTGATCCGCCACCTGCTCGTTGTCAAACGACGGCGGCACGAAGACGTCCAGATCCTTGAGACTGCGCCCTTGCAGCAGTTCGGTGACGGTGCGCTCGAAGGCGACCTCGAAGCGCGGGTGGGCGCCGAAGGAGGCAAAGCAGGTGCCGTTGCTCGGGTTGAGCAGCACCACGCAGATGACCGGATAACGGCCGCCGAGGGAGGCATCGAAGCTGTAGATGGGGAAGCCTTCGGCCTCCAGTGCATCGATGGACGCCTTGATGCCGGGGTAACGGGCGATGACCTCGCCCGGGATCTGGGGCAGGCTGATGGCCTCGGCGATGATCTTGTTCTTCACGTGGCGCTCGAACACCTCCGACAGCCCCTGGGTGCGGGCTTCGGTGCGGGTGTTGCCGGCGCTCATGCCGTTGGAAACATACAGGTTGCCGACGATGTTCATCGGGATGTAGACGGTCTGGTGATCAGACTGGCGCTCGAAGGGCAGGGCGACGATGCCGCGTTCCTCGTTGCCGGATTGCAGGTCCACCAGCATGTCGGCGGTCACTTCACCGTCCTGGTTGTAGAACTTGCGGGTGAAGGAGTCGAGCAGACCAGTGGGAAGCTGATCCCCCTCGATGGGGAACCACTTCTCGTTCGGGTAGTGGACGAAGTCGCCATTGGCTACCTGCTCGCCCAAGTAGAAGTCGGCGAAGAAGTAGTTGGTGGAGAGACGCTCGAAATATTCGCCAAGGGCGGAGGCGAGCGCCGCCTTCTTGCTGGCACCCTTGCCGTTGGTGAAGCAGAGAGCGCACTCCTTGTCCCGGATGTGCACGGACCAGACGTTGGGCACGGGGTTGAGCCAGGAGGCCTCTTCGATATCAAACCCCAGGGCTTGCAGCTTGGTCTGGAAGCGTTCGATGGAATCTTCCAGCGCTGCGTCCTTGCCGGGAATAAAAGTGTGGTCGGTCATCACAATGTCCTGATTTTATGGGCTCATGTTTGGACGCAGATAATAGCATGAGTGACGGGGAAAGCGGCCAGGGCAATGGTGTGGGCTTGCCCAGGTCTGCATTGGATGGGCGGGGTGTGGTAGTGGGGCCGGACGGTGCGCTGCGGGGCGGCGATTTTTCATGGGAAAGAGGGTTGGGTCATCAGTTTTACTTAACATAATTAAGATAAAGTAAATTTTATTATGACCCTGTGCCCTTCATCATGGCGTCAACCGTTGGCGGGGGAAGGAAAAGAGGGGAACGCCCGTGCCCGTTCCGCCCCCCCGTCTTGATGAGCCTTGACCAGGAGTGCTGAATGTTCCCGATGATCCCCCGTATCGACCCCGAGATAGCCAGGTTGGCGCCGGGTTTTTGTGCCCTCAGCATCGTGGTGGAAGCCGCCCCCGTGATTGACACTCTGGTGGGGGAGCGGGCCCTGGCCCGGGCATGTGCGGCCCTTGGCACCGACGAGGCCCCCTGGGCCCTTGAACATCTGGCCGCCTGGGATCAGGTGTTCAAGGGGTTTGGCGCCAAGCCTGCCCGCACGCCCTGCTCGGCCCAGGCACTGCGCAAGCGGGTGCTGCGCGATGGCGTCTTGCCCGCCATCGATCCTGTGGTGGATCTCTACAACGCCATCAGCATCGAGTATGCCATTCCCGTGGGCGGGGAGGATCTGGCGGCCTATGTGGGGACGCCGCGCCTGGTGATTGCCGATGGCAGCGAATGCTTTGACACCCTCAAAGAAGGGCTGCCAATCCAGGAGGCACCGGCTCCCGGAGAGGTGGTGTGGCGGGACGATCTCGGCGTCACCTGTCGCCGCTGGAACTGGCGCCAGGGGATCCGCACTCGCCTGAGCCTCTCTTCCCCCCGGATGTGGTTCATTCTGGAGTGTCTGCCGCCGATGCCGCGCACGGCCTTGTGGGAGGCCGGCGACAGGCTGATTGCCGGTCTCACGCAGATGATGCCTGGGGCCCGCATCGAGCAGACGCTGGTGGAGTGATTGAAGGAGCAGACGAAAAGATAAAAGGAGGCGCCTCATGCTCGCCCGGGCGGTCATGGGGCGGATCTTGCTCGCCATGCCACGTCTGTGCCACCCGCCTTTACCCACCGTCTGCGAACACATCAGCAAGCAGAGGAACACCGCAACACGCCGGGCTGACATCGCCCCCTGGAGCTTGCCACGTCGGGGCCGGTGTACCCGGCCCTTTCAGCGCGCCTAACCGATGAATTTCAGACCCAGGATCCCGCCGATGATCAGCAGCAGGCAGAGCACCCGGGCTAGGGTGGCCGGTTCGTTGAACAGCCAGATCCCCATCAGCACGGTGCCGACCGCGCCGATGCCGGTCCAGACCGCATAGGCGGTGCCAAGGGGCAGCTGTTTGACCGCCATGGCGAGCAGCAGCACGCTCACGGCCATGGCGATCAGGGTCAGCAGGGTGGGGAGGGGACGGCTGAAACCGTCGGTGTATTTGAGGCCGATGGCCCAGGCGACCTCGAACAGGCCGGCCAACAGCAGGAGCAACCGGGACATAAAGCAGATTCCGCAGGAAGCAGGGTCGTCCCTGCGTATCAGGAGGCCTCGGGGCCGTCCCCGAGGGGCAGCGGGGCTGCCGGTCGGTCTCAATGATGCCCCAACTGGAGGCAGGATGCCAACCGGCTGCCCGCAGGTCGGCCAGGCCGACGGATATTGCAGCGAATGGCACAGAATATTGCGCAATTCGACTTGCGCCCGCCGTCACAATCCGTAATGTGGACAGACGCATTTTTTGCAACTCATATATTGTGAATCCCTTGTAAACGGTTGGCGCCAAGGCAGGGGTCACGGGTACCACACACGATTTCTATAAGCAGCTATCCAGGGTAGGACATTATGAAAAAAGTAGGTTTGGTCGGTTGGCGTGGCATGGTGGGTTCGGTCTTGATGAGCCGGATGCAGGAAGAGAAGGACTTTGCCCGCATTCAACCCACCTTCTTCACCACCTCCCAGGCCGGTGAGGCCGCCCCCAATTTTGGTGTCGATGCCGGCACCTTGCAGGACGCCTTCGATCTCGAGGCGCTGGCCGCACAGGACGTCATCATCACCGCCCAGGGCGGCGACTACACCAAGGATGTTTATCCGCGTCTGAAAGCCGCCGGCTGGCAGGGCTACTGGATTGACGCCGCCTCCTCCCTGCGCATGGAGAAGGACGCTGTCATCATCCTGGATCCGGTCAACGGCGACGTCATCGAGGATGCCCTGAACAACGGCATCAAGACCTTCGTTGGCGGCAACTGCACCGTCAGCCTGATGCTGCTGGCCCTGGGTGGCCTGTTCAAGGCCGATCTGGTGGAGTGGGTGAGCGTGGCCACCTATCAGGCGGCCTCCGGTGGTGGTGCCCGCCACATGCGCGAGCTGGTCACCCAGATGGGCATGCTGCGCGATGAAGTGGCGGTGGAGCTTGCCGATCCTGCTTCCGCCATCCTCGACATCGAGCGCAAGATCACCGAGAAGACCCGCTCCGGCACCCTGCCGGTGGACAACTTCGGCGTGCCGCTGGCCGGTGGCCTCATCCCCTGGATCGACACCAAGCTCGACAATGGCCAGAGTCGTGAAGAGTGGAAGGGCCAGGCCGAGACCAACAAGATCCTGGGTATCGAAAACGCCGCCATTCCGGTGGATGGTCTGTGCGTGCGCATCGGCGCCCTGCGCTGCCACAGCCAGGCCTTCACCATCAAGCTGAAAAAAGATGTGCCGCTGGCCGAAATCGAAGCCCTGCTGGCTGCCCACAACGACTGGGTCAAGGTGATCCCCAACGATCGCGACATCACCGCCCGCGAGCTGACCCCGGCTGCCGTTACCGGCACCCTCAGCATCCCGGTGGGTCGTCTGCGCAAGCTCAACATGGGCCCGGAGTACCTGGCCGCCTTTACCGTGGGTGACCAACTGCTGTGGGGCGCCGCCGAGCCGCTGCGCCGCATGCTCAACATCCTGCTGGCCCGCTGAGGTAGCGGCAGCAGGGAACAGGGAAGGCCTTGCCTTTCTTGTTCCCCTTTTCGTGTCTGTCCATAAAAAAGCGGCATCCCTTGGGATGCCGCTTTTTAATTTATCCAGTTTGACTCTTAGATGTTCTGTGCTTCGTTTGGCACGATGACAGAGGCATGATTTCCTTTCGGCCCCTGCTGCAGTTCAAAGTTGACTGCCTGACCTGCTTTCAAGGTCTTGTAACCTTCCATTTGAATCGTGGAGTAGTGAGCGAAGATGTCTTCACCACCGCCTTCCGGACAGATAAACCCAAATCCTTTTGCGTTGTTGAACCACTTGACTGTTCCGGTTGCCATACATCTACATCCTTTTATTGATTACCCTGAAGTCGTTGAGTAACCTGCGCCAGCCTTATATAACTAGGGCATGACCCCGTAGCAGACGGGCGCCGATTAGCAAGTAACCAATCTAGTCCAACTTTTAAGCGAGTCAAGAAGTTGTTAACAACCGATGTGATCTGGTTAACAAGTCTATTGACAATCTTGAGCGACACGGTAGTAATCTAGAGGTACCAAAGCGCAACTATGAGCAAGCAGAAAGAACTCTTTGCTAATGAAGAGATTGCAGAGGCAGAGAAAACGAAGCTGCAACCGCCACCCATGTACAAGGTCGTCCTGAACAACGACGACTACACACCGATGGAGTTCGTGGTGGAGGTGCTGCAAAGGTTCTTTGGTATGGATCTGGAGAAGGCCACTCAGGTGATGCTGAGCGTGCATTATAGTGGTAAGGGAGTCTGCGGCACATTTACCGCCGAGATTGCCGAGACCAAAGTGGTCCAGGTCAACACCTATTCACGTAACAACGAACATCCACTGCTATGTACCATGGAAAAGGCTTGAATCTGATGACTTGATGGCGATAACGACACCGCATTGTTGCTGTACTGAGGGGAGGTGCCTATGTTGAACAAAGATCTAGAAAAGACGCTGAACGAGGCTTTCAAGCTGGCCCGTGACGAGCGCCACGAATTCATGACCGTCGAGCACCTGTTGTTGGCCCTGCTGGATAACAGCTCAGCCCATGAGGCGCTGAGTTCATGTGGTGCGGATGTGGAACAGATGCGCAAAGAGATCCGCGCCTTCATCAATCAAACGACCCCGCTCATCCCCCGTGACGACGAAGACAGGGAAACCCAGCCGACGCTGGGCTTCCAGCGCGTGCTGCAACGTGCCGTCTTCCATGTCCAGTCGTCCGGCAATACCGAGGTGAGCGGTGCCAATGTCCTGGTCGCCATCTTCAGCGAACAAGAGTCCCAGGCCGCCTACTTCCTGAAAAAAGCCGAAATAAGCCGCCTGGATGTGGTGAACTTCCTGTCCCACGGGGTGCGCAAGGACAACAAGCCCGAGAGTGGTGGCAACAATGCGGAATCTGATGACGAGGTATCCTCTGCCCAGATAGAAAGCTTTGCCACCAACCTCAACCAGCTGGTGCTGGAGGGGCGCATCGATCCGCTCATCGGCCGTGATCAGGAGCTCAATCGCACCATTCAGGTATTGTGCCGCCGCCGCAAGAACAACCCCTTGCTGGTCGGGGAAGCCGGCGTGGGCAAGACCGCCATCGCCGAAGGGCTTGCCTACCGTATCGTCAAGGGGGATGTGCCCGAGGTGATTGCGGGTAGCACCATCTACTCCCTGGACATGGGCTCCCTGCTGGCGGGCACCAAGTATCGTGGTGACTTCGAGAAGCGCCTCAAGGTGCTGCTCAAGCAGATTGAACGTCAGGAGGGGGCCATCCTCTTCATCGACGAGATCCACACCATCATTGGCGCTGGTGCGGCTTCCGGTGGCCAGCTGGATGCGGCCAACCTCATCAAGCCGCTGCTCTCCAATGGTTTGCTGCGCTGCGTGGGCTCCACCACCTACCAGGAATATGCCCAGATCTTCGAGAAGGACAGGGCCCTTGCTCGCCGCTTCCAGAAGATCGACATCGTCGAACCCACAGTAGACGACACCACTCGCATTCTGATGGGACTCAAGAGCCGTTATGAGTCTCACCATGGCGTGCGTTACACCGTCAAGGCGATCCGGGCGGCGGTGGAGCTCTCCGCCAAGTACATCAATGATCGCCATCTGCCTGACAAGGCCATCGACGTCATCGACGAAGCGGGTGCAGGGCAACGCCTCTTGCCCGTTAGCAAGCGCAAGAAGGTGATCAATGTGCCGGAAATCGAGGCCATTGTTGCCAAGATTGCCCGTATTCCCGAGAAATCTGTCTCCTCCTCCGACAAGGAGGTGCTGAAGAACCTGGAGCGTAATCTCAAGATGGTGGTGTTCGGGCAGGACAAGGCCATCGAGGTGCTGACCGATGCCATTCGGTTGTCACGTTCAGGGCTTGGCAACGAACGCCGACCTGT
Organism: Aeromonas sp. S19(2024); assembly: GCF_041402625.1. Taxonomy (NCBI): domain Bacteria; kingdom Pseudomonadati; phylum Pseudomonadota; class Gammaproteobacteria; order Aeromonadales; family Aeromonadaceae; genus Aeromonas; species Aeromonas sp. S19(2024). The sequence continues at coordinate 150,154 of NZ_JBGLQU010000003.1, forward strand.
GGGCTGCTTCCTGTTTGCCGGCCCGACCGGGGTGGGCAAGACCGAAGTGACCCAGCAACTTGGCAAGGCGCTCGGGGTCGAGGTATTGCGATTTGACATGTCGGAATACATGGAACGCCATACCGTGTCCCGGTTGATCGGGGCTCCTCCCGGTTACGTGGGATTCGAGCAGGGAGGGCTGTTGACCGACTCCGTCCTCAAGCATCCGCACTCCGTCGTGCTGCTTGACGAGATCGAGAAGGCGCACCCGGATGTCTTCAACTTGCTGCTGCAGGTGATGGACAACGGTACCCTGACGGACAACAACGGGCGCAAGGCAGATTTTCGCAATGTGATCCTGGTGATGACCACCAACGCAGGGGTTCAGGAGACCCAGCGCAAGTCCATCGGCTTCCAGCAGCAGGACATGAGCCATGATGCCATGGCGGTGATCAACAAGACGTTCAGTCCGGAGTTCCGCAACCGGCTCGATCACACCATCTGGTTCAACCATCTCGACATGGGAGTGATCCATCAGGTAGTCGACAAGTTCATCGTCGAGCTGCAGGTTCAGCTGGATGCCAAGGGCGTTTCACTGGAGGTGTCTGAAGAGGCGCGCCACTGGTTGGCAGAGAAAGGGTATGACAGGGCAATGGGAGCAAGACCCATGGGCCGGGTCATTCAGGAGCACCTCAAGAAGCCCCTGGCCAACGAGATCCTGTTCGGTTCCCTGGTCGATGGCGGCATTGTGAAGGTCGAACTGGTGAACAACAGCCTCAGCTTTGATTTTCAGGTCAACGTTGAAGCTGTCTCTCACTGACTGTGAGCAAGGCCGGAAATGACAAAAAACCCCAACCGAGAGGCTGGGGTTTTTTGCTGAATTCCTGGCTTAGCGAGAGCGGAAAACAATACGTCCCTTGGAGAGATCGTACGGAGTCAGAGCCACCGTTACTTTGTCCCCAGTCAGGATACGGATGTAGTTTTTGCGCATCTTGCCGGAAATATGAGCGATAACCACGTGACCATTTTCCAGTTCCACACGGAACATGGTATTGGGCAAGGTTTCGAGAATGGTACCCTGCATCTCAATACTGTCTTCTTTAGCCATTGAATCCTCTTGATAAGCCACAACAAAAAACCGCTGGATCATGCCGGATTTAAGGCTATGTGTAAAGTTTACTCGGGCTTGGTGTCGATTTTTTTCCATTCGCCCTGTACCAGCAGCTCATGGGGCAGGTATTGGCGCTTGTAATTCATCTTGCGGCACTCCTCCACCAGATACCCCAGATAGAGCCACTGACGACCGGTACGTCTGGCCAGTTCCAACTGGCTCAGGATGGCGAAGGTGCCGAGCGACCGGTCGGCATAGTCGGGGTCGAAGAAGGTGTACATGGCGCTCAGAGAGTGGGGAAGCAGATCCGTGGTGGCCACGCCGATGAGGCGTCCCTCCTTGCGCATCTCCAGATAGAGGGGGGGCATCCAGTCACAGTGCAGGAATCCCTTGTATTGGGTCCGGCTCGGTGGATACATGCTGCCATCCCTATGGCGCTCACGGATATAGCGTTCATAGAGCTGGTAATACTCGGGCTTGTCGTCATAGCTCAGCACGAGCTCGAGATCCCGGTTCAACTGGCGGATGCGCTTCTGCCCACGGCTCGGGATGAAGCGTTCACTGTGTATGCGCAAGGATTGGCAGGCGCTGCAGGCGGGGCAGTGAGGACGATAGATGTCGTTGCCACTGCGCCGGAATCCTGCCGTCAGCAGCCGTTCGTACCCGGCGGCGTTGAGCAGTTCATGGTCCATCAGGACCAGCAACTGCTCCTGCTCGTGACCGAGGTAGCTGCACGGGTGCCTGGGGGTCAGCCCGACCTTGAGGATCACTTCTTCACTCATAGGCTGATTCTCCTCGGTTGCCAGCATCCCTCTTGCAACGGTTGCCGGGTGAGGGTGGCTAGGGTGGTCAGAAAGCGCTGCCTTGGCCACTCCTGGACGCCCAGCGTGGCCAGAAAGTCGTTTTGCATCTGGCAGTCGATGAGGGCACCGCCATGCCCTGCAAAGTGGCGACAGAGGGCCACCATGGCCAGTTTGGCGCCATTGTCGATGCGGCTGAACATGGATTCACCACAAAAGAGTCTGCCCAGGGAGAGGCCATAGAGGCCTGCCTGCAGCTGATCATCCTGCCAGATCTCGATGGAGTGGGCATGACCGAGGCGATGAAGGCGCCGATAGGCGTCGATCATGGGGGCACTTATCCAGGTGCCGCTGGCGGTGCGACGGGGGGCGGCGCAGGCTGCAATGACGTCATCAAAGGCGCGATTGATGTAAATCTCGAAGGGTGTGCGGCGCAAACACTTCTGCAGGCTGCGGCCGATGTGGAGTTCCTCGGGCACGATGACTCCCCTGGGGTCCGGTGACCACCACAGCAGTGGCTGATGGGGTTCATTCCATGGAAAGATCCCGCTGTGGTAAGCTGCCAGCAATCGAGTGGGGGAGAGATCTCCCCCAATCGCGAGCAGCCCGTTGGGCTCTTCCAGCGCATGGCTGGGGGAGGGAAACCAGCACAGCTCATCATCCAGTTCGGTAAGATAGCGAGACATAAGGCAGAGGTTCATAGATGAAGGCCATTATCCTGATAGTATCCAGCTTGCTTGGCTTTGTCACGGCACCGGCCTGGAGTGCGGTGTATGAACGCAACACGGCGCGTCCGGTGGAGCAGGTGGTCTTCGGCCAGGTGGATGCGGTGCGCAACATCACCCAGCGCCAGATGGTGGAATCAGAGCATTCCGGCTGGAAAACTCTGGGAGGGGCCGTGCTTGGCGGGCTGCTCGGCAACCAGTTTGGCGGTGGGCACGGGCGGGAGATTGCCACTGCGGTCGGGGCACTGGCGGGAGCGGCGGCGGTGCAGCAGTTTCAGTCAGGGGGCAGCGTGGTGGAGAACAAGCTGGTGGAGCTGCTGATCCGCAACGAGCAGAACGGGCTCATCAACGTGATCCAGGATTACGATCCGGCCATGGTCTTTGCGCAGGGCGACAAGGTGCGCATCCTCTATTTCAGCGATGGGGTGCGAGTCGATAAGACCTATTGAACGGTGAAGAAGGGATTGACCCGGCGGCCGCCACACAAGGGGCGCCGGGCGGTACTACACGGAGTGCCTCTGCTGATGCTTGCTCAGACGTCCTGACAGACTATCTTGTCTCGCCCGGTATTCTTTGCCTGATACAACTGGCGATCTGCCTCGCTCAGCGCCTCGTCCATGGAGAGCCGCCCGACATTGATGACGCCGAAACTGGCGCGTACAAAGAGCGATATCTCCCGCGACAGCGGTTGCTGACGCATTTGCAGACGAAGCCCTTCCAGTCGCTTGAGCAGCACGGGAACGGGGCAGTGTGGCACCATCAGGGCAAATTCTTCACCACCGAATCGGGCTATCATGGCATCCGGGAAGAACTGGGTGAGCAGCCTGGCCAGATGACAGAGCAGCTGATCGCCGATGGCGTGCCCCCAGTGATCATTGACCTGCTTGAAGTGATCCACGTCGAGCACGCACAGGGAGAGCTGCGCCTGATGGCGCTGATGCTCCTCGAACCACTTTTGACCCTCGTTGAACCAGTAGCGTCTGTTGTAAAGCCCGGTCAGGTAGTCTCGGTTGGCCGATTCCTGGATATTGTTGAACTGCTCAAGGGCCTCCAGGTTGTGGCTGACCCGGCACTGCAGCTCCTCGGGTTCAAAGGGCTGATTGAGAAAATCATTCGCCCCTTGCTTGAGGTAGCGTGCCGAGAGGCCGTGTTTGTCCGACACCGAGATGCCGATGATGGCGAGCTGCTGCTTGCTGTAGCGCTCGCGCAGCATTCGCACCAGGCTGATGCCGTCGATCTCCGGCATGTAGTAGTCCACCAGCATCAGGCGAATGGCGGGGTGCTGCTCGAGCTGCGCCAGCGCATCGCGGGCTGAATTGGCCTCGTGCACCTGCAACAACTGCTTGCGCAACTGGGCCGCGGTGCGGTGACGGGAGGTGCGTGAATCGTCGACCACCAAGACTTCGATGGCCTGGTTGAGGTAGAGGCGGTGCACCAGACCGACGGCATATTGCAGGGAGTGACGTGAATCCTTCATCACATAGTCCAGCACCCCGGCTTCCAGCCAGGCTTCCCGCTTCTCTTCGCTGATGTCGGCCGTCAGGATCACCACCGGCAACCCACGCTCCCTCAGCACATTGACAGCTTCTCCGCTGGGGGCGTCCGGCAGGGTGAGATCCACCAGGGCGACCACATAATCTTCCCCATGGCAATCGCGAGCCCCTTCAAGGGTATCGAAGGCGTCGATTTCCAGCCCGGTCTGCTGCGCAATGGCCTGGGTCAGCATGCGGCGTACCGTCAGGCTGTCTTCCACTATCATTATTTTTCGTTTCATCCTGCTCCTTGCAATAAAAAAGGGCATGCCAACTGGCATGCCCTTTATATCCTTCTGATTATTGTGCGTCCAGATATCGCTCTGCATCGAGGGCGGCCATGCAGCCGGTTCCTGCGGAGGTGATCGCCTGGCGGTAGACGTGGTCGGCCACGTCGCCAGCGGCGAATACGCCCGGAATGCTGGTCTGGGTTGCGAACCCTTCCAGTCCGCCACGCACCTTCAGATAGCCGTTTTCCATCGCCAGCTGCCCTTCGAAAATCTGGGTGTTGGGCTGGTGACCGATGGCGATGAAGACCCCCATCAGCGGCAGCTCGGAGGTGGTGTCATCCCGGGTGCTGCGCAGGCGCACACCGGTGACGCCCATGTCGTCACCCAGTACTTCGTCCAGGGTCTGATGGGTATGCAGGACGATATTGCCGCTCTCGACCTTGTCGTTGAGGCGCTTGATCAGGATCTTCTCGGCGCGGAACTCGTCGCGGCGATGAATGAGGTGCACCTTCTTGGCGATGTTGGCCAGATAGAGTGCCTCTTCCACGGCGGTGTTGCCACCGCCGACCACGGCCACTTCCTGGTTGCGGTAGAAGAAGCCGTCACAGGTGGCGCAGGCGGAGACGCCGCGGCCCTTGAAGGCCTCTTCGGAGGGCAGACCCAGGTATTTGGCGGAGGCGCCGGTGGCGAGGATCAGCGCATCGCAGGTGTATTCCCCGTTGTCACCCTTGAGGCGGAAGGGACGCTCGGTCAGCGTCACTTCATTGATGTGATCAAAGAGGATGCGGGTATCGAACTTCTCTGCATGCTCTTTCATGCGCTCCATCAGGGCCGGGCCGGTCAGCCCTTCCGCGTCCCCTGGCCAGTTTTCCACTTCGGTGGTGGTGGTCAGCTGACCACCTTGCTGCATGCCGGTGATGAGCAGGGGATTGAGGTTGGCGCGAGCGGCATAGACGGCCGCAGTGTAACCTGCCGGACCGGATCCCAGGATCAGCAGTTTGCTGTGAGTGACTTGGCTCATGATGTGATTTCCGAGACGTGATGAGTTTGCGCGATTGTAGGTAATTCGTGATCCGTGGTCAAAGGCCAGCGCATCGATTGGGGCAATCGCCAACAAGAGGGGTGAGCCGGGGATGGCAGGCATAAAAAAACCGCCCATCGCGGGCGGATTTTCACTCATCTACCTCCCTTTGCAGGGACGCGATCAGTTCAGCAGGGTCAGGGGATCCGTGTAAGCCAGGTTGTGGGCCACGGCAACCTCCTTGCAGGTGATTTTGCCCGCCATCACGTTCAGACCGTGCAACAGGTGGGGATCGGCGAGCAGTGCGTTGCGATAGCCCTGTTCGGCCAGCTTGATGATGAAGGGGAGGGTGGCGTTGTTCAGGGCCACGGTGGAGGTCCGCGCCACGGCACCCGGCATGTTGGCCACGCAGTAGTGCACCACTTCGTCGACGATGAAGGTGGGATCTTCATGGGTGGTGGCATGGGAGGTCTCGACACAGCCGCCCTGGTCGATGGCCACGTCCACGATGGCTGCACCGGGTTTCATGCGAGCAATGTGGTCACGGCTGACAAGTTTTGGCGCAGTGGCGCCAGGCACCAGCACGCCGCCGATGACCAGGTCCGCCGCCAGCAGATGGCGCTCCAGGGTCTCGCGGTTGGAGTAGACCACCTTGGCAGCCCCTTGGAACTCGCTGTCGAGACGGCGCAGGGTATCGACGTTGTTGTCGAGGATGGTGACGTCGGCACGCAGGCCGACGGCCATGCGGGCAGCGTTGGAGCCCACCACACCACCACCGATGATCACCACCTTGGCCGGTTCCACTCCGGGCACACCACCGAGCAGCACGCCGCTGCCGCCACGGGATTTCTCCAGTGCCTGGGCACCGGCCTGAATAGACATGCGTCCGGCTACTTCCGACATGGGGGCCAGCAGGGGCAGACCGCCACGACCGTCTGTGACGGTTTCATAGGCAATGCAGACGGCACCACTGTCGATGAGATCCTGGGTCTGGGCCAGGTCCGGCGCCAGATGCAGATAGGTAAAGAGGGTCTGGCCGGGACGCAGCATGGCCCGTTCCACTGCCTGGGGTTCCTTGACCTTGACGATCATCTCCGCCTTGGCGAAAACTTCGGCAGCGGAGGCCAGGATCTCGGCTCCGGCAGCCAGATAATCTGCGTCACTGAACCCAATGCCATTTCCTGCGCCGCTTTGGACGAAAACAGTATGGTTTCGTGCTGTCAGTTCACGTACACTGGCCGGAACCATGCCTACGCGATATTCATGGTTTTTTATTTCCTTAGGTACACCGATAATCATGCTATCCCTCGTCTATCGATTGGTGGTTTATGTTGCCTAGATGTTAAGCGACATTTGCGCCTAGTATATTCAGGTATTGACAGGATTTGTGACCATTATTATAAAATGACTGGTGATTCTTACCAAAAAATAGCCAAAGGATGGAATTAAATGATGGAAGCTAAGAGTCGGCTAAAGGATTTGGACAGGATTGACCGCAACATTCTGAATGAACTGCAAAAGGATGGCAGGATTTCGAACGTTGAGTTGTCCAAACGAGTTGGCCTGAGTCCCACACCGTGTCTGGAACGGGTTCGTCGCCTGGAGCGACAAGGGTATATCGAAGGATATGCCGCCATTCTGAACCCTCATTATCTGGACGCGTCTCTGCTGGTGTTCGTGGAAATTACCCTCAATCGTGGCGCCCCCGATGTGTTCGAGCAGTTCAACAAGGCTGTTCAGGTGCTCGAAGAGATCCAGGAGTGCCATCTGGTGTCCGGTGATTTCGACTATCTGCTCAAGACCCGCGTCAGCGACATGTCCGCTTACCGCCGCCTGCTGGGTGAAACCCTGCTGCGTCTGCCGGGCGTCAACGACACCCGCACCTACGTGGTGATGGAAGAGGTCAAACAGAGCAGTCGTCTGGTGATCAGCACCCGATAAGCGGGGTTGTGCTGTGACTTGCAAGTTCCATGACGAGTCACGATAGTCAGAAACGAGCGGCCGGTCCGCTCGTTTCTTCTTATAGAGAGTTTCAGGCCCGCCCTCAGGCACTGGCTGACAATCGGTGGGCTTTTCAGGGATACTAGGCCCCCTATCCCCGCATTCATGTTTTCACAAAGGAGCCGGAGTTTGGCCGATAAAAAGCTGTTTACTCCTTTATCAGGTACACAACGGATCTTCGAGGCCGTCTTGATCGCCATCACCCTGATGGCTGCCTATCTTTTGCTTGCCCTGCTGACCTACCATCCCGCCGATCCCGGCTGGTCGCAAACCTCCTGGCAAGGGGAGGTGAAAAACCTCGCGGGCAGCGCCGGTGCCTGGCTCGCCGACATCACCATGTTTACCTTCGGGGCCTTCTCCTATCTGGTGCCCCCTCTGGTGGTGCTGCTTGGCTGGAGCCTGTTCTGGCGCCCGAGCAAGCTGCTGGAAGTGGATTACCTCACCCTGTCGGTACGGATCATCGGCTTCGTGCTGACGGTGCTTGGCATGTCCGCCATCGCCAGCATGAACTTCAACGACTTGCAGAACTTTTCCGCCGGCGGCCTGGTGGGGGATGTGATCGCCTCAGCCGTGGTGCCGCTCTTTGGCGGCGTGGGGGCCAACCTGATGCTGCTCTGCTTCGTGGCGACCGGCATCACCCTCTTTACCGGCTGGTCCTGGCTCACCATTGTCGAGCGCATCGGTGCCGCCTGCACCGGCTCAGTCAGCGCCATCTACCATTTCCCCACCACCCTAGGCCGCTGGCTCACCGGTGGCTGGCGCCAGCCCCGCTATGAGGGGCCGGATCCCCTGCTGGAAGGGGGCGTGGGCAGCTTCGATCAGGAAGAGGATGACGAAGACCCCCACGGCAGCTGGACACGCAACCCCAAGGCGAAGAATCGCGCTCAAAAGACAAAAGCTGACGAATGGCTGCCGGAGCTTGACGAAGACACCTTCCAGTTCGATCCACAGTTTGACGACGAAGAGGACGAGGCTCCGGCGCCTGCCGCCAAGGGCAAGCGCGTGGCCAATGGCCGTCCGCGTCCCGCCGTGCGCCAGGAAGAAGATGACCTCGACTTGCCCTGGGCGGAGGGGGATGACGAACCCGATGCTCCCGTTGCCGCGGCGCCGGTGAAAGCCAAGCGCCGTCCCCAGCCCGGTCTGGCCCCTTTGCCGAGTATCGATCTGCTGGACAGGCCGCCCGCCAAGACCCAGATGATGAGCAAGGACGAGCTGGAGCGCATGGGCCGGTTGGTGGAGGCGAAGCTCGCCGATTACAACGTGCAGGCCAAGGTGGTGGGCGTCTATCCCGGTCCCGTCATTACCCGCTTCGAACTGGACCTGGCGCCGGGCATGAAGGCGAGCAAGATCACCAACCTTTCCCGGGATCTCGCCCGTTCTCTCTCTGCCAGCAGCGTGCGGGTGGTGGAAGTGATCCCGGGCAAGACGTTCGTCGGGATCGAGCTGCCCAACCGGGTACGCCAGACCGTCTACCTGCGGGAAACCCTCGACTGCGAGGCGTTCGCGGCCAGCCGCAATCCGCTCACCATGGGGCTGGGTCAGGACATCGCGGGGGAACCCGTGGTGGTGAACCTCGCCAAGATGCCCCACCTGCTGGTGGCGGGTACCACGGGCTCGGGCAAGTCGGTGGGGGTGAACACCATGATCATCTCCATGCTCTACAAATCCTCCCCCGAGGATCTGCGCTTCATCATGATCGACCCCAAGATGCTGGAGCTCTCGGTCTATGAAGGCATTCCGCATCTGCTGACCGAGGTGGTCACCGACATGAAGGATGCCGCCAACGCCCTGCGCTGGTGTGTAGGCGAGATGGAGCGTCGTTACAAGCTGATGTCCGCGGTCGGGGTGCGCAACCTCAAGGGGTACAACGACAAGGTGCTGGCCGCCATCGAGGCGGGGGATCCCCTGGTCGACCCCCTGTGGCGTCCTGGCGACTCCATGGATCAGATGCCGCCGGAGCTGGAAAAACTGCCCCACATCGTGGTGGTGGTGGACGAGTTCGCCGACATGATGATGATCGTCGGCAAGAAGGTGGAGGAGCTTATCGCCCGTATCGCCCAGAAGGCACGGGCGGCCGGTATTCACCTTATCCTCGCGACCCAGCGTCCGTCGGTGGATGTCATTACCGGCCTCATCAAGGCCAACATCCCGACCCGTATCTCCTTCCAGGTGTCGAGCAAGATCGATTCCCGCACCATCCTGGACCAGGGGGGCGCCGAATCCCTGCTCGGCATGGGTGACATGCTCTACATGCCTGCCGGCACCTCAAACCCCACCCGTGTCCACGGTGCCTTCGTCGATGACCACGAGGTACACAAGGTGGTGGCGGACTGGAAACTGCGTGGGGAGCCGGATTACATCGACGAGATCCTCTCCGGCGAGTCGGACGGCGAGGGCGGCGGTGGCGACTTCGGCGGGGGCGGCGATGAAGAGATCGATCCCCTGTTCGACGAGGCGGTGGCCTTCGTGGTGGAATCCCGTCGTGGCTCCACCTCCAGCGTCCAGCGCAAGTTCAAGATCGGTTACAACCGGGCGGCCCGTCTCATCGAGCAGATGGAAAACCAGGGCATCGTCAGTGCCCCGGGTGGCAACGGCCAGCGCGACGTGCTGGCACCGCCGCCGGTCCGTGACTAAGCCTCACATCATCCTGGCCATGCCCTCTGCGGGCGTGGCCTTTTATCGAGAACCTCCCTATGAAGAGCCTGATGAAAAAACAACTGTTGATGGGTTCCATTCTGCTGGTCGCCAGCAGCCAGGTATGGGCCGATGCGGCCAGCGATCTCAAGGAGAAGCTCTCCTCCGTCAATCTCTTCTCCGCGACGTTTGCCCAGACCGTCTATGACAGCAAGGGCAAGGAGCTGCAAAAGGCGAGCGGCTCCCTGCTGGTGCAGCGACCCAACCGCTTCAACTGGCACACTACCTCCCCGGACGAGAATTTGATCGTGGCCGATGGCAAGGATGTGTGGGTGTACGACCCCTTCGTCGAGCAGGTCACCGCCCTCAAGATGAAGGATGCGGTGCTCAACACCCCCTTCGTGCTCATCGCGGGCAACGACAACAGCCTCTGGAAGAACTATGACGTGACCCAGGAAGGGGATGTCTACACCGTCACCAGCCGCAACAAGGACGAGCTGATCGCCTCCTTTCGCATCACCTTCGACCGTCAGAACAACATCAGCCGCTTCGACGTGAAAGAGGCGCAGGGGCAGTGGAGCGAGTTCACCCTGAGCAGCTTCAACCGCAAGCCGGTGCTCAAGGGCAACGAATTTGTCTTCAAGATCCCGAAGGGGGTCGAGCTGGACGACCAGCGTTGATGAGCCAGCCGTTACCGGCGTTATCGTCTGACCGGGCGTCATGGACGACCGGTCAGCTGCAAGGTCAATGCAGATGAGCAATTTATCCCTGGATTTCTCCTCGGACTTTCGTCCGCTTGCGGCCCGGATGCGGCCGCAAACCCTCGAGCAGTACATCGGCCAGCAGCATATCCTGGGGCCGGACAAGCCCCTGCGAAAAGCGATCCTGGCGGGGCACTGCCACTCCATGATCCTCTGGGGCCCCCCCGGCACCGGCAAGACCACGCTGGCAGAACTGGTTGCCCACTACTGCCAGGCGGAGGTGGAGCGGCTCTCGGCGGTCACCTCCGGCATCAAGGAGATCCGCGCCGCCCTCGACAAGGCGAAGGAGAACGGCTGGCGTGGGGTGCGCACCATCCTGTTCGTGGATGAAGTCCACCGCTTCAACAAGAGCCAGCAGGATGTCTTCCTGCCCCACATCGAAGACGGCACCATCACCTTCATCGGCGCCACCACCGAGAACCCCTCGTTCGAGCTCAACAATGCGCTGCTCTCCCGGGCCCGGGTCTATCTGCTCAAGAGGCTGGAGGAGCAGGACATCCTCGCCATGATCGATCAGGCGATGCAGGACCCGCGCGGGCTCAATGACCCTAGCCTGCGCTTTGCCCCCGGGGCCAAGGAGGCGCTGGCGAAAGCCGTGGACGGGGACGGGCGCAAGTCTCTGAATTATCTGGAGCTCCTGGCCGACATGGCCGAGGCCGACAGCTCAGGGGCGCGGGTGATCGACAGTACCCTGCTCGCCGCCGTAGTGGGGGAGCACGTGGCCCGTTTCGACAAGGGCGGCGATCACTTCTACGACCTCATCTCGGCGGTGCACAAGTCCATTCGCGGCTCGGCGCCGGATGCGGCCCTCTACTGGTATGCCCGTATGGTGAGCGCCGGCTGCGATCCCCTCTACATCGCCCGCCGCTTACTGGCCATTGCCTCGGAAGACGTGGGCAACGCCGATCCCCGTGCCATGCAGGTGGCGCTCTCGGCCTGGGACTGCTTCCATCGCATCGGCCCGGCGGAAGGGGAGCGGGCCATCGCCCAGGCCATCGTCTACCTCGCCTGCGCCCCCAAGAGCAATGCGGTCTACACCGCCTGGAAGGCGGCGCTTCACGACGCCAAGAACCTGCCGGACTTCGAGGTGCCACCGCACCTTCGCAATGCCCCTACCAAGCTCATGAGCGAGCTGGGCTACGGCGCCGAGTATCGCTACGCCCACGACGAGCCGGGGGCCTATGCCGCCGGCGAGCAGTACTTCCCCCCGGAGCTTGCCGGCAAGCAGTACTATCAACCCACCGAGCGGGGGCTTGAGAAGCAGATAGCCCAGAAGCTCGACTATCTGCACGAGCTGGACAAGCAGAGCCCGCGCAAGCGATAGGAAAGACCTTCAAGCCCCTCGCCCGGAAAGCGCACGGCAAGGGCATCAGGAGAGGGGGCCCGGCAAAAACGGGCGCAATAGTCCCTGTTCGGGCGGGGGGGCGGTCTGCTACACTGCCCGTCTGACCCCGGTTGTCTTGGCCTTGCACCATCTTCTTGATTTCGAAGGCCCGATTCCGAAGGCAAAGGGGTGCGCCAACCGATGTTAACTTCCGGATCTGTTTCCCAACCCGGTCACGATGACCCGGGCCCAGATCCCATTAAAAAAAGTAGGTAAACCATGCTGGATCCCAAATATCTGCGCAGCGACATCACCGAAGCTGCCGCTCGTCTGGCGACACGTGGCTACGTTCTGGACGTAGCGGCGGTCAATGTTCTGGAAGAGAAACGCAAGGATCTGCAGTCCCGCACCCAGGAGCTGCAGGCCGAGCGCAACGCCCGCTCCAAGTCCATCGGTGAGGCTGCCCGTCGTGGTGAAGATGTTGCCCCCCTCAAGGCCGAGGTGACCAAGATCAACGACGAGCTCGAGACCAGCAAGGTCGAGCTGGAGGCCCTGCTGGCCCAGCTCAAGGGGATCGCCGACGCCATCCCCAACCTGCCGAGCGAGACCACCCCGGTGGGCCGTGACGAGAACGACAACGTGGAGGTCCGCCGCTGGGGTACCCCGCGTGAGTTCGATTTCCCGGTGCGCGATCACATCGATCTGGGTGAGGCGGCCAAGGGGGTCGACTTCAAGAACGGCGTCAAGCTCTCCGGTGCCCGTTTCGTGGTGATGAAGGGCCAGATTGCCCGTCTGCACCGCGCCCTGGCCCAGTTCATGCTGGACCTGCACACCCTGCAGCACGGCTACACCGAGTGCTACGTGCCCTATCTGGTCAACCCGGACAGCCTGTACGGCACCGGTCAGCTGCCCAAGTTCTCCCAGGATCTCTTCAATACCGGCATCGAAGGGGAAGGGGAAGACGAAGGCAAGGTGCGCAAGTTCTCCCTCATCCCGACCTCCGAAGTGCCGCTCACCAACATGGCCCGTGACGAGATCTTCGACGAGCAGGAGCTGCCCATCAAGATGACCGCCCACAGCCCCTGCTTCCGTTCCGAAGCGGGCTCCTACGGTCGTGATACCCGTGGCCTCATCCGTATGCACCAGTTCGACAAGGTCGAGATGGTGCAACTGGTGCACCCGGAAAAATCCTGGGATGCCCTGGAAGAGATGGTGGGTCACGCCGAGAAGGTGCTGCAACTGCTGGAGCTGCCGTATCGCGTGATGGCGCTCTCTACCGGTGACATGGGCTTCTGCGCCGCCAAGACCTACGATCTGGAAGTGTGGCTGCCGGCCCAGAACACCTATCGCGAGATCTCCTCCGTCTCCAACTGCACCGACTTCCAGGCGCGCCGCATGCAGGCTCGCGTGCGCATCGACGGCAAGCCGCAGCTGATCCACACCCTGAACGGCTCCGGCCTGGCGGTGGGTCGCACCCTGGTGGCCGTGCTCGAGAACTACCAGCAGGCAGATGGCCGCATCGCCATCCCGGCTGCGCTGCAATCCTATATGGGCGGCCTGACCCACATCGGGTAAGCGCTCGTTGCAGACGACAACGCCATGGCATGCCATGGCGTTGTGCATTCTGGGCCCGGGAAACCCGCCGCAAGGGGAAGGGATAGCTCCCTTCGGGCCTGTAACACAATTTTATCAAGCATTGCGCAATCGTTTTTGTTAGACTGCGCCGCAATTTCGCAGGACATCTTTTTCTATGGTCTGGATTGATTACGCCATCATCGGCATCGTCGGTTTCTCCGCCCTCATCAGCCTGGTGCGCGGCTTTCTCAAGGAGGCCATGTCTCTGGTCACCTGGTTCGTCGCCTTTTTCATTGCCAGCCATTTCTATCCCGATCTCGCCGTCTATTTCACCTCTTTCTCCGATGCCATGGTGCGCAACGGTCTGGCCATCGCCGCCCTGTTCGTGGCGACCCTGATCCTGGGGAGCGTGGTGAACTACGTGGTGGGCCTGCTGGTGGAAAAGACCGGGCTTTCCGGCACAGACAGGGTGCTCGGGGTCTGTTTTGGCGCCATTCGCGGGGTGCTGATCGTCAGCGCCCTGCTGTTTTTCATGGATACCTTCACCAGCCTCTCCCAGAGCGACTGGTGGGTGGCGTCCAGGCTGGTGCCGGAGTTCAAGCCGGTGATCCAGTGGTTTTTCGGGTTCATGATGAACTCGTCCAGTTTTCTTCAACAGGTACAGTGACTTCGAGGTAGCAAAGACATGTGCGGTATTGTCGGTATAGTTGGCACCACCCCCGTCAATCAGGCCCTCTACGACGCCTTGACGGTGTTGCAGCACAGGGGACAGGATGCCGCCGGGATCGTGACCATTGACAGTGGAAACTTCCGGCAACGCAAGGCCAACGGTCTGGTGAAGGATGTGTTTGAAGTGCGCCACATGCAGCGCCTGAAAGGGAATATCGGCATCGGACACGTCCGTTATCCCACCGCAGGCAGCTCCAGCGCGGCAGAGGCACAGCCGTTTTACGTGAACTCCCCCTACGGCATGGTGCTGGCACACAACGGCAACCTCACCAACGCCAAGGAGCTCAAGGAGCAGCAGTTCAAGGTGGCCCGCCGCCACATCAACACCACCTCGGACTCCGAAGTGCTGTTGAACGTGCTGGCCCACGAGCTGGACTTGTGCGACAAGATGGCGCTGCGCCCGGAAGATATCTTCTCGGCGGTGCGCAAAGTGCACCAGCAGATCCGCGGCGCCTATGCCGTGGTCTCTCTGGTGATCGGTCACGGCCTCATCGGTTTCCGCGATCCCAACGGTATTCGCCCGCTGATCCTGGGTCGCCGGGTCGACGAGCAGGGGCAGGTGGAGTATATGCTCGCCTCCGAGAGCGTGGCCCTCGACGCCATCGGCTTCGAGACGGTGCGTGACGTCGCCCCGGGCGAGGCCATCTACATCACCGAGCAGGGCCAGCTCTTCTCCGAGCAGTGTGCGGAGAACCCGCAGATGAACCCCTGCATCTTCGAATACGTCTACTTCGCCCGCCCCGACTCCTTCATCGACAAGGTCTCCGTCTATGCCGCCCGCCTCAACATGGGTCGCAAGCTGGGCCAGAAGATCGCACGGGAGTGGGACGATCTCGACGTGGACGTGGTCATCCCCATCCCCGAGACCTCCTGCGACGTGGCGCTGGAAATCGCCCACACCCTGGGCCTGCCGTACCGTCAGGGCTTCGTGAAGAACCGCTACATCGGCCGTACCTTCATCATGCCGGGCCAGACCCAGCGCAAGAAGTCGGTGCGCCGCAAGCTCAACGCCATCAGCTCCGAATTCAAGGGCAAGAAGGTGTTGCTGGTGGACGACTCCATCGTGCGGGGCACCACCTCCGAGCAGATCATCCAGATGGCCCGTGAAGCGGGGGCCGCCAAGGTCTACTTCGCCTCGGCCGCGCCGGAAATTCGCTTCCCCAACGTCTACGGCATCGACATGCCCACCGCCAACGAGCTCATTGCCCATGGTCGTGAAGTGGAAGAGGTGTGCAAGCTTATCGGTGCCGACGGCCTCATCTTCCAGGATCTGGAAGATCTGGAAGAGGCGGTGCGGGAGATCAACCCCGAGCTGCGCCACTTCGAGACCTCGGTCTTCAACGGCCACTACGTCACCTCCGACGTGGATCAGGGTTATCTGGACCACCTCAATGCCCTGCGCAGCGACGACAACAAGGCCGTGCGCGAGTGGCAGGAAGGGACCAGCAACCTCGAGATCTTCAACGAAGGCAGTTAAACGTTTTCAGATTGCCAGCGTGATGAAAAAAGATGGGGGCCTAGGCCCCCATCTTGTATTCGTGCACTCGGCGCAGCGCCTGGACAACCCACACAAGGGTCCTCAGGCCAGATCCTCCCCGTTGCTCGCGATCACCTTCTTGTACCACCAGAACGACTTCTTGCGCCGGCGGGCCAGGGTGCCATGGCCGGCGTCGTCCCTGTCCACGTGGACGAAGCCATAGCGCTTGCTCATCTCGCCGGTGGAGGCGGAGACGAGATCGATGCAGCCCCAGCTGGTGTATCCCATCAGGGGCACGCCGTCCTCGATGGCATCCCCCATGGCCTCGATGTGGGCGCGCAGGTAGGCGATGCGGTAGTCGTCCTCTATCTCCCCTTGCTCGTTCACTTCGTCCACTGCACCCAGGCCGTTTTCCACCAGGAAGAGGGGCTTCTGGTAGCGATCGTGCAAGGTGTTGAGGGTGATGCGAAGGCCCAGGGGGTCGATGCCCCAACCCCACTCGCTCACCTCGATGTGGGGATTGCGCAGGGACTTGACCACGTTGGCCTCGCTGGTGTTGCCCGCATTCATGTCGGCGGCGGCGCAGCGGGAGGCGTAGTAGCTGAAGGAGACGAAATCTACTGTGTGCCTGAGGATCTCGTCATCTTCCGGCCCCTTCACCAGGGTGACCCCCTTGTCACGAAACACCCTCTGCGCATAGGCCGGATAGGCGCCCCTGGCTTGCACGTCGATGAAGAGGAGGTTCTCCCGATCTTTCTGGAGGGCGGTCCAGACGTCGGCGGGCTTGCAGGAGTAGGGGTAGAAGTTGCCCCCCGCCAGCATGCAGCCCACCTGGTTGGCCGGGTTCACCTCGTGGGCGATCCGGGTCGCCAGGGCGCTGGCCACCAGCTCGTGGTGGGCGGCCTGATACTTCACCTGATCCTGGTGCTCCCCTTGCTCGAACACCAGCCCCGCCCCGGAGAAGGGGCTGTGCAGCAGGATGTTGATCTCGTTGAAGGTGAGCCAGTACTTCACCAGGCCGTCGAACTGCTCGAAGCAGGTGCGGGCGTAGCGGGTGAAAAACTCCACCATCTGGCGGTTGCGCCAGGAGCCGTACTCGGTCACCAGGTGCATGGGCACATCGAAGTGGCACAGGGTCACCAGGGGCTCGATGTTGTACTTTCTGCACTCCTCGAACACCGCGCGGTAGAAGGCGATGCCCTCGGCATTGGGCTCGCGCTCGTCCCCCCTGGGGTAGAGACGGGCCCAGGCGATGGAGGTGCGAAACACGGTGAAGCCCATCTCGGCCATCAGGGCGATATCCTCCCGATAGCGGTGATAGAAATCGATAGCCCCGTGGCTTGGGTAGAACTCGTCATCTTGTAGGGTGATGCGCTTCTCCTGGCCGAGTTTGACCGCCATGCGGCGCGGGCCATGGGGGATCATGTCTACCGTGGTCAGCCCCTTGCCCCCCTCGAGATAGCCGCCCTCCGCCTGATTGGCGGCCAGGGCACCGCCCCAGAGAAAGCCCTCGGGAAATCTTGTTAACGACATTGGTTACCTCTTGTCATGTCTGAATGGGGTGTCACAGCCCGGCCTGCGCCTGGCTGGTGGCGACGGGTTGCACGGGCTCGGCGCGGGGGGCCGGGCTCTCGACCGGGATGTCCTCGAACCCCATCACCAGGGTCAGCACGAAGGAGAGCACCACCGAGAGGGCCATCACGCCGAACACCCAGGCGATGGTCATGGGGTTGGCCGGATCGAAGAACTGCACGCTGGTAAAGAGCCCGGGGGCGGCCATGGAGTGGCTGGCGAGCCCCGCCATGCCGGCGACGGCACCGCAGACAAAGCCGCTGATGAGGCTCGCGATGAGCGGACGCTTGAGGCGCAGGGCCACACCGTAGAGTGCGGGTTCGGAGATCCCCGCCATGATGGCGGAGGCAGCCGCCGCGAGCGCCGTCTGGCGCAGTTCCGGGTTACGGGTGCGCCAGGCCACCGCCAGGGACGAGCCGCCAAGAGAGAGATTGGCGCCGATTTCGGAGGGCATCACCATGCCTTCCTTGCCGGTCTCGGCGATGGTCTGGATGATGGTCGGGGTGAAGACGCGGTGCATGCCGGTCATCACCAGCAGGGGCCAGAGCGCCCCCATGATGGCCACCGACAGCCAGCCCAGATAGTCGTGGACCGTGTAGACCAGGCCGGAGATGGCGGTGCCAATCCAGATGCCGACGGGGCCGATGAAGAGGATGGCCAGCGGTGCCGCGATCAGCACGATCAGCATGGGTTTGAGGAAGTTCTTGGTGACCGCCGGGGTGATGCGGTCGACCCAGCCCTCGATGTAGGAGAGGCACCAGGTCATCACCAGCGCCGGAATGACGGTGTAGGTGTATTTGACCGCGGTCACCGGGACCAGGGCGAAAGTCACCTGCTCCCCTTCGGCGGCTCTGGCCATCAGCTCGATGAAGCTGGGGTGCACCAGCACGCCTGCGATGGCGATGGCCAGGGACATGTTGGTCTTGAACTTGACGGCGGCGGAGGCGGCCACCATCAGGGGCAGGAAGAAGAAGGCCCCATCCCCGGCCACCGTGAGGATGGTGAGGGTCGAGGAGCCTTTCTCCAGCACGCCGGTCATCTCCAGCACCATGGCCAGCAGCTTGAGCATGGAGCCGCCGATGATGGCCGGGATGAGGGGGGACATGGTGCCGATCAGGGCGTCGAGGATGGCGGCGCCCATGCGGCGCAGGCTCCAGCCAGCGGAAGCCTCCGCAAGCGGAGTCTGCCCGCCGCCCTGGGGCAGCAGGGCCAGCACTTCGCGATAGGCGTGGGAGACGGTGTTGCCGATGATCACCTGACACTGGTTGTCCGCCTGCACCACCCCGAGCACGCCCGTGATGGCCTTGAGGGCAGGGCCATTGACCCGGGCGGGATCGCCCAGCACAAAGCGCAGCCGCGTCATGCAGTGGGTCACGGCGACGACGTTGTCGGCGCCGCCGAGTGCGGTGATGACGGTACCGGCCAGAGCCGCATAGTTTTTTGACATCGAGGTAGATCCTTTTCACCAAGTGGGCCTGCTCGCCCCGCCGCCGCGAAGGGCGGGAACGCGCATGAAACTGAATGTGGAACCGGTTCCACATAGAGTGCGCGGCCTGAGCGCGGGAGACAAGCACCTTGTGCAGCGAGCGTCCGGATCCGTGAATGGGATCACTGAACCCGGGCCAGCACACCATTCGTGCGACGACAAGCCGGGGGCGGTGCAGTACACTGCGCCCCGTTACGAGCAAGGGAGAACACAATGACGACGATGCTGGAGGTGGCAAGGCGGGCAGGGGTGTCGAAGGCGACGGTCTCCCGGGTGTTGTCGGGCAACGGTTACACCAGCCAGGAGACCCGGGACCGGGTGCAGCAGGCCATCGAGGAGTGCGGCTATCGCCCCAACCTGGTGGCGAGGCAGCTGGCGACCAGGCACACCCGGACCCTGGGACTGGTGGTCACCAACACCCTCTACCACGGCGTCTACTTCGGCGAGCTGCTCTCCCAGGTGGCGCGGATGACCGAGGATCGCGGGCGCCAGCTCATACTGGCGGACGGCAAGCACAGCGCCGACGAGGAGCGCCAGGCCATCCAGTATCTGCTCGATTCCCGTTGCGATGGCGTCATCATCTATCCGCGCTTTCTTGGGGTGGAGGAGATGGACGAGATCATCGAGCAGCATGAGCAGCCCATCATGGTGCTCAACCGGCGTCTGAGCCGCCATCCGGCCCACTGCGTCTATGCGGATCAGCAGGCGGCGGCGGAGGCGGTGGTGGACAAGCTGGTGGCCATGGGGCACAGGGAGATCGCCTTCATTGCAGGCTCTGCGGATTCCCCCACCGGCGCCGAGCGCCTGGCCGGTTACCGGCAGGCGCTGATCCGGCACGGCATCCCCGTGCAGGAGACCTTGATCGCTCCCGGCAAATGGACCCCCGCCTGTGGCGCGGCCGCCGTCTCGACCCTGCTGGCGCGAGGCGCTCGCTTCAGCGCCCTGGTGGCCAGCAACGATGACATGGCGATCGGGGCCATCAAACGGCTGCACGAAGCCGGTGTGATGGTGCCTGACGAGGTTTCGGTGGTGGGGTTTGACGACATCCCCCTGGCCCCTTACGTCATTCCCGCGCTGTCGAGCGTCAAGATGCCGGTGAACGGGATGATCCAGGAGACCATCAACCGCCTGATCACCATGGTGGAGGAGGGGAGCCGGGACGCACTGCCCGCCTTCAGCGGCACCCTGATCCGCCGCGACTCCCTCAGGCGTCTGACGGGCTGAGCCATGATGGCGGTGGGCAGGCCGGGCGGGATCCGTTAGCATAGGCCCCCCGGCGCCAGGCGCCGCGTGTCGTATCAACAGATGAGAGTTCAGATGGATGACCTGTTAGCCCCCGTTCGCCAGTTCCTGCATTGCGAGACCCCGGATGAGTGGGTGGAAATGGCGCGGGATCCCGCCCAGTTGCCGACCCTGCTTATCGATCACGCCAACTGCGAGAACAAGGCGGCACTCACCGCCCACAGCCTGGTGCGCCGCTACTGCCTGCCCAAGGAGAAGCGTCACCTGCTGCCCAAGCTGACCTTCTACCGGGAGCTCGATGCCTTGCCGGAGAAGGCGGAGATCCTCGGCAAGCGCACCATGGGCGAATCAGACAGGAGCGTGTTTGCCGAGCTGGAGCGCAATCCCCTGCTGTTCCCCATGGTGCGCCTCATCCAGGAGGAGTTGCACCACTTCGAGCAGGTGCTGGAGATCATGGCCGCACGGGGCATCCCCTATGGTCCCGTCACCGCCTCCCGCTATGCCCGCAGTCTGCTGACCCATGTGCGCACCTACGAGCCGGCGGCCGTGGTGGACAAGATGATCATCGGTGCCTATATCGAAGCGCGATCCTGCGAGCGTTTTGCCAGGCTGGCCCCTCATCTGGACGAGGAACTTGGCCGCTTCTATGTCTCCCTGCTGCGCTCGGAGGCGCGTCACTATCAGGACTACCTGGCCCTGGCACAGACGTTCGCAGACGAGGACATCAGCGAGCGGGTGGCCTTCTTCGGTCGCCTGGAGGCCGAGCTCATCTGTTCGCCGGATCCGCAATTCCGGTTCCATAGCGGACTGCCTGTCAGATCTGACAGTTGTTGAGATGACGGGGGCTGCCTACCATTCCCCTGTTCCTACTACGAGCGACGCAATCACTTTTTGAACGCAATCCCCCGGCGACTGATGAGACATCAGGCCGGGTTTTTTTATGTCTGGCGCAAGGGGAAACGCGCCGCGGGATCAGCGGCGGTATTCGTTGTTGTAGTTCTGAATAAGGCGGCGGGTGACATCGTGCTGGGGGTCGGCGAAGACCCGCAAGGTCTTGCCGCGCTCCACCACACGCCCTTCGTGCATCACCAGCACCTCGTCGCTGATGTGGCTCACGATCCCCAGATCGTTGGCCACCAGCACATAGCTCAGCCCCATGGTCTCCTGCATCTCCAGCAGCAGGTTGATGATCTGGGAGCGTACCGAAATATCCAGGGTCGAGAGCGCCTCGTCCGCCACCACTATCTTGGGATTGAGGATGAGCGCCCGCGCCAGCCCCACCCGCTGCTGCTGGCCGGCGGAGAGCATCTGGGGATAGAAGAGGGCGTGGTCGGGCAGCATGCCCACCATGCGCAGGGTCTGGATCACCTTCTCCCGGCGCTCCTCCTCGCTCAGGGCCGTGTTGAGGCGAAGGGGGGTCTCCAGGATCTGGCCGACCCGGATTTTCCGGTTAAGGGAGGTGTTGGGGTCCTGGAAGATCATCCGCAGCAGCTTGCAGCGGGTCTGGTAATCGCCGTGGACCATGGGTTGCCCCTCGATGGCGATCTCCCCGCCGCTCGGTTCAATCATGCCCGCCAGAATGCGGGCAAGGGTGCTCTTGCCCGAGCCCGCCTCCCCGACGATGGCCAGGGTCTGGCCCACCTCGAGATCGAACGAGAGGGGCTTTATCGCCTCCACCGCACGGCGCCTGAACAGGCCGGTGCGGTTCTGGTAGGTCTTGCACAGGCCCCTGACCTGCAACAGGGAAGGTTCGGTCACGACGTGGTCTCCTTGGGTGTGCTCGCCGGATAGAGGGGCTGACGGGGCGGGCAGGTGCCCCGGATCAGGGTCTGGTGCCGGTTCATTTCTTCGGTTCTTCCATGTTGAGGGGGAAGTGGCAACTGAACTGATGCCCCTTGACCTTGCTCATCAGCGGCGTCTGCACGCACTGCTTCTGGGCGTAGGGGCAGCGTGGGCCGAGGCGGCAGCCGATGGGCAGATGCTGCAGCGGCGGTATCACCCCGGGCAGGGTCTCGAGCCGGGACTTGTGGCGCACCAGTTTGTCAAAGTCCGGGATGGATTTGAGCAGGGCATCCGTATAGGGGTGGTGAGGGGATTCCAGGATCTGGTCCCGGGTCCCCACTTCCACCATCTGGCCGCAATACATGATGTTGAGGGTGTCGGTCAGGTTCGCGATGGCGGCGATGTCGTTGCTGATGATGAGGATGGTGGTATTGCCCAGCTTGTTCATCTTGTCCAGCAACCGCAGGATCTGGGAGTGGGTGGTGGACTCCATGGCGCTGGTGGGCTCGTCCGCCACCAGCAGGCGCGGCTGGTTGGCGATGGCCATGGCGATCATCACCTTCTGGCACATGCCGTCCGACAGCTCGTGGGGATAGGCCCGCATCACCTTGCGGTGATCCTTGACCCCGACCCGGTGCAGCAGGGCGATGGCCCGCTTCTTGCGCCACTGGAAGCGCTGCCAGAACTTGCCGGTGAAGGCGCTGGTGGGGATGGCCTCCTCGAGCTGGGTGCCTATCTCCTCGGAGGGGTCGAGGCAGCTGATAGGGTCCTGGAAGATCATCGCTATCTCCCGCCCCATGATGCGGCGCCGCTCCTTGGGCGCCATGGTCAGCAGATCCATGTCGTTGAAGCGCATCCGGTCGGCGCGCACCGTCCAGTTGTCCTTCTGGATGCCGACGATCACCTTGGCCACCAGGCTCTTGCCCGAGCCGGATTCCCCCACCAGCCCGCGGATCTCCCCCTCGTTCAGGGTCAGGCTGACTCTGTCCACCGCCTTGACCTTGCCCTGGGGGGTGTCGATTTCGATGGTGAGGTTGCGTATGTCGAGCAGAGGCATCAGCAATGTCTCCCGTTCAGGGCGCAGCAGGGTCGCTCAGGGCGTCCGGGGGCGGGGATAGATAACAAGGCTGGCAACATCAGTCGTTCCCCTCTTTGAGTGCTTCGCGAATGCCTTCGCCCACCAGGTTGGTCACCAGCACGCTGAACAGGATGGCCATCCCGGGCAGGGTCACCGTCCAGGGGGCCAGATAGATAAGATCGCTCGAATCGGCCAGCATGGCACCCCACTCCGGCTGGGGAGACTGGGCCCCGAGACCGAGGAAGCCCACCGCCGAGATGTCCAGGATGGCGGCGGAGAGGGTGCGGGTGGTCTGGGTCACCAGGGTCTCGACGATGTTCGGCAAGATGGCCAGACGCATGATCCGCTGGGGCGGAGAGCCGTCGAGGCGGCTTGCGATGATGTACTCCTTCTGCATCTCGGCGTGGACCGCGTTGTAGGTCGCCCGGATGAAGGGCGGTATCAACGCGAGCGTGATGGCGATCAGGGTGTTGAACAGACCCGGCCCCAGGATGGCCACGACGATGATGGCCAGCAGCAGGGACGGGATGGAGAGCAGGGTATCGAGCAGGTGATGGAGCACGCTCGACTTCACCCCCTTGCTCATGCCGCCGAGGATGCCGATGGCCGAGCCGATGACCAGCGCGATGAGCACCACCAGCAGGGCGTTGCCGAAGGTGAGCCTGGCCCCGGCCACCAGACGGGAGAGGATGTCGCGCCCCAGATCGTCGGTCCCCAGGAAGTAATCGATGTTGCCGCTGTTGGCCCAGGAGGGGGCGAGCAGCAGGTGGCTGCTGTGCTGATCGTCGATGCCGTAGGGGATCACCAGGGGACCGATGAGGGTCACCAGCAGCAGCAGCCCGAAGCACCAGAGCCCCGCCATGGCCAGCGGGTTGCGCCGGTAGGAGGCCCAGGTCTGCTCCAGGGGGGAGAGGATCTTGAGCTCCGGATAGATGTTCGATTTATCGTGCATGGTGCAGGCTCCCGTGCCGGTCGCAAGGGGATGGGCACGCCTGTGCACCGGTGGCCCATGGGCCGCCGTGGTTCATCCACAGACCGCAATCAATCTTGTCTTGCATAGAGTTCTTTACGCCGTGCCGGATACATGATGGTGGTCAGCAGATCGGTGCTGACGCTGATGAAGATGACGAAGCTCGCCACCACCAGGAAGGCGCCGCGGATGGCGGCGTAGTCCTGCAGCGCGATGCTGCTCACCAGCCAGCGGCCGATGCCGGGCCAGTCGAACACCACCTCGGTGATCATGGCGGAGGTGAGCACACTGCCAAGTTGCAGCCCCAGCAGCGGCAACACGGGGGGTAGGGCGTTCTTGAGCCCGTGACGCCAGACGATCTGGCGGCGGGAGAGCCCGCGGCTGGCGGCGGCCTTGATGTAGTTCTGTTTCATCACGTCGATGAGGGAGCTGCGCACGTGGCGGATCACCTCGGTGGTGGGCACCACGGCCAGCACCAGGGAAGGCAGTACCAGATGGCGCAGGGCGTCGTGCAGGGCCGCCTCCCGCCAGGGCTCCTGGCTCATCAGCACATCGACAATGGCGATCCCGGTGATGGAGGGCACGTCGTAGAGCAGGCTGATCTGGCCGGAGGAGGGGAGCCAGCCAAGATCCAGGGAGAAGAACATCACCATCAGCAGCCCCAGCCAGAAGACCGGGATGGCATAGCCGACGAGGCCGGCGGCCATGATGGAGAGGTCCGGGCTGCGCCCCTGATAGAGGGCCGCCAGGGTGCCCAGGGGGATGCCCACCAGCAGCGAGATGGCGAAGGCGGCGAGGCAGAGGGTCAGGGTCGCCGGGAAGTAGTGACGGATCTCGTCGAGGACCGGCTGGCCGGAGACGCTGGAGAGCCCGAAATCCCCGGCGGCGATGCGCTGGAGGAAGTCAGGATAGCCGTGCCAGAAATCCAGCACCTGGGTGATGAGGCGAAACTCCAGGAGGTAGGCCCCCAGAGTCAGCACCAGGAGGGTGATCACCAGCAGGGTGATGCGGCGCAGGATATAGAAAAACATGCTTATGCCTCCTGGGGGCGGTGCGCCGATGGCCCGACGATGGAGTGGTTATCTGTCATGGTCACTCCCGATGGGCCTGGTTGAAGGTGGTGCCGCCAAAGGGCATCAGGGTCAGCCCCTGAATGTCGCTGCGACTCACCTGGGTTCTCAGGGCATGGGCCAGGGGAATGAGCGGCAACTGCTCGTTGAGCAGGGACTGGGCATAGTAATAGTTGCGCAGGCGGAAGGCGAGCTGCGGGGTGGTCACCGCATCGTCCAGCAGCTGATCAAACGCCGGGCTGCACCAGCGGCTGTAGTTGTTGCCCCGCTCGACGGCGGCGCAGCTCAGCAACTGGCGGAAGAAGTTGTCCGGATCCGCGTTGTCGGCGATCCAGCCCGAGAGCAGGCTGTCATATTGTCCATGGGCGAGCCGGGTCTCGATGACCGGCCAGGCCTGCTGCACTATCTTGAGGCTCACCCCAATCTTGGCGAAATCGCTGCGCATCAGTTGCGCCGTCTTGAGGCCGTCCGGGTTGTAGGGACGGGCGCCGGGTTGCACCAGCACCTGCATCTCGAAGCCGTTGGGGTAGCCCGCGTCCTTGAGCAACTGGCGAGCGAGCTTGAGATCCGGCTTGCGCTGGGGCAGGGAGGGGTTGTAACCCCAGGAGAGGGGCGGCAGCAGGCTGGCGGCGCTCTGGCCGGTCTCGAAATAGACAGCCTGCAGCAGATTCTGCACATTGATGGCGCTGGCGAGGGCCTGGCGCACCTGCACCTTGTTGAAAGGTGCCTTGCGGGTATTGAGGGCGAGGAAGGCGACGTTCATCCCCGACTGCACCGACAGATCCAGGTGGGAGTCCTTGTCTATCACCGACAGCTGGCTGGCAGAGGGGGTGCTCATCACGTCGCACTCGCCGGTCAACAGCTTGGCAAGGCGCTTGGAGGACTTGGGGGTGATGTCGTAGATGAGCTGCTCCATTCTGGCCTCGCCGCCCCAGTAGCCGGGGTGGCGCAGGTAGCGCACGAACTCGTTGTGGCGATACTCCTTGAAGCTGAAGGGGCCGGTGCCGATGGGGCGGCTGTCCAGCAGCGCCGGGGTGCCGGCCTTTAGCATCTGCTCCCCGTACTCGGCGGAGAGCACGATGGCGTAGTCGCTGGCCAGGGTGGCAAGGAAGGAGGCATCGGGGCGGTTCAGCTCGAACACCACCTCATAGGGCCCCTTCTTGTAGACCCGCTTGATGAGGTTGCCGAGCCCCAGGCTGTAAAAATAGGGGTACTCGCCGCCGGAGACGGCGTGGAAGGGGTGGTGTTCGTCCAGCAGACGCTGCCAGGTGAACAGGACGTCGTCGGCATTGAAGTGACGGGTCGGGCTGAACCAGGGGGTACGGTGGAAGGTCACTCCCTTGCGCAGGGTCAGGGTATAGGAGAGGCCGTCCTCGCTGCTTTGCCAGCGGGTGGCGAGCCCCCCTTCGATGCCGAGGGTGTTGGCATTGACCTCGAGCAGGCGATCGTAGATGGGGCGGGCACTGGCATCCAGGGTCGCATCCGAATTGGCAAGCTGCGGGTTGAAGGTTCGGGGTGCCCCTTCGGCACAATAGATGAGCCCGGTTTTGGAGGCTTCATCGCGTTTCTGACAGCCGCTGACCAGGACCAGTAGACCAAGCAGCAGGGGGGTGAGCATTCTCATGTTGGAACCATGTTTTCAGACAGAGTTGCCCGCCAGGGGGCGGGCGCGTTGCGGGGGGCGGCCGGGCAGGCGCTCCCGTCAGGGGTGACGTACGCCGCGTTATCCGCGCGCGCAGACCCGGTGCCAGGCATCAGCCCGCCTCCTGGTTGCCACTGTTGTCATCCCCGTCCAGCAATTGATATTTGCGCAGCATCCCCCGGAACTGGTGATAGCTCAGGGCCAGCAACTGGGCTGCTTTGCGCTGATTATACTGGGATTGCTGCATCGCTTGCTTGAGTAAATTAATCTCGTACTCCGCCACCGCCCCTTTGAGATCCAGCGGCAGGGTCAGGGTCGGGGCCGTCTCTGCCGAGGTCGGCGCGTCCGTGGAAGGGGCGGCGTCACCTCGGGCACGGGGGCGCCAGGGGGAGTCAAAGGGATTGAGCACCAGATCCGCCAGCGGCAACTGGGGGTTGCCCTGGCGATAGAGACTGCGCTCCACCACGTTCTTGAGCTCCCGCACGTTGCCCGGCCAGGGATAATCTTGCAGCAACTGGGTCGCCTTGCGCGAGAAGCCGGCAAAGAGCGGATACCCCAGCTCCCGGGTCATGCCGTGGGCGAAGTGCTCCGCCAGCATCAGGATGTCCTCGCGCCGCTCCCGCAGGGGGGGCAGGGTGATGACGTCGAAGGCGAGCCGGTCCAGCAGGTCGTGACGAAACCGTCCTTTCTCTGCCAGTGCAGGCAGATCCTCGTTGGTGGCGCACACCAGCCGCACATCCACCTTGAGGGGCTTGGCGCCGCCCACCCGCTCGAACTCCCCGTACTCGATGACCCGCAGCAGTTTTTCCTGCACCCGGGCGCTGGTGGTGGCCAGTTCGTCGAGGAAGAGGGTGCCGCCGTCGGCCCGCTCGAAGCGCCCCTGATGACGCTTGGCGGCGCCAGTGAAAGAGCCCGCCTCGTGGCCGAACAGCTCGGTCTCCAGCAGGCTCTCGCTCAAGGTGGCGCAGTTGATGGTGACAAAGCTTTGATCCCAGCGATCCGAGAGATAATGTAGGCGGTGGGCGATGAGCTCCTTGCCGGTCCCCCGCTCGCCGATGATGAGTACGGGCTTGCGCAGCGGCGCGAGGCGCGATGCCTGCTCGATGATTTCTAGAAATGCGTTGGATTCACCCAACAGACTTTCCGTGGCCGTGGTCATCCCTGCCCCTGTGAGTTGAAAAATCTGGTTAATCTTACCAAAAGTTGGTTATTTTAATCATCACTTGTTTCCCCGGGACTTGAACTGCATTCTGAGTGCCCATATAAATCAACAAGTTAAATATTGTTCCAGATTGGCACACAAGTTGCCATTGTCAATGGAGACACAACCCGATGCCTATCACAGGAGTACAATCATGAGCATTTTTTCTCGCCTGGCCGACATCATCAATTCCAATCTGACGGCCCTGCTCGACAAGGCGGAAGATCCCCAGAAGATGGTGCGTCTGATCATCCAGGAGATGGAAGATGAACTGGTGAAGGAGCGCTCCAATCTGGCCCGCTTCCTCGCGAATCAAAAAGAGATCGGCCGTCAGGTGAGCCGCCATCAGGAGCGGGTCGCCGAGTGGCAGGGCAAGGCCGAGCTGGCCCTGACCAAGGGGCGCGAAGATCTGGCCCGGGCTGCCCTCATCGAGAAGAGCAAGCAGGCGGAGCTTGCCGACGCCCTGTCTCGTGAACAGCAGGCGGTGGACAGCGGCATCGAGAAGCTGGGGGAGGAGATCCGCCAGCTGGAAGCCAAGCTGGAAGACGCCCGTGCCCGCCAGAAGGCGATGGCCATTCGCAGCGAAGCCGCCAGCAGCCGCCTCAACGTGCAAAGCCAGGTGGCCCGTGGCGACAGTCAGGCCGTGGTGAGCAAGTTCGAGCGCATGGAGCGCCGCATCGACGAGATGGAAGCCCGCGCCGATCTGGGGCAGTCCGACAAGGCGCTCGCCCAGCAGTTTGCCGAGCTGGAGGCGGACGACCAGATCAGCCGCGAGCTGGAAGCCATGCGCCAGAAGCTGGGCCAGCACAATCCGGCACCGAAACAGGGAGAGTAACAGATGGAAGATCTGCTGGGTGTATTGATGGTTCCCATGGTGGTCTTCATGGTGGTGGTGGCCCCCATCTGGCTGGTGCTGCACTACCGTGCCAAGGGACGCATTGGCGCCGGTCTTGCCGATGGTGAGCGTGAACAGCTGCAGGGCTTGCTGGTGCGTGCCGAGAAGATGCAGGAACGGGTCGGCGCCCTGGAGTCGATTCTGGATGCCGAGGTTCCTGGTTGGAGAAACAAGGTATGACGGTTTTCAATGAGAGAGGTCATGACCGTGGCAAAAAGCCGGAGCGGGCCGAAACCCTATTGGAGTCGATTCTGGATGCGGAAGTCCCCGGTTGGAGGAACAAGGTATGAACAGTGTCAGTCGTGAAGGGCGCAACCTGTACCGGGATCCCCAGCGGGGCAAGATTGCCGGGGTCTGTGCCGGTCTGGCAGAGTACTTCGGGGTGGAGACCTGGATCGTGCGGCTGCTGGCCATCAGTGGTCTCATCTTCGCCGGTTTCATCACCTTCACCGCCTATATTGCCGCTTGGTTCTTGCTCGACAAGAAGCCGGTCACCCTCTACTCCCAGGAAGATGCCGAGTTCGCCGAGGTGCGGATGAAGGCGCGCAGCTGGCAGGCAGGCGTCACACCTCATCAGGCCCTTGCCCGCATCGGCCAGGAGCTGGATGCACTGGAGCCCAGGGTGCAGCGCATCGAGAAGCTGGTGACCTCCAAGGAGTTCACCCTGCAACGGGAGTTCAGCAAGCTCTAATCGTGCCGGGCCGCGAGGATACTGTCTCGCGGCCGTCTCTCTGATGTGATCACAAGGAGAAGAAGACCCGCCTTGATACGCAACAAACTCGAACACTCCTGGTCGGTGCTCCAGCACAAGGCCGTTGACGCGGTGAACCGGGCCCGGGATCGCCACATCCGGCTGGCGGTCACCGGCCTCTCTCGCAGTGGCAAGACCGCGTTTATCACGGCGCTGGTCAATCAACTGGAGCACGCGGCCATCGATGGTCGTCTGCCGCTCTGGGACGCCCAGCGCCAGGGACGCATCCTCGGTGCTCGCCGGGTGCCCCAGCAAAACGCCCACATTCCCACCTTCCCCTACGAACGGGGCCTCGATGCCCTGTTTGGCGATCCGCCCGCTTGGCCCGCGCCGACCCGAGGGGTGGCCGAGGTACGCCTCGAGATCCGTTATCGCACCCGCCATCCGCTGCGTCGGCACCTGGGTGAGATCTCCACCCTCTATGTGGATCTGGTGGATTATCCCGGGGAGTGGCTGCTGGATTTGCCGCTGCTGGATCTGAACTACGAGCAGTGGAGCGAGCAGGTGCGGGAGCAACTGCGTCGTCCCGAGCTGCAAGCCCTGGCGGCAGGCTGGTTGACGCCGCACTGGCAGGCGGATCAAGCCTTCGAGGAGCGGGCCGCCAGCGAACTGGCCGCCCGCTACACCGATTATCTGCACGCCTGCAAGCAGGGGCTCGGGCTTCACCTCATCCAGCCCGGGCGTTTCGTGTTGCCCGGCGAGTATGCCGGTGCGCCGCTGCTGCAATTCGTGCCCTGGGTGTGGGAGATGCCCACACACTCCCCCGAAGACGGCACTCTCTACGCCACCTTCAAGCAGCGCTTCGAGCAGTACAAGCAGCATCTGGTACAGGGCTTCTATGAGCAGCACTTTGCAGGCTTTGATCGCCAGATCGTGCTGGTGGACTGCCTGGCGCCCCTCAATGCCGGTGCCGCGAGCTTTGGTGACATGCAGCAGGCCATCGCCCGCATCATGGAAAGCTTCGCCTACGGCAAGAGCAACTGGTGGCGCCGCCTGTTCGCCCCGCGCATCGACAAGCTGCTGTTTGTGGCGAGCAAGGCCGATCACGTCACGCCGGAGCAGCACGGACCTCTGGTGTCGCTCCTGCAGCACCTGGTGAGCCGTGGCCGGGGTCAGGCCCGCTTCGAGGGGATAGAGACCGAATGCCTGGCGCTCGCCGCCATCAAGGCCACCGAGGTGGGCAAGGGGGTGGCAGACGGACGGGAATTTCCCGCCATTCGTGGCACTACCCTCTCGGGCGAGCCCTTGCTGCTCTTCCCGGGGGAGGTGCCTGCCCAGATCCCGCCTGCGCAGTGGTGGAAAACTCAAGGGTTTGATTTTCAGGCCTTTCGCCCGTTGCCCATGAGCGCCCATCAGGCGCTCCCCCATATCCGGCTCGATGCGGCGCTGGAATTCCTGCTCGGGGATCACCTCGAATAACGGGTGGGTGGCCCGCTGTGCTCGAGGGGCGCCCACAGGAGAGAATGCGATGAACGATCAGACAAGATGGCGCACCGATGACGCCGCTCCCCTGCAAGGCAAGGTGACGCTGGAGCCCGCGCCCTCGGTGGCAAGCGAAGTGCAGCCACCGGCCCCGGCCCGGCGGCTGGAAGAGGAGAGCTTCGAGCCTCTGGACGCGCTGGACGAGCTCACCGAGGTGGAACCCGCGCTTACCGTCAGGCCTCGGCGCCGCCATCGTCTGCTGGCCTGGGGGCTGGGCGGGGTGGGGCTGCTGTCGCTTGGCCAGTTTGGCGCTTTTCTGGTGGATCAGTTTGCCGCCTCCCCCTTCTGGGGCGGCGCCTGGCTGCTCGCCTCCGGCCTGGTGGCGGTGGGCACCGCCGGGGTGGCGGGGCGCGAATGGCTGCGGCTGCGCACTTTGAAGCGGCGCCAGGATGTGCGCTCAAGAGCCGAGGATCTGCTGGCCCATCAGGGGGTGGGTCAGGGGCAGGCCTTCTGCGAGGCCCTGGCCGAGAAGAGCGGTGACAAGGGGCGGGAAGGGTATCGCACCTGGCTATCCCAGCTTGACGAGAGCCACAGCGATCGGGAAGTGCTGACCCTCTACAGCCAGCTGGTGCTCACCGAGCGGGACAAGCTGGCCCAGGCCCGCGTCGCCAAATGGTCGGGGGAGGCCGCCGTGCTGGTGGCCCTGAGCCCGCTCGCCACCGTCGACATGATGCTGATGCTCTGGCGCAACCTGCGGATGATCGAGGACATCGCCGATGTCTACGCCATCGAGCTCGGCTACTGGAGCCGCATCCGCCTCATTCGCCAGGTGTTTCGCAACATGCTCTATGCGGGGGCCACCGAGCTGGTGACCGAGGTGGGAATGGATCTGCTGGGGGCCGAGCTGACCGCCAAGCTCTCCGCCCGCGCTGCCCAAGGGGTCGGGGCCGGGTTGCTCACCGCGCGCCTCGGGATGCGTACCATGGAAGCCTGTCGTCCGCTCCCCTGGTGTGCCGACGAGAAGCCGAAACTGGGCGAGCTGCGCAAGCGGCTGATCGGCCAGTTGGCGGGTTATCTCAACAAGTCGTGAGGTGGCTGGGATTCGATAGGGATGTCACAAATAATTTACAATTGTCAAAAGCAGCCGACCCCGGGGTCGGCTGCTTTTTTGAGGGGCAAACCGTTACAGTGATCCCATGACTCAACGACCAGTGACCGCCCGGATGGCGGCTGGCACCCGAAGGATGGGATCACTCATGGCAAGTCTCTACACGGCCCGCCAACCGGATGGGCAGGGCAGGATCCACTACACGGACGAGGAGCACGGCACCTGGCGGATCCTGATTGCACGCCAGCTTGCGGCGCTCGATGGCAAGGCCTGCGACGAATACCAGGCCGGGTTGGCACGCCTCGACCTGCCTCTGGACCGTATCCCCCAGCTGGGCGAGATCAACGCCGCCCTGATGCCCGCCACCGGCTGGTCGGTGGCGGCGGTGCCGGCACTCATCTCCTTTGATCACTTCTTCGCGCTGCTCGCTGATCGCCGTTTTCCCGTCGCCACCTTCATTCGCCGCCGGGACGAGCTCGACTACCTGCAAGAGCCCGACATCTTCCACGAGATCTTCGGCCACTGCGCCATGCTGACCAACCCGGCCTTTGCCCAGTTCACCCACCTGTATGGTCGGCTCGGACTCCATGCCAGCAAGGAGGAGCGGGTCTATCTGGCGCGGCTCTACTGGTTCACGGTGGAGTTCGGTCTCCTGCAGGGGGAGGAGGGGCTGCGTATCTACGGCGGCGGCATTCTCTCCTCCATCGGCGAGACCGCCTATGCCCTCTCGGGCAAGCCCGAGCTGCAACCCTTCGATCTGCTGGAGATCCTGCGTACCCCCTATCGCATCGACATCATGCAGCCGACCTATTTCGTGCTGCCTCGTCTCGATACCCTCTATGGTCTGGAGGGGCAGGGGATCATGGCGGCCGTGGCCGAGGCCCGTCGTCTTGGCTTGCGTCCACCCCGCTTTGCCCCCGTTGCCGGCAAGCAGGCGAGCTGACCCGAATTCATTCCCACGATGTTTCATGAAAGGAGTCCCGAATGACTGAACTGGCGAGTCAACGATGCGAGGCGTGCCGCGCCGATGCCCCCAGGGTGAGCGATCAGGAGCTGGGGGAGCTGATGCACCTCATCCCCGACTGGCAGCCCCTGGTGGTGAACGGCGAGCTGCAACTGCGTCGTGAATTTGTGTTTCGCAACTTCAAGGAGGGGCTGGCGTTCACCAACCGCCTCGGAGAACTGGCGGAGGCGGAGTTCCATCATCCGGCGATCTTGCTTGAATGGGGCAAGGTGACCGTGAGCTGGTGGACCCACAAGATAGGCGGCTTGCATCGCAACGACTTCATCATGGCTGCCCGCACCGACGGTCTGATGAAGTAACCGCCGTCTGGCGCCAGCGCAGACAGGGCCTGCCCGGTGAAAGCGGGGCAGGCCCGCATTTTTGTGGGGGAGCGCTCGCACTGGCGGGATCGAGTCTGTATTATCCCGTTATTCAGAATGTTAGCTAGGAAGTGTGTGCCGAATGCGTCTTGAAGTCAGCTGTGAAGACCGTCTGGGCCTGACCCGGGAATTGCTCGACCGACTGGTGGAGCACAACATCGATCTGCGCGGCATCGAAATCGATACCTCAGGCATCATCTATCTCAATTTCCCCGAGCTGGAGTTCCGTGACTTTCAGCATCTGATGCCGGAAATTCGCCGCATTCCCGGCGTCTATGACGTCAAGACGATCCCCTACATGCCCTCCGAGCGGGAACACCACGAGATAGAGGCCCTGCTCAAGGCCCTGCCGGACCTGGTCTTCTCCCTCGACAGCAAGGGGCGGGTGACCCAGGCCAACCAGGCCGCTCTCACCACCCTGGCGTTGCCACCGGACGAGGTGCGCGGCGTGGCGATCGCCTCCCTGGTCAAGGGTTTCTCGTTTGGCCGCTGGCTGGAGTCGGGGGAGATCAAGCCCCAGACCTGCAAGCTGAGCCTCGGTGGCGAAGAGTACCTGGGCGATCTGATGCCGCTGTTCGTGGCCGAAGAGAAGGGCAAGCAGGCTCTGGCCGGCGCCGTGGTGGTGCTCAAATCCGCCCGCCGGGTCGGCATGCACTTCAGTGCCCTGCACGCGGTGGAAGTGGGGGGCTTTGAGCACCTCCAGGCCGAGAGCCAGAAGATGAAGGAGGTGCTGGCCCAGGCAGCCAAGCTCGCGATGCAGGACGCCCCCTTGCTCATCGTGGGGGAGACCGGCACCGGCAAGGAGTTGCTGGCCCGGGCCTGCCACGGCGCCAGCCTGCGCTCCAGCCACCCCTTCATGGCGCTCAACTGTGCGGCCATGCCGGACAACGTGGCCGAGAGCGAGCTGTTCGGCTATGCCCCCGGCGCCTTTGGCAACAACACCGAGGGCAAGCGCGGGGTGCTGGAGCTGGCCAGCGGTGGCACCCTGATGCTGGACGAGATCGGCGACATGTCCCCCCATCTGCAGACCAAGTTCCTGCGGGTGCTGCAAGATGGCGTGTTTCGCCGGGTCGGTGACGAGCAGGAGGTGAGGGTCAACGTGCGCTTCATCTGCACCACCCAGAAGCAGTTGCTGGATCTGGTCCATGAAGGGAAGTTTCGCGAAGATCTCTACTACCGCCTCAATGTGCTTAGCCTCAATCTGCCGCCGCTGCGCGAGCGCAAGGCGGACATCATGGCCCTGGCCCAGCAGTTCGTGTCGCGCTTTGCCAGCGAACTGCAGCGCCCGCGCCCGCGCTTTACCCGCAACATGGCCGAGTACCTCACCGCCTACCGCTGGCCCGGCAACGTGCGCCAGCTGCGCAACTGCCTCTATCGGGCCATGACCCTGCTGGAAGGGGACGAGATTGGACCCGAGCACGTGGACTTGCCGGTGGCGGCCGATGCCATGCCTCTCATCGACGAGTGGTTCGAAGGGGGGCTCGACGAGGCGGTGAAGCGTTTCGAGAGCCGCCTGCTGGAGCGGCTCTACCCGGCGTTCCCCTCCACCCGCCAACTGGCCAAGCGGCTCGGTGTCTCCCATACCGCTATCGCCAACAAGCTGCGCGAATATGGGATTGGCAAGAAGTAGTGTCGATGGACGGTGTCTGCCAGGGACACTGAGCGCCTTGCAGGCACGGCTGCGACACCCGGTGACGCAACCGTGCCACTTGCCTCTGGGGGCTGGCCACCCGGCTGGTAAGCTCGGTGCGGTGCCATGCTGGCACTCTCATCCTGGGCGTCGGGTGACCCCGGCGCCGACCTGGACACTCTCGCGGGCACCATGCAGATGTTTTGTTACCTCCGGTTACTGATGTGGCTGACGCCACTGTGCTGCATGCTGATGCTGGCAAACCAGGCCATGGCGGCGACCTCCGCCGAGGCGCGCAGCGACATGGTGCGCCAGACCGTGCTCGATATCCTCAGTTACACCCGCTGGCCCAGCGAGCCCGCCAGACTTCGGCTCTGCATCACGGCGCCGACGGAATATGCGTCATCCCTTCTGACCATTGAACGGCAGGCCAATGGCCGACCGGTGGAGGTCCATCGCTACGACATGGACGACGAGTCACTGATCCAGCGCTGCGATGTCATCTATCTGGGGGTGCTGGCACCGGCGCAGCGCCTCTCCCTGTTCGAGCGCCTGCGCGGTCACGCCATCCTCAGCATCAGTGAGCAGAGCCGCGAATGCATCGCCGATGCGGTCTTCTGTCTGCAGGCCGGGGAGGAGAGGGTGCGTTTTCGGGTCAATCTGGATGCGCTGGCCCGCAGCGGCGTACGAGTGCACCCGGCCGTGCTCAAGCTGGCGCGA
Organism: Aeromonas sp. S19(2024); assembly: GCF_041402625.1. NCBI lineage: Bacteria > Pseudomonadati > Pseudomonadota > Gammaproteobacteria > Aeromonadales > Aeromonadaceae > Aeromonas > Aeromonas sp. S19(2024). Next base: position 186,005 of record NZ_JBGLQU010000003.1, read on the forward strand.
GCCGATGAGGAGGTGCGATGACGGTCCATCACGCCACTCCCAGGCTTACCCTGCGACAGAGTCTGGGGCGCACCCACATGATGATCTCCCTGACTGCCGTCTGCATGGCCGGGCTGTTTCTGACCATCACGGCGCTGCTGGCGCTGCGCCTTTATGCGGATCACAACCTCAAGCTGGTGGCGCGGGCCATCAGCTACACCACTGAGGCGGCCGTGGTCTTCCATGACAAGGAGGCGGCACTGGATGCCCTGGAGACCATCACCTCCCGGGAAGACATAGCCAGCGCCAGCATAGTGCTGCCGGACGGCCAGGTACTGGCGAGCTGGCGCCGGGACATCACCACCCCCTGGACCACCCTGGAGCAGCACCTGGCCCGCCTGATCCTGCCGGGGCCCGTGGCGCTCCCCATGGTGCGCGAGCACAAGGAGATAGCCAGGGTGCATCTGGTCGGTCACGGCCAGTACCTGCTGCGATTCCTGTTGCAGACCTTGCTGGCTACCCTGGTGTGCCTGCTCATCAGTATTCTCGGGGCACTCCATGTGGCGCGCCGGATGCAGCGCTCCATCACGGCACCCCTCAAGGCCCTGACCGAGGTGGCTTACAACGTCAGCCGCCAGCGGGCCCTCAAGGAGCGGGTGCCGGCGGCCAATATCGCCGAGCTGCACGAGCTGGGTGAGGATTTCAATTCGCTGCTCGATGAGCTGGAAGCCTGGCAGGCCCACCAGAAGCGGGAGAACGCCAGCCTGCTGCATCAGGCAACCCATGATCCCCTGACCGGTCTGCCCAACCGCGCTCTGTTCGAGGCTCGCATGGAGCAGGCCATCCTGGCAGGCAACAAGGGGCATGAAGGTTTTGCCCTGCTCTATCTGGATTGCGATCGTTTCAAGCAGATCAATGACAACCTGGGCCACGGCATCGGCGACGAAGTGCTGATCGCCGTGGCGCGGCGGGTGCAGCATCAGCTCAGGCCCCTGGATCTGGTCTGCCGGCTGGGGGGAGATGAGTTCGTCATCCTCCTGACCCCGATCCAGGGGGAGGACGAGGTGCGCGAGGTGATAGGGCGAGTGCAGCAGGCCATGAACACCCCCGTGGTATTGAGTGACGGTCGCCATCTCGGGGTGGGGATCAGCATCGGTTCTGCCCGCTATCCCGAGCAGGGGAGGACGGCGGATGCCCTGCTGCAATGGGCAGACGACGCCATGTATCAAACCAAACGACAACGCAGGGAGGAGAGAGAAACACGAAAAACGAGCACGTGAAGTTGAACCGGAAATAGTGAAAGGATGATAAGAATGCGCATGTTGAACCCGATCAAAGCGGGCCTGGTGGCACTGTTGCTGAGTGTGCTGGCGGCGTGCCAGAGCCCTCCCCAGGGGCTCACGGCGGAGCAGATCGCCGCCTTGAAGGAGCAGGGATTTCACCTGACCGACGAGGGATGGACCCTGGATATCTCCAACAAGGTGCTGTTCGCCAACAATGTGGGGGCCCTCAACCCCGAGACCCGCCAGGTGGTGGAGAAACTCGGCAAGGCCCTGATTGAGGTAGGACTGAACCGGGCCCGGGTGGACGGTCATACCGACTCCAACGGTGATGAGGCCTACAACCAGCAACTCTCCCTCAAGCGGGCACGGTCGGTGGCCGATGTCCTGGTGTCGGTGGGTATGCCCCAGGGGAACCTGGATATCCGTGGCCGCGGAGAAGAGGCGCCCATCGCCGACAACGCGACCGCTGCCGGGCGAGCGGAAAATCGCCGGGTTGCCATCATCATCGGCAATGGCTGACCCCGTCAGCCGGTATCGGCGCGGCGCTCCCGTCGGGAGCCTTGAATCAACCGCCTGATCCTGTGTGTGCCACCACTCTCCAGTGGGAGAGTGGCTCTCTTCCCTTGTTGTTTCACGCCTTCCTTGCCTGACGCGCTGCTGCCCTGATGGAGACAGAGTGACGGCTCAATCCTTCCCGACTTGATCCAGCACAAATACCTGCAACTGATATTCGTTATCATTTGCGTTATTTACGCAGGGTAACCCCAGTGACGACTCTCCAGCTTTCTTCGACCATGACGGGGCTTTGTACCCCGGATCCCCTCAAATTCGCCTTCACCGCCAAGACGTCGGCCCATGCCAGCCGGGGAGGGGCCGCCCCCCTGATGCTGGACGATGCCGGCTGGCAAGCCTGGTGGCAGCAGGAGAGCGAGGCCAAGGCCCGAGCGCTCTATATCCATATCCCGTTTTGCCGCAAGCGCTGCAGTTTTTGCAACTTCTTCGAAAACGGCGCCAATCCGGCGCGCATGAGCCGCTACATGGAGGCACTCTGCGGGTCGCTGCACCAGGCAGCCGAGACGCCGCTCGTCCAGAGCCGGCCTTTCTCGGCGGTCTATGTGGGGGGCGGCACGCCGACCGACATGGCGGCGGGCGATCTCGCCCGCCTGGCCAGCGCCATCCGCCGTTTTCCCCTGACCGTGGATGCGGAGCTGACCCTGGAGGGGCGGCTCAACGGCTTTGATGACGAGAAGTGGCAGACGGCCCTGGCGGGTGGCTTCAATCGTTTCTCGTTCGGCGTACAGAGTTTTGATACCCGTGTGCGCCAGCAGGCGGCCCGCTTCGATGACAGGGAGACCTTGCTGGTCCGGCTGGCGGCGCTGACCCGCCACAACGAGGCGGTGATCGTGGCGGATCTCATCTTCGGTCTGCCGGGGCAGGATGAGGCCGTGTGGCGCCAGGATATCGCGGATGTGATGGCGAGCGGGGTGCACGGGGTGGATCTCTACCAGCTCATCTCCATGGCGGGCACCAACCTGGCGCGCGCCGACGAGAAAGGCACCCTGGGCTGGGCCGCCGATGGCCAGCAGCGGGCAGTCATGTATGCCGACGGGGCACGGACGCTGGAGGCGGGGGGCTGGGAGCGGCTCTCCTGCAGCCACTGGCGGCGCACCGATGCCGAGCAGAGCCGCTACAACCAGATGGCCAAGTGGGGCGCCGAGATCCTGCCCTTCGGCGCAGGGGCGGGGGGCAATGTGCAGGGTCACGGCCTGATGTATGGCCGGGATCTGGCGGCCTGGCACGAGGCGCTGGCAACCGGTGTGCGCGCCCCCGGCATGGTGATGAGGCCCCATCCCGATGCCCGTCTCGACGGGTTGCTGCGAGGGGGGCTCGACACCGGATGGCTGGCGTTGTCGCAATTGCCACAGGGGCTGGTCTCCCACCTGATGCCGCTCTTTGAGGCCTGGCAGCGACACGGGCTGGCACGGCTCTCGGCCGAGCGTCTCGCCCTCACCCTGGCGGGGCGTTTCTGGAACGTGAATTTGCAGGCCGGGTTGTTCGAGTATCTGAGGTGCAATCCACCGGGGGGGATCAAGGGGGGCGAGAAACCATCCGGCCACTCGGGCAAGATGGCCGGTCATGCCCTGGTATAACGGGCTATCGGAGCACAGAAAGGAGGCGGGGGCCTGGTGCAGGCCCCCGCTTTTTGTCAGCGGTTGTCGACCTCGTCCACCCGTACCCGCAGCGCTCCCTCTGCGAGGGTGGTGACCAGGGTCTGGCCTGCATTGACCTGGGATGCGCGGCGGATCACCTCCCCGGAGGGGGTGCGCACGATGGCGTAACCGCGCCCCAGGGTGGCCAGCGGGCTGATGCCGTCGAGGCGGGCTCCCAGCATGGCGAGGCGGTGGCGGGCGAGATCCTGGCGTTTTGCGATGAGGGCATGGAGGCGCTCCTCGGCAAGCTGGTGACGACGTTTGCCGATGGCCAGCAGCTTTTCGGGGCTTCTGGCCTGCAGGCGCATGGCGAGGCCCGCCAGGCGCCGCTCCCCCTGGTGCAGGCGATCACGCAGGTGCTGCTGCAAGCGGCGGTCGAGCTCGTCGAGGCGCTGGGACTGCTGCTCCAGCCGTCGCTTGGGATCCTGATGATCGAGCCGCTTCTGCAGCAGGACGAAGCCATGGCGGGCGGCGACCTGGTGACGGCTCATGGCCTGGGTGAGCCGCTGGCGCAGGTGCACGAGGCGCTGGGCGCGGGTGCGCCTGTCCGGCGCGACCAGCTCGGCGGCGGCAGAGGGGGTGGGGGCACGAAGGTCGGCGGCAAAGTCGCTGATGGTGACGTCCACCTCGTGTCCTACGGCGCTCACCACGGGGATGGCGGAGCCTGCGATGGCCCGTGCCACCGCCTCTTCGTTGAAGCACCAGAGATCTTCAAGGGAACCGCCGCCGCGTCCGACGATGAGCACATCCACCTCGGCGCGGCGGTTGGCAAGCATGATGGCCGAGACGATCTGGGCGGTGGCGGCGCTCCCCTGCACCTGGGTCGGGTAGATGAAGACGGGCAAGTCCGGGGCGCGGCGTTCAAGCACCGTCAGCATGTCGTGCAGGGCGGCGCCGGTGGCGGAGGTGACCAGCCCGACGGCGCGGGGTTCCCGGGGCAAGGGGCGCTTGCGCCCTTCGTCAAAGAGCCCTTCGGCCCCGAGGCTGCGCTTGAGCTCCTCGAAGCGCAGGGCCAGCATGCCATCCCCGGCGGGCTGCATGGACTCGATGATGAGCTGGTAGTCGCCCCGGGGTTCATAGAGGGAGACTCGCGCCTGCACCAGCACCTGCATGCCATCCTGGGGACGGAACGGCACCCGGCGGTTGTTGCCCTTGAACATGGCGCAGCGCACCTGGGCCGACATGTCCTTGAGGGAGAAGTACCAGTGGCCGGAACTTGGCATCGCCAGGTTGGAGAGCTCGCCGGTGAGCCACACCAGCCCCAAATCCTGCTCCAGGATCATGCGCACGGCGCTGTTGAGGCGGGTGACGGTGAAGATCTGCTGTTGTCTGCTCTGACTGGCGGGTTCGAGGTGATTCAAGGCTGGCCCTGCTGTGGTGTCCGCCGGGGCGGGAGAAACGATGGGGGTCATCTTACCCCAGTTGCGCCCATCTGCCGAGCCATGGGCCCGGCAGATGACGCGGAGCCTAGGCTTGTGCCTTGGCCGACTTGACGGCTCTGGCGGGGCTGGTCACCAGCCAGACCGCGAGGCAGACCACGGCGCCGCCGAACACGAAGCCGCCGGTGAGGGTTTCCCCCAGCACCAGATAGCCCCACAGGATGCCGAAGGGCGGAATGAGGAAGGTGACAGTGAGACTTCGCAGGGGGCCGATGTCGGCGATCAGCCTGAAATAGAGCAGATAGGCGAAGGCGGTACAGAGGAAGCCGACCGCCAGCACGCTGGCCCAGACCCCAGGCTGGGCCCAGTCGACGGCGGGGCCGGTCGCCAGGGTGTAGCCGAAGAAGGGAAGCAGGAAGAGGACGGCCCCTATCTGGCTGCCAAAGGCCACCAGTTTGGCGTCCAGGCCTCCCCGCTCGGTGACCCAGCGCCTCGTCAGAAAGCCGGCGCAGCCATAGCAGGCGGTGGCGATGAGGCAGGCCAGCACCCCGATGGCCAGTTGGCCGCTCAGGTCGACCTCCCCGGTGGTGGTGATGAGACCGATGCCCACCAGCCCCAGCATCACCCCGGCCCACTTGCGCAAGGTCAGCGCCTCGTGAAAGAAGGAGAAGCCGATGAGGGCGCCCATCAGGGGCGTGGTGGCGTTGAGGATGGCGGAATACCCTGCGGGCAGCCAGAGGGCCGCCACGGCATACATCAGGAAGGGGACGCCGGAGTTGATGATGCCAAGCACCATGATGGATTTGAGCTTGCCCTGAAACTGCATGGGGGTGCGCAGCAGCAGGAGCATGGCGGCGAGCCCGACGAGGGCGAAGAAGACCCGCAGGAAGGTGGTGTTGACCGAGCCGAACGCCGGCGCCGCGATGCGCATGAACAAGAAGCTGACTCCCCAGATGGCTGCCAGCGCGAGCAATCTCCCGTAATCCGATGGTCTCATCGTTTCTCCCTGAATGAACCGCCCAGTTGCCCGAGATGGCAAGGGGGATTGCATCATGGGGGCAAGCGTCCCCGATGGCAACGGCGCCGTGCAGGAGGCAGGGGCTGACCCTGTGCCCGAGGTGGTCGCGGAGGGCGGCCATCTTGCTCTCCCCGATGGGGGCGCCCCTCACTTCTGCGCCAGGAAATGAAAGCGCTATCAATCACATACAGCCCATGATGAGGTCGACAGTGGTCACATTTTGCGCGTGTTGGCCATGAATTGGCCATGGGGGACTCTAGACTGGTCGGGCTCATCTGAAGGCGGGACGTTGCGGATGGGGGAATGCCGGGACACACCGGCATCACACACAAACAATGAAAATAAAGGACTATCAATGGCTAGATGGATACTCGCGGCCGGATTGTTGGGAACCCTGATCACGGCGCCGAGCACGGCGGCGGAGTGGTTCTTCCGGGGCACCGCGAATGGATGGGCGGCGACCGCCATGACGTCGACGGACGGCGTCAATTTTGATACCTGCCAGCGCTTCGTGAGCGGGGATGCCAGCGGCGGCCCGCGCTTCAAGATAGACAGGTACGGCAACTGGCAGCAGAGCTACCCGGCGGCCGACTATGGGGTCAATGCCAACACGGCGTACCAGATCCGCATCAACGCGAGCACCCAGGCGGTGAGCGCGACGGCGGTGGCCAGTTGCGAGGCCTCGGGGTTTGCCAGCACCTTGCCGCAGCTCAACGTGCGCGGCACCTTCAACGGCTGGGCCAGTCTCCCCATGACCCTGGTAGGGGATCACCTGTGGCAGGTGGAAGCCTACATGGATGGCAAGGCGAGCCAGCGCCTCAAGTTTGATCAGGCTGGCGACTGGGCCGTCAACTTTGGCGACAGCAACGGCGACGGCGTGCTGGAGAAAAGTGGCGGCGACATCTTCTGGAGCGCCGTGGGCACGGTGCGCATCCAGGTCAACGACCAGACCCTGGCCTACAGCATCACCCCCCTTGGGGATGACAACCAGCCGCCGCTCGCGGTCATCACCCCGGGGGGGACGGTGAACGTGACCCAAGGGGCGTCACTCACCTTGAGCGGCAGCGACTCCACGGATCCCGACGGCCAGATCGCGAGGTATCTGTGGAGCAGCGGCGAGACCACGGAAAGCATCGTCGTCAACACCACCCAGACCGGCACCTTCACCTATGGCCTTACGGTCACCGACGATCAGGGCGCCAAGGGCAGCAGCAGCGTGAGCGTGGTGGTCGGGGCAGGACAGAGCAGCGACAGCTGGTACTTCCGGGGCACGGCCAACAACTGGGGGCTCACCCCCATGACCAGCGAGGATGGCACCACCTTCTGCACCGAGCAGGCCTTTGGCAGCAACAACCCCCGCTTCAAGATTGACCACAAGGGGGACTGGACCGAGGCGTATCCGGCCCAGGATTACCTGGTCAGCGCCAACACCAGTTATCGCATCTGCTTTGACAGCCTGCGCAAGGCCATCGAGGTGGAGACGCTGGCCGGGGCCGATCTGCAGGCCCCCACGGTGACGGCCACCCCGTCCCCGGGGAGTTATGTGGACAGCCAGTCCATCACCCTGGGAGTGAGCGACGATCAGGACAGCGCCCCCGCCGTGCATTTCACGACGGACGGCAGCCAGCCCACCACGGCATCGGCCCGTTATGCAGGCCAGCCCCTGGTGGCGAGTGACAAGGGGAGTGGCACCGATCTGGTGATCCGCACCCTTGCCATCGACGCCAGCGGCAATCAGCGCGAGCAGCGCTTCGAGTACCACATCGGCGAGCAGGGGGTGGCGAGCGGCGATTTTCGCGCCGAGAGCATCTACTTCCTGCTGACTGCCCGCTTCTATGATGGCGATGCCAGCAACAACTACTACAACCGGGATCGCTACAAGGCGGGGGATCCCCAGTGGCGTGGCGACTTCAAGGGGTTGATCGCCAAGCTCGACTACATCAAGGATCTCGGCTTCACCGCCATCTGGGTGACGCCGCCGGTGGAGAACCGCTCCGGCCTCGACTACCACGGCTACCATGCCTACGACTTCTACCGGGTCGATCCCCGTCTGGAGTCGCCGGGGGCGGGTTACCGGGAGTTCATCCAGGCGGCCCACGCCAAGGGGCTCAAGGTGATCCAGGACGTGGTGCTCAACCACTCGAGCCAGTACGGTCTGCGCGGCAAGACCTGGATCGATCGCCTGCCCGTCAAATACTACGTACCGGCGGGGTCGAGCCAGGGACTCATCAACAATGGCCCCTATCAGGGCAATCTCGGGGACTACGCCAGCGCCAACCGCTGTGACGACGACAACCCGGCGGCGCCCGACTGGTACAAGGCCCGCTGCCAGTCCGATCCGGCGGGCACCCAGCCCCTGGTAGACCCCAAAACCGGCGCCACCGTGCCGAGCGCAGGCTACAACCCCAACCGCTTCTTCGGCATCGACGCCCAGACCCTGGATCCCGCCTGGTATCACCTGGACGGTTTCATGTCCGGCGGTGACTGGGAGAGCCCGCTTGCCCTGCAGCGCAAGCACATGGCGGGGGACTGCATCGATCTCGCCACCGGCAACCAGAACGTCAAGGACTACCTCAACGGCGCCATTCGTCAGTACCTCGACATGGGGGTGGATGCGATTCGCATCGATACCTTGAAGCACATCGAGCGGGACGAACTGCTGACCTATGTCCATGACTGGCAGGCTCACAAGCCGGGGCTGTTCGTCTTTGGCGAAAACCTGGTCAAGGGCACCGGCTGGGGCTCTGAGCTGGCCAACGACAATGCCTCGGCGGTTATCCGCCCCTGGTGGTATACCCGCACGACGGCCAACCCGGCCGATCCCCGTGCAGGGGGCGATTCGGGCCTCTCTGTGCTGGACTTCTCCCTCTTCTCCACCTTCCGTGACAACGTCACCCGGGGGAACTTTGGCGGGGTAGGGGGGATTTTCGCCATGGATTGGGTCTATGGGGATGCCACCAAGCTCATCACCTTCTTCCAGAACCACGACGTGGGGCCGGACAATGACTTCAAGTACCGCTACGGCGGGGAAGAGGGCAATGCGGCCATGACCTACAACCTGCTCTGGACGGCGCGGGGGATCCCGACCCTCTACTACGGGGAGGAGGTAATGTTCCAGGCGGGCAAGCCCCAGGACATCGACGGGGCCACCATGACGGTGGATCAGACCGGTCGTGCCTACTACGGAGATGTGCTGGACAACCCCGCCACCCCGAGCCACCCGCTCTATCAGCACATCAAGCGCCTGAACCAGATCCGCAAGGCGGTGCCCGCCCTGCAAAAAGCGCCCATGAGCCAGGTGAACGAGTGGGGGAGCGGCATCAGCTTCGTGCGTGATCTGAGCGCCCAAGGGAGCTACGCTGCCGTGGGCCTTGCGGCCAACTCGGCCCAGCAGATAAACCTGAGTGGCCTGAAGAACGGCACCTACACGGACGCGGTAACCGGTGCGAGCCAGAGCGTCAGCAACGGCAGCCTGAGCTTTGCGGTGCCCGCCTATTCGGCGCGGGTCTGGGTACTGAACGGCCCGGGCAAGGTGGGCGCGGACGGCAAATACCTCAAGTAAGGAAGCCCTGTCACAGGGTGCAGCGAGTCGGCCTTCGGGCCGACTTTTTTATTCTGCCTTCTGCCTGAATGGATGCCCCATCCTGATGGGACTCTGGCTGCGGAGGGGCTGATGGATGGACAGACCTGTGGACTCGCGACCAGCACGCTCATGGGCAGGGGGCTAGAGGGAAGGGGAGTGGTGCATCCGCCGCCCGAGTCACTCCATGCTCTGCATATTGCAGTGCTCATGGCAGTGAGCAAAGCGGTGCCCATGTCGCCTTTGCACCGCGGTGCAAGGCAAACCGTGCCACTCGGTTGATCTATATTGGTGCAACTGCACTTTATTGGTGCGTAATGTCCACATCCGCCCCTGGAGCCCGCCCCGAAGAAACACACCGTTTGGCCCCCGGATTTCCCCCATGACAAGCATCATCCATGCTGAAAAGCGGCATCGTATCGACATGATCTGCCGAAAAACCGGGCTGTGAAGGGGATACCACGAGGCCTTTCTCGGTGACTCGGGTAAACATGCTGCGCCACTGTGATGGCCGATCACGGAAGTGGTGCATTCGAGCTGCACATTGCGTGTTTATCAGAATTTAAATCCGATTATTTATGGTATCGCGGACTCTTGTTTTGATTGGCGCTCTTTTTGCTGTGCCTTGTCATCCCCACGATGGCGACATAAGGGGGCGGGGGACGCAAGATTGGGGGGTGGGGACGGCAAGGTGATCGGGTCGCCGCCATCAGCCCCAATGCGGCCTGGTTGTCGGGCAACGGATGCCACCATCAAATCGGATCTAAGGAGTCATATGGAAGGTGAAATGACCATGCAGCCAGCGGCTGCGGGCAGGGGGCTGGCCCATACCCTCAAGGACGATGTCTACGGCATGGTGCTCGGGGTCATGTTTATCGCCGTGGGGCTCAATCTGCTCAAGTGTTCCGGTATGATCACCGGTGGCATCGCGGGCATCGCCCTGCTGATCGCCCATGTCAGTACCCTGCCCATCGGCGTGCTCTTCTTCCTGGTGAACCTGCCCTTCATGGTGTTCTGCTACGTCACCATGGGGCGCGCCTTCACCCTCAAGACGCTGATCGTCAACGTCGCCCTCTCGGCGGCCACCCAGGCGGTGCCGCTGCTGCTGACGGTGAGCTATGTCCACCCCCTGTTTGCCGCCCTGGTGGGGGGAACCTTCCTCGGCATGGGGGTCTTGTCTCTGGCGCGCCACAATGCCTCCGTGGGGGGCACCGGCGTGGTGACGCTCTGGCTGCAACGGCGCACCGGCATCAATGCGGGAAAGAGCCAGATGGTGCTGGATGTGCTGGTGTTTGCGCTCTCTCTGCTCACCCTGCCGCTTCCCCTGCTACTCTGGTCAACCCTGAGTGCGCTGGCCATGAACGCCATGCTGATGAACTGGCACAAGCCGGGCCGCTATCAGGGGAACTGACCGCCGGTCTGGCTGACGGCTGTGAGTGGAAAAAAGGCCGTTCCGGGAGACTGGCGGCAGAAAGGGGCTCAACGGCAAAAAAGATCATCTTGTCGGGAAAAACGGCATGGTTACGGCTGAATTTATTGGTTTTTTGCCCTGTTGGTGGCGTTAAATCGGGCTACGCCATAAAAAATTCAAAAAACTTCTTTACCACTGCCCAATGCATGAGTAAAATTTGTCGGCAATATTTTACACCCCCACTCCTCAACGGTGAGATATTGCCATGCTCAGGATTGCCAAAGAAGCGCTGACCTTCGACGATGTACTGTTGGTTCCAGCCCACTCCACTGTTCTCCCCAATACCGCCGACCTGCGTACCAAGCTCACGTCTGCGATCACGCTGAATATCCCGATGATCTCCGCTGCCATGGACACAGTGACCGAAGCCCGTCTGGCTATCGCACTGGCCCAGGAAGGCGGTATCGGCTTCATTCACAAGAACATGTCCATCGAGCAGCAGGCTGCCGAAGTGCGCAAGGTCAAGAAGTACGAGAGCGGCGTGGTCAGCGACCCCGTTACCGTGCGCCCTGACATGACCATCGCCCAGATCAAGGAGCTGAGCCACAAGAACGGTTTCGCCGGTTACCCCGTGGTGACTGACGGCAACCAGCTGGTGGGCATCATCACCGGCCGTGACGTGCGCTTCGTCATCGATCTCTCCCAGACTGTCGAACAGATCATGACCCAGAAAGATCGTCTGGTCACCGTGCGTGAAGGGGCCCCTCGCGAAGAGGTGGTTGCCCTGATGCAGAAGCATCGCATCGAGAAGGTGCTGGTGGTGAACGCCGACTTCAAATTGAAGGGCATGATCACCGTGAAGGACTTCCAGAAAGCCGAGCGCAAGCCCAACGCCTGTAAAGACGAGCGTGGCCGTCTGCGGGTCGGTGCCGCCGTCGGTGCCGGCGCAGGCAACGAAGAGCGCGTCGCCGCCCTGGTGGAAGCCGGTGTGGACGTGCTGCTGATTGACTCCTCCCACGGCCACTCCCAGGGCGTGCTGGATCGCATCAAGGCGACCCGTGAAGCCTATCCTGACCTGCAAATCATCGGCGGCAACGTCGCTACCGCCGCGGGCGCCAAGGCGCTGGTGGAAGCGGGTGTCAACGCCGTCAAGGTCGGTATAGGCCCGGGCTCCATCTGTACTACCCGTATCGTGACCGGTGTCGGCGTGCCCCAGATCACCGCCATCTCCGACGCGGTGGACGCCCTGGAAGGCACCGGCGTGCCGGTGATTGCCGATGGTGGCATCCGCTTCTCCGGCGACGTGGCCAAGGCCATCGCCGCAGGCGCAAGCTGCGTCATGGTGGGCTCCATGTTTGCCGGTACCGAAGAGGCGCCGGGCGAGATCGAGCTCTATCAGGGCCGCTCCTTCAAGTCCTACCGCGGCATGGGCTCTCTGGGTGCCATGTCCAAGGGCTCCAGCGACCGTTACTTCCAGACCGACAACGCCGCCGACAAGCTGGTGCCGGAAGGGATCGAAGGGCGCGTGCCGTACAAGGGCCGCCTCAAAGAGATCATCCACCAGCAGATGGGCGGCCTGCGCTCCTCCATGGGTCTGACCGGCAGCGCGACCATCGACGACATGCGCACCAAGGCCGAGTTCGTGCGCATCTCTGGCGCCGGGATGAAAGAGTCCCACGTTCACGACGTGACCATTACCAAAGAAGCCCCCAACTACCGGATGGGCTGATGAAACGGGGCTCTGCGCCCCGTTTTTCCACCCTTTTTTTATCCCGTGCTTTTTGTGACAACATCAGCCTGATGCAGGAATAAAATGACTAAAGACATTCACGCCCACCGTATCCTTATCCTGGATTTCGGTTCCCAGTACACCCAGCTCATCGCCCGTCGCGTCCGTGAAATCGGCGTCTACTGCGAGCTGTGGGCCTGGGACGTAACCGAAGAGCAGATCCGCGAGTTCAACCCGAGCGGTATCATCCTCTCCGGCGGCCCGGAATCCGTGACCGAGGCGGGCAGCCCGCGCGCCCCCGAATACGTGTTCAACGCCGGCGTGCCGGTGTTCGGCATCTGCTACGGCATGCAGACCATGTCCGAGCAGCTCGGCGGCAAGGTGCAGTCCTCCAACCTGCGTGAATTCGGCTATGCCCAGGTCGAAGTGCTGGGCCAGTCCGGCAAGACCAGCGCCCTCTTGCGCAACATCGAAGACGCCATTGCCGACAACGGCAATGCCCTGCTGGATGTCTGGATGAGCCACGGCGACAAGGTCACCGAGATCCCCGCCGGCTTCACCACCATCGCCCAGACCGCGACCTGCCCCCACGCCGCCATGGCCGACGAAGCCAAGCGCTTCTACGGCGTGCAGTTCCACCCGGAAGTGACCCACACCCGTCAGGGTGCCCGCATGCTGGAGCACTTCGTCAAGGACATCTGCGGCTGCGAGTGCCTCTGGACCCCGGCCACCATCATCGACGACGCCGTTGCCCGCATCCGCGAGCAGGTGGGTGACGACGAGGTGATCCTGGGCCTCTCCGGCGGCGTGGACTCCTCCGTGGTCGCCATGCTGGTGCACCGCGCCATCGGCGATCGCCTCACCTGTGTCTTCGTCGACAACGGCCTGCTGCGCCTGAACGAAGGCCAGCAGGTGATGGACATGTTCGGCGATCACTTCGGCCTGAACATCATCAAGGTCGATGCCGAAGAGCGCTTCCTCTCCGCTCTCGCGGGTATCGACGAGCCGGAGGCCAAGCGCAAGACCATCGGCCGCGTCTTCGTCGACGTGTTCGACGACGAGTCCAAGAAGCTCAAGAACGCCAAGTGGCTGGCCCAGGGCACCATCTACCCGGACGTCATCGAATCCGCTGCCAGCAAGACCGGCAAGGCCCACGTCATCAAGTCCCACCACAACGTCGGCGGCCTACCGGAAGAGATGAAGATGGGGCTGGTGGAGCCGCTGCGCGAGCTGTTCAAGGACGAAGTGCGCCGCGTCGGCCTCGAACTCGGCCTGCCCTACGACATGCTCTACCGTCACCCCTTCCCGGGCCCGGGTCTGGGCGTGCGCGTGCTTGGTGAAGTGAAGAAAGAGTACTGCGACCTGCTGCGCAAGGCTGACGCCATCTTCATCGAAGAGCTGCGCAAGGCCGACCTCTACAACCAGGTCAGCCAGGCGTTTGCCGTCTTCCTGCCGGTGCGCTCCGTCGGCGTCATGGGCGATGGCCGCAAGTACGACTGGGTCATTGCGCTGCGCGCCGTCGAGACCATCGACTTTATGACCGCCCACTGGGCTCACCTGCCGTACGACTTCCTCGGCCACGTGTCGAACCGCATCATCAACGAGATCAACGGCATCTCCCGCGTGGTGTACGACGTCTCCGGCAAGCCGCCCGCAACCATTGAATGGGAATAAAAGGCGTGGGAATAAGCGGCTAACGCCTCTCTCCCAGCGGTAACGCAAAACTGTCAAAAAGGCGCCCTTGAGGTGCCTTTTCTTTTTCCAATCGTTTGCGAGAAAATTTGACCTCGGGCGCAGGGGGTGAGGGCCCTGTTGCCAACGTTGTCGTGCTGAGTGCCTGGGGCGATCGGCAGAGCGTCATCTATCGCGTCCACATAGGGCGGCAGGCTGTGGTTTATCCAGACGGGGAGGGGGAGCAACCCCTGTCCGTCAGATGCCATGTGGGAAATGGAGTCGGATACCAACCGTGTCGATGCCCCATCTTGATACAAGAGGGTGATGCGAGCGGCTGATGCGCCCCCAAGATGGGGTAATTTCTTGATCTGGCTTGGGAAACGCCCCCTTCCGCTTTTTCTTGTCTCTTTCGCTTGCTAGGATATCCGTCTGGATATGGTCTCTTTGGCGTCACCGATGAACCAGGTCAGAGACACCACTTGGGTCAAAAGGGGCAAACTGGAGGCTGCCCTACGGTAGCTTGGTTGTTACTCGGAAATAGCGCGAGCACGCAGAGCGCCAGTGGGGGCGCAGTGGATAGGAGCGAATGCGGTCTGATACCAGTGAAAGTTTTGTAATGTGATGGTTTAAAATGAATTTTGGTTGTGGTTATAAAGATGAAGCGGAGTTATACGGAAGGCTCTGCTATCGGATTAGTACCACCTTCCATCTAATCACTGTTATACATAATAAGGATATTGAGTGGAAACTTCGAATCACAATTATGATGGAAAGCCAACAGCATATTTAGACCACAACATCCTTGATATATTTGTAAAAAATAAACATTTACCATTCTCATCTGAGCTGAGGGAGAAATATCAAATTGTTTATTCAGATGAAACACTCAAAGAAATTAAAAGGACAGGAAGTTGTGGCTCAAAATTTCTTGAGGTTCTTGAAAGTATGGAGGCAATGCATGTTCGAATATTACTCACTGAGAGTTTCAAAATAACGGATAAAGCCATATTAAAAAAACGAAACCCATTCGATGCTTTTGAAGATTACTGCAAAAACATTGAACCGGTTTATGAAGCGATGGAAAAAGCCACGACGCAATCATTGCTCAAATTCTATGGTGGCCGAGTAGGAAGCGACTTTGACGACATTAACAGAGAGCAAATAGATTCATTCAGTAACTTAATTAAATATATTTCTGAACAGGTTGACGAGATAAAATATTTAGTTCCAGGAATAGAGGCCGCAGTCGCTGCCCATACAAAGGAAATGCAACACAGCTTCAACGACGCCCTTGCCCAGTCAACAGCGGAGTTGCGTAAACACATAGAAGATGAATTAAACTATTCTGGCGTTCAGACATATCGCAACCATATGAATATCGGGCCAGTTCAACTGAATAACATTCAACCTCCAAGCGTAATAGAGAAAATATGGAGCATCTACAAAACACTTGATGGCTATAGGGAAAGTGATTTTTCGATAGAGCAATTCTTAGGTATATCAATAAACCCAATTTACAATAGAGAGATGTATTTGCACGAAAAGGTGATATCTGTATACAATGTATTAAATGTTATTGGCTACTACCCAGATTCTAAGATGAAGCATGATAGAAGATTTACTGCCGCAATGAGTGATGCAGGACACGCAGCTATAGCTTCGTTCTCAGATTTCCTATTCTCTCGGGATGTCGCCTTTATACATAAAACCAGAGCCACGTATGAATATCTCAACGTCAAAACCCAAGTCATAGAAGTAATCGTTAATGACGTATAATAACTTGTTAAATCGTTCGCTTCGCTCATTTAGTTGGGCTAAATTCCACTCCTTGGCCAAACGTTAGACATAGGAATAAAAATGCGAACCGACCACGTCCTTAAAGAAAAAGCAACAAAACGGGCGATCTGCGCCCCAATTCTTCAAATACCCCCGTTTTATATCGCCGCATGCTTGTCTTGCGCTGCCTGATTTTCTGCTGACTCACGATCAACAGCTTTGTTTTTCCCTATAAGGAGAGCAGAAAGGCCGTTCCTCACTCATACCTTGCCGCTTCCCAGGCGTGTATCGCCTGTTTGCGGGTCTCGCCCCAGTGATAGCCGCCGAGTTTGCCGTTTTGCTGAATGACTCTGTGGCAGGGGATCATCAAGGCGACGGGGTTGGCGCCCACCGCCAGCCCCACGGCGCGGGCGGCCTTGGGGTTGCCGACGGCGCTTGCCACCTGGGCGTAGCTCACCACTTTGGCGGGCGGGATCGCGAGCAGCGCCCGCCAGACGCTGATCTGAAAGTTGGTGCCGCTCACGTGCAAGGAGAGGGGGCGATCCGGCGCCTTGCTGCCATCGAACATGGTGTGGATGACCCCCTGGGTGCGTGATGGCGCTTCTCGCAGTTCTGCCTCAGGCCAACGCTGGGCGAGGGCACTCAGCGGCGTTTGTGGGGCCTGGTCATCGAGAAACGAGAAGTTGCACACCCCCCGCGGGGTCAGGGCGACGAACGCCTGGCCGAAGGGGGTGTCGTGCACCCCGTGATCGATCACCAGCCCGGCCCCGCGCTGCTTGTATTCGCCCGGCGTCACCGCCTCGAGCTGCACGAAGTGATCATAGAGCCGCGAGCCGCTGCTAAGGCCCAGGGTATCGGCCACCTCCAGCAGCGGGCGCGACTCCTGCAACAGCGCCTTGGCCCGCTCCAGGGTCAGCACCTGCAAATAGCGCTTGGGCGTCACCCCGGCCCAGCGGCTGAACAGCCGCTGGAAGTGAAAGGGGCTCAAGTGAACATGCGCCGCTATCTCGTCCAGGGTGGGCTGGCGCGCCACCTGGCTTGCGATAAAACGGATGGCATCGGCGATGCGGGCGTAATCAGACATAAGGCGCTCTCACGATAGGTTTGCAGCTGCAGGATCTTGGGTGCGACAAGGTCATGTGCGACAAATAGATACCCCACCATCGGCCAGCAGAGCAATGCCGGTGGTAAAGCTGGATGCATCGGACGCGAGATAAAGGGCCGAGCGGGCAATCTCCTCCGGTTGGGCCAGCCGTTTGAGGGCATGCATATGCTGCACAAAGGCGAGACTCTCCGGTGTATCGGTAAAGGCCCGCCCCATGGGGGTGTCGGTGCCCCCCGGCAGCAGGGCGTTGACCCGCACCCCTTGTGCCCCATATTCGGCGGCCAGCACCTGGGTCAGGCCGATGAGGCCTGCTTTGCTCGCAGCATAGGCCGCCATGCCGGGCAGCCCCAGGGTATGGCCGACGAAGGTGGAGGTAAAGATAAGCGAGCCGCCCCCGCGCGCCTGCATGGCGGGGATCTGGTACTTGGCCCCCACAAAGGCGCTGGTGAGGTTGGTATCCAGGGTCTCCTGCCACTGCGCCAGTTCAAGCCCCGGCACGCTGCCCGGTGTCCCCGTGGTGCCGGCGTTGTTGAAGGCGATATCGAGTCCGCCGAAACGGGTCAGCGCGAGATCCACCAGGGCGCGGGCATAGGTTTCGCTTTTCACATCCCCCGCCAGGCTCACCGCCTGGCCCCCCTCGTGGCGGATCTCCTCCACCAGCAGATCCAGCTCGGGCTGGCGGCGGGCGCCGACGACGACGCTGGCCCCCTCCCTTGCAAACAGGATGGCGCTGGCGCGACCGATACCGGAGCTGGCGCCGGTGATGATGGCGACCTTGTTGGACAGTAATGACATGGCAGTTCCCTCGCGAGATGTGCATGGCGCCAGGTGGCGACGCTCATGCAGGGTTGGCAGACAAGTGGATGGGTTCAACCCCCTCCTGGTTCAAACCTCCTTTGGTTCAACCCTCCTTTGGTTCAAAGCTTTGGGGGGGCGAAAGCACTGTTGGTTTGAAAGCACTATGGCGGCGAACCTTTGTCACGACGACCCGGATCTTGCTCATTTGTGCCATCGGCGATGGCTCATCACGGCATCAGGAGATATCAGCGTTTTTTGAAGGGAGTGGGAAGGAAGTGGGAAGGGAGCGGGGCTGTGGCGCCGCTTTCCCAGGTGGTGGTGACCTGGGTTTGCAAGGGCAGGGCATGGAAAACAGTGCCACCGGTGTCGGCAGCACTGACGCAAAGCCTGGTGGGATAACGCTCTTTTAGGGGTTATCAGGCCAGGGCGGGGCTGGTTGTGGCGGCGCAGGGCAGGGCGGCCAACTGTGCAAGGTGCTCGCCCAGGGAGACCCCGGCGCCGGTGGCGTTGACCGTCTCGAAGTAGTCGTGCCAGCCCGATGCGGCTATCCCCTGGACGAGGGCATCGATGGCTGCGGCATCCGGCCCGCGCCAGATGGCGAAGAAGGGGTGGGGCGTACCATGGAGGGTGGCAGCATCGGTCTCGCCCAGGGCGATGGGCTCCACCCCGAGGGCGGCGAGGTTGGCCATGCCTGTGCCAATGGCCTCGAAGAACTGCTGACGAGCCGTCTGGCTCAATGCCAGCCAGGCGGGAGTGGGGGTGTAGAGCTCTGCCAGATAGTGGGTCATAGGGGTTCCTTTGGGAGTTGGCCTTTGCGCAAGGTGCGCAAGGCGCGTTGACAAATCCGGGTTGTCGCGGGGCAGGGGCTTTCGCGAGACCAGCGCGTGCAGAGGTCAGTGACCCACTGTGGCCTGTCTTTGCTCGCATCGTTCAGCCAGTTGGCGACGGAGTCCTGCACATAGGGGGCGGGATCGGCCTTGAGGGGCTCAAGCAGCATCAGGGCCTGCTCCGGCGCTTGTCGCAGGGACGCAAGATGGGTACACCAGACGCCGCGGGGCCGGGTCGCTTCGCTGGCAAAGCGTCGCAGCCGCTCGGACGGCTCCGCCGTCCAGGGCTCCAGGGCGGCAATGGCCGCCTCGAGCTGCGCGGTAATGGTCGAGCGCATTGCGAGCCAGGCCCACTCGCGCACCCCAAAGTGCGGGTCATCGGCGAGGGGGCGAATGAGGGCCAGGCGGTCGCTGAGCGACAGCCCCTCGCTCGCGCCCACCATGAAACAGGCCCAGCCCCGCACGGTATCGGAGGGATGACGGCTGAGCGCCGCAAGATCCCTCGTGCCGCTCTCGGTCAGGAGCAGCCTGGCGGCCAGCGCCATGCGCCGGGTAATGCCCTCCCCGGATGCGGCGTGCATCGATGCCAGCGCCTGGGGCCCGAGTGAAGGCAGGGTGCACTGCATCAGGGCGGCAAAATCCACCGCCAGGCATTCGGTCAGGTTGCTTGCCTCAGCCTCTCCCCGGTTGAGCTGGGCGAGGCGTGAGGGGGCGATATCCGTGATGCGGCTGCGTGTCATGGGTGCTCCTCTGTGGCGGCCTCAGTGCAGCCTGCCCGGGATGAGATGACGTTGAGCCAGGCCCGCTTGAGCAGGGCGCTCAGGGTCTCTCGCTCTGCCTGATCGAACCCGGCAAACAGGGAGCCTATCCACTGGCTGTGCTCATCGAGCAGGTGCTGCGCCAGGGCCTGGCCCTGCTCTGTCAGGCGCACCGAGATCTTTCGCCTGTCCTGGCTGTCGCTGTGGCGAGCCAACAGGCCGTCCCGTTGCAGCCCGTCGAGCAGGCCGGTGATGGTGGCCCGTGTGACCCCCGCCTTGTCGGCAAGCTCGTGGGGAGCCAACCCTTCTGGCAGGTCGCGCAGCAAAAACAGCAGCACGAACTTGCCTTCGGAGAGGCGGTGAGGGGCCAGGCGCGCCGCGCACGCCTGATCGATGGCAGCGGCGAGGGTCAACACCTCAAAGCAGACGCGCATGTTTTGGGTGTCCGCGTGTCCGCGGCGCTCTGCATCCTCGAGCAGGGCGAGGTGTTTCTGTTCCAGCGTGATCATGATGGTGAGTCTCGAATGACTTTGTATGGCGCCATACTATATGGCGCCAATCAAATGTTCAACCACCCAAGCGCGCGACCGGAATGGTCCATGGCAACGGGGAGCGGGAGTGTGGCGATGGGGGGCCTTTGCAAGAGCAGGCGTTGCAAGAAAATCGGCCATCTTTGGCCGTCATTCCCTATAATGCCCCTCCTTTGTGGTCTGGGGGGAGTGTCCCGCAGTGAGCCACCGCAAGCCCGAATGTTGATAGAGACGATCCCATGCATACCCTGGAACAGCTTCGCGCAGGCGAACTCTGCGGCGCCCGCCACCTCAAACTTGCTGAAAACCTCGCGGTGTTCCCTCCCGAGATCCTGAGCCTCAAGGAGACCCTGGAGGTGCTGGATCTCACCGGCAACCAGCTGAGCGAGTTGCCTGACGCGCTGGCCGAATGCAAGAAGCTGCGCATCCTCTTCTGCTCCGAGAACAACTTCACCGAACTGCCCGAGGTGCTGGGGCGCTGCCCTGCGCTCACCATGGTGGGCTTCAAGGCCAACCGCATCGCGACCGTCCCGGCCGCCTCCCTGCCCGCCAGATTGCGCTGGTTGATCCTGACCGACAACGAGATAGAGACACTGCCCGGAGAATTGGGGCGCTGCATTGATCTGCAAAAGCTGATGCTCTCGGGCAACCGGCTACATGAGCTCCCCGAGACGCTTGCCGGTTGCCACCGTCTGGAGCTTTTGCGCATCGCCGCCAACCGGCTCGAGGCGCTTCCAGAGTGGCTGCCCTCGATGCCGCGTCTGACCTGGCTGGCCTTTGCGGGCAACCCTTTCTGTGATGAGCAGGCGTGTTTGAACGGCACATCGGAGTTCACTACCGAGATTATCTGGCAGGCGCTCTCACTGGGGGATGTGCTCGGGGAGGGAGCATCCGGCGTCATCTATCGCGCCGAGTGGGCGAGGGCCGAAGGGCCCGGGGCGGTGGCGGTCAAGCTCTTCAAGGGGGCCGTCACCAGCGATGGCTTGCCCCTGAGCGAGATGACTGCGTCCCTGGCCGCCGGTCGTCATCCAAACCTGGTCGGTGTGATGGGGAGAGTGAGCGATCATCCCTCCGGTATCCCGGCACTGGTGATGCCCCTGATAGACCCCGCCTTCGCCACCCTGGCGGGGCCCCCGAGCCTGGACTCCTGCACCCGGGATGTCTATGGGGTGGATCTGAACTTCACCCCGGCCCAGATGATGGCCATGGTGCAGGGGGTGGCTGCGGCCGCCCGGCACCTGCACGAGCGGGGCATCCTCCATGGCGATCTCTACGCGCACAACCTGCTGTACTCCTTGCAGCCCGCGATGCCTCACTCGTCGCAGGAGGCGCCGGGCCGGGTGCTGCTCGGTGACTTTGGTGCCGCCTCCTGTTACGACCGCGCCGATGACGTGCTGGCCGGGCGGCTCGAGCGCCTGGAAGTGCGGGCCTTTGGCTGCCTGCTGGCCGAGCTGCTGGCGCGCTGTAATGGGGGCGATGCCGACCTTGACCCCCTTCATCGACTGGCCGGGGAGTGCGGCTTTGAGGTGCCTTCCCGGCGGCCCACCTTCGCGCAGATCCTGACCCGGCTGGCTGCGATGGCGACAAGCCTGCCTGGGGTCGTGGCCTGAGGCCTGCCCATCGTGGGCGTTCTCGTGCACAGGGGCGGGATCATGGGGCTTGCGCCACTTCGGTGAAGTTGTGATAGTGATGCACCATTGCAGATGACGAGAGGAAGATGATGGAAGCGGCATTTTGGCACCAGAAGTGGAAAGAAAACCGGATTGGCTTTCATCAGGCAGATTTCAACCGCTGGCTGCAATCCTGGTGGTCGGCCCAGCAAGGGAGCGACCCCGTGCTGGTGCCCCTTTGCGGCAAGTCCCGGGACATGCTCTGGCTGCGTGAACAGGGGCATCCGGTGGATGGCTTCGAGCTCTCCGAGCTCGCCATCACCCAGTTTTTTGACGAGAACAACCTGAGTGCAGAGAGAAGCGAGGTGGGTCCCTATCAGTGCCACCAGCACGAGGATCTGCGCATCTATCAGGGGGACTTCTTCGCCGCCCCGGAGCTCGGGCAGCGTTATCGCCTGGTCTATGACAGGGCGGCCCTCATCGCCTTGCCGGGCGCCATGCGCCGCCAGTATGCCGCCCTGATGAGCCGCCTGGTGGAGGCGGGGGGGCAGGTGTTGCTGGTGACCCTCGAATATCAGCCCGAGCAGCAGCAACAGCCGCCGTTCTCGGTAGGGGAGATGGAGGTGCGCACCCTGTTTGAGCGCGACTTTGGTGTCGAGGTGCTGGGGCGTGGCGCCGAGCTGGATCACCCCAGGGTGCTTTCGGGGCAGCTCTCCTATTTCGACGAGGTGGCTTACCGGCTGATCCGCCGGGGCTGAGAGGGCGCGAGGCCGCTGCCAACGAGGGAAGTGGCGCTTTTTTTACCTCCTTTGACATAGATCAACGTGGAAAATCAGGGAAATGCCTAAGATGAGGCTGTTTCTCAATCACTGCTGGTGCCGACCGATGAGCTCTGGTTTGAACGCCGGTCGAACATCAACCCAGTGTCTGATTTTCACGCTCATGTTCACTTTTGGCGGCTCTGGTCGCAATTGATTATGGTTTTTCCAGCCGACCCCACGGGGTCGGCTTTTTATTGCCTGCGCGTTGCCAACAGGGGAGGTCAACCTTCGAAGGTGGCGGCGTTGAGCCGAAATGCCCTGGGATCGTCGACAAACTGGCCGGTGATCCGCTCGTCGTGCTCGTGGCCCAGGCCATAGCTGCAGAGGATGAGGCGATCCGAGGTACGGGATCTCAGCTGGGTGATGAAGCGCACCAGATCGGCACGGCTGAGCTTGCCCACCTCCTCGCGTACCCGTTCGCGCTGATCAAAACCCAGATCCTTGTTGCCGATGCTGACCCAGAGCCGCTGGCCGCGGCTGCGCAGGTTGGCATCCCGCTCGCTGAGCTGGGCCTGCAACCCCGCCTTGCTCTCCTGCCACTGCTGCTCGGTGAACTCCAGCATGGCCAGCGGGAAGAGATCGATGAACTCCTCCACCGCATCCAGCAGGATCTGCGGCCCCGCCACCGGCGACTGGATATAGAAGATGAGACCGGGATGGCGGTTGAGGGGCAGGTTGCCGGCTCCCACCACGTAACCGAGCTGCTGGCGGGTGCGCAGCTCGTGGAAGAAGGTGGATGACATGATGTGGTTGGCCAGGGTGAAGCAGGCGAGATCCCGGGCCCGGGTGGTGCGCGACTGGTAGTAGACCAGCAGCGCCGAGTCCTCGTGATCGCACCCCTGCTCGCGAATGAGGGTGCCTCTGTCCTGGATGGAGATGAGGGGGCGGCGGGTCTCGGCGCTGGGCTGGCTGTTGGCACCGAGGTGGCGCTCCAGCAGGGCCGCGAGTTCGAGGGCCTCGGCGGCCGTCCAGTCTCCATGTACCAGGGCCTCCAGATGCACCCTGGCAAAGAGCTCGGAGACGAAGCCGGGCATCTCCCCGAGTTCGACGGTGCGCAGGTGGCGCAACAGCTGCTCGAACGGCGGGTTGTTGGGTTGCAGCAAACTGGTGAGCTGGTTGAACAACTGGGAGATGGGGCGGGTCTTGGACTGGTTCTCCCAGTTGCGGATAAGCTGCTCCTTGATCTCGCTAAAGCGGGCTGGATCCGGATACCCCAGGGTGCGGTTGCCGAGGATCATGTCGAGCAGCAGCGGTTGCTTGTCGGCAAAACCGCTGAGGTTGATGGTAAAGCCCCCCTGATGGGCATAAATCTGGTAGCCAAGGCCCGCGAGCTCCGCCGGGTAGGTGAGGGCGTTGAGGTGATCCGTGAGCAGTTCCACGGCCAGACGCGCCATGGCGATGTGACGCGGGCTCTTGACCGCATGTTCGCTGTCGACGGAGATGTAAAGGCTGCCCTTGGGCACGCTGAACTGATGCTCGTGCAGGTGCCAGAGCCGGAAACCGGGCCTGTCGATGAGGCAGGACGGCATGTCGGCGGGCAGCGTCGGCAGACGGGCGTCGAGGCGGTTGCTGATGAAGGGGTTGGGCGCCGGCAGGTGCAAGGCGGGATCCGGCTCGCTCTGCTGCCAGCGGATCTTCTCGGCCTCGCTGATGATCTGGACGCTGTAGGGTGTCTGGTACCAGCGGGCGAGGCGATCCGTGCTCACTTCCGGGGCCTGGATGGTCACTCGCAGATTGTGGGGGGTCAGCTTGGCGAGGAAGCGCCGGATCAGCGGCTCATCGAACTCGCGCATCATGTAATCGCCGTAGAGCAGATCGTCCGGCCCGTAGCTGAACAGGTTGAGCACGAGGCCGGAGACGGTGTCGAGGGCCCGGCCCCGCTCCTGGAAGCGGAAGGCGGACTCCAGCACGCTGCGCTTCTCCTCATAGCGCCAGGCCTGCACCCCGCCCCGCTCGATGAGCTTCAGATAGCCAAACAGGGCGGCGATGATCTCGTCCACATGCTCAAGCCCAAGGGGGGTGAGGCCAAAGCTCACGCCAAAGTCCTTGAAGTTGGCGCCGCTGATGCCGCCGCCGGCGGCGAGCTGATTGACCCAGCCTCGCCCCTTGAGCAGAGAGAGCAGGCTGCCTTCCCCCTCATAGCCGATGAGGTGGCTCAGGAAGGTGAGGGGTTTTTTGTCGTAATACTCATCCACGCACGGCAGCGGGAAGGTCAGCGCCAGCTTGCGGGTCTCCTTGACCGGGGTCAGCTGGATGCGAATGCCGAGATCATCGAGCCGGTAGAGAGGATGGCTCAGTACCGGAGGCCCGAGGTGGCGATCCGGAATGGCACCAAAGAAGCGATCACACCAGGCTAGCTGGGTCTCGATGGGTGCCGGTGAAAGCATGACCAGCGCCATGCGATCCGCACTGTAGTGGGTTTCGTAGAACGCAATGAGGTCCGAGCGCAGATCTCGGCCGGGGAGATCCGCCAGGGTGTCGAGGTTGCCCACCGAGAATTTGGAGAAGGGGTGGTCCGGATTGACCGTCTCCTTGTGCACCTGATAGCTGCGGCGCACGTCGTCCTGCAGCTTGAGGCGGTACTCGGAGTCCACCGCGTTGCGCTCCTTGTCGACCCACTCCGGTGCAAAGGTGGGGCAGATGAAGAACTGGGAGAACCGGTCGAGCCCCGCCTCGAAGAAGCCGTTGTCGATGTCGAAGAAGAAGTTGGTGAACTCGGTACCGGTCCAGGCGTTGTTGCTGCCACCGTGGCGGCTCATGAATTGCTGGTATTCACCGGGTTTGGGGTAGGTGCGGGTACCGAGAAACAGCATATGCTCGAGGAAATGGGCCATGCCCTGGCGATCCGCAGGATCGTCGAAGTGGCCAGTATTCACCGCCAGGGAGGCGGCGGATTTGTCGGTCTCGGGATCACAGATCAGCAAGACCCTGAGCCGGTTTGCCAGCTCCAGATAGTGATACCGCCGATGGTCATTGGGACTGGCATATGGGCTCATTGGGGAGGGGCTCGCGGTGAATTTATTTGAATTTAAACATGATTATCGACCCCGCTATCTTGCGAGGCAAACCCTTTTCTGAGAGGTGGCGCAATTGTTTCCCCCGGCATGGCGGGGTAAGATCCCCCCGCTATTTAAACAGGCCCCCTGGGCGAGGTTGTAATGAAAATCTACATCATGCGTCATGGCCAGGCTGGCATGAACGCAAAGACTGATGAACAGCGTCCACTGACCGAGCAAGGCATCGAAGAGTCCATCCACATGGCGGGCTGGCTGGCTCCCCAATTGGCAGGCTCCCTGAACCTGGTGATCCACAGCAACTACCTGCGTGCCAGACAGACTTGGCAGGCCATCGCCCCCGTGTTGCCCAAGGCCCTCAAGGTCGAGGAGAGCGGCGACATCACCCCCTACGGGGATCCGGCTTTCGTGGCGAGCTACCTCACTGCGCTGGCGGCGGAGCATGACAACATCCTGATGGTCAGCCACCTGCCGCTGGTGGGGTATCTGGTCCAGAGTCTCTGCCCGGTGGCAGGGGCCCCCATGTTCGCGACGTCCGGGCTGGCCTGCATCGAATGGCAAGATGGCAAAGGAGTCTTGCTCTGGCTGGAAGGACCGCATACAATACGGTAAAAGTTAATAATAAGTTACAGTTTGGTTTTTTGGAGAAGAGAGAGTCGAATTTTCCGGTTTTTTATATAAATTTAACGGAATTATTTCGCATAAGCTGCTGTCATACGGATACAACTTCAAGAGGTTGCAAACGATGAGAGTGTTCAAGAAGTACCTGCCACTGATGGTGGCAAAACATGTCAAAACCTTCTTCAAGGGGCGGATTTACATCCACGGCAGGGGGCGCTTCGATTTCCAGTCGGGCTTGCTGATGATGCCATTGCAAGCCGACATTCCCCATCGCCAGACGGTGCTCGAGGTCAATGAACTGATTTCAAGGCTCCACATGGATGCCGCCTGAGGCGCCTCAGGCTGACCTTGGTCCCCCTCATGCCCGCCCCTGTGCGGGCATGATTGTTGATGGCGCCTGGGCGCGGCGCCAACCGTTCGCGTCATGGCGCTTCTTCCTGCGTTGGCAGGCTTGCTTATCCTGATTGCCTCTCTATACTCGCGCGCAATACCCGCCTTTTTATTCTGGATATCGCAATGCCCCTTGCCTTCCTGTTTCCCTTCTCCTGCATGGCCATCTGGGCCGGCAATGGCATCGTCAGCAAGCTGGCGGTCGGGGTGTTGTCTCCTGCGGCGCTCGCCTGGTCGCGCTGGATGGTGGCGGCCCTGGTGCTGACCCCGTTTCTGGCTCACCGGGCCTGGCGCGAGCGCCGCAAGCTGCGGGCCGGTTTCTCGAAGCTGGCGGTGCTGGCCCTGCTCGGCATGGTCTTGAACCAGACCTTTGGCTATTACGCGGCCCAGACCCTGGGGGCCACCGAGATTGGCCTGATGATGGGGCTGACCCCCTTGATGACAGTGCTGCTCAGCATCTGGTTGCTGCGCGAGCGGCCCACCTGGGGGGCGCTGCTGGGAGGCGCCATCTCCATTCTGGGGCTGGCGATTTTGCTGGGGCAGGGGGATCCGGCCCGGCTGCTGACCCAGGGCATCCATATCGGTTCCGTTTACATGCTGCTCTCGGCGGCCACCTATGCGCTCTACAGCGTGCTGCTCAAGCGCTGGGATCTGGGGCTGGACAACTGGTCCATGCTCTACGGTCAGGTGCTGTGCAGCCTCCTGTTCCTCACCCCCTTCTATCTGCTGGTGGACGGGCACTGGCCCGATGGCAGCGCCCTCTGGCTCATCCTCTATGCGGGGATCCCGACCTCGGCCCTCTCGCCCTGGCTCTGGATGCAGGGCATTGCCCTGCTCGGGGCGAGCCGCACCGCTATCTTCATGAACCTGTTGCCGGTGATGACGGCCGCCCTTGCCATCAGCTGGCTCGGGGAGCGGCTCACCAGCTATCACCTCATCGGTGGCGGCATGACCCTGATGGGGGTGTTGCTGGCGCAGTTGCTGGTGAGGCCCGTGACGGTGCGAAGACGCGCCCGGCTCGCGGTGGCGGGTTGTCAGGAGAAGTAGGATAAAAAAGAAGTAGGATAAAAAAAGACCGCCCTCGAGGCGGTCTTTTTGGTTCGGTGCCCAGCGTCACTGCGCCGTCAGATAGAGATCCTTGGCATAGACCAGGTCTTGCGGGTTCTGGTAGGGGTAGCCCTTGACGTTGGGTTTGAGCAGCCGTGATTTCACGTAGAAGTAGACAGGCGCGATGGGGGCCTCCTCGTCGATCAGCACCTCGGCCTGCTGATAGAGGCGGTTGCGCTCGGCGGGGTCCTTGGCGTCATGGGCCTTGGCCAGGAGGGCGTCGTACTCCTTATTGAACCACTTGCCGCTGTTGGCGCTGCTGCTGGAGGTCATGATGTCGAGGAAGGTGGAGGCATCGTTGTAGTCTCCGTTCCAGGAGTAGCGGCTCACCCCGAAGTCACCCTCGTTCAGGGCCGACACCATGGTCTTCCACTCCATGTTGTTGAGCTCCGCCTTGACCCCCAGGTTGTGCTTCCACATGGAGGAGATGGCGAGCGCTATCTTCTTGTGCCCCTCGTTGGTGTTGTAGAGGATGTCCACCGTCAGCGGCTTGTCCGGGCCGTAACCCGCCTCGCCGAGCAGCGCCTTGGCCTGCTTGATGCGCTCTTCCTTGCTCATCAGCTCGCTGGCGGGGCGTTTGAGCTCGAAGCCGTCCACGCTCGGCGGGGTCAGGCTGAAGGCGGAGAGCTGCCCCTGTCCCAGGATCTTCTCCGTGATGGTGTCCCGGTCGATGGCAAGAGAGAGTGCCTTGCGCACCCTGACGTCGTCAAAGGGTTTGCGCTGGGTGTTGAACACGTAGTAGTAGGTGGCGAGCATGGGGGCGCTCACCAGCTCCTCCGGGCTCTGGCGCTTGATCTGCTGATACTGCTCCAGGGGATAGGTAGTGTAGTGCAGCTCGCTCGCACGATAGCGGTTGTAGGCCGCGGTATCGGAGACGATCTCCAGATAGATCACCTTGTTCAGCACGGTGTGCTCGTTGTCCCAGTAGTGGGGGTTGCGCTCGGCGATGAGGCGCTCGTTCGGGGTCCACTCCTTGAGGGCGAAGGCGCCGTTGGAGACGATGTTGGCCGGTTTGACCCACTCATGACCGAACTTCTCGATGGTGGCCTTGGGCGCCGGGAAGGTGGTGTAGTGGGAGAGGGTCTTGAGGAAGAAGGGGACCGGGTTTTTCAGGGTGATCTGCAGGGTGTAGTCATCGAGCGCCTTGATCCCCAGGGCATCCGGGCTTTGCTTGCCCTGCACCACGTCGCTGGCATTGGCGACGCCGGTCAGCTCGATGAACCAGGCGTAGTTGGAGGCGTTCTTGGGGTCCGCCGCCCGCTGCCAGCCATAGACGTAGTCCGCCGCCGTCACCGGCTCGCCGTTGGACCATTTGGCATCGGGTCTGAGCTTGAATGTGTAGACGGTGCCCGTGGCATCGAGCTCGTAGCCAAGGGCGCCCGCCGCCTGCAGCTTGCCGTTGCCATCCAGGGTATAGAGCCCCTCGAACAGATCGTTGACGACGTCGCTGCCCGCGCTCTCTTCCACCATCTGGGGATCGATGGAGGCAGGCTCGGTGCCGATGTTGCGCACGAACACTTGCTGGGCGGCTGGCAGAAGCTGGGTGCCTTCAGGCACCTGGGCGGCGAGGACGGGGAGGGTGAGCAGAGCGGCAACCGCCCCGGCGATAAGCGACTTTTTCATTGAATATCCTTATGTTTTTTTGCTTCCAAAGCGCAGCCAGTGTGCGGGATTGGGGGGCAGATCTCAAGAGGGGCGCCTCTGGCGCAACATTGCCGGGCGCCAGGGGGAGCAAGGCGGGCAGCCGCGTCGGCCCGGATGCATTCTTGTCACGAATTAACCCCCCAAAAGATGCCGGATGAAACCCTTTTTTCACGGCGAAAGCCCGTGGTGGCGCGGTTTTCTGGCGATTTAAAGAACGGCTTAATTCGCTGCAAAAACAAAAAACAGGCGTTACATTGGGTTACAAAACAACGCTGCCGGGGATCGGCACTTTTTTTGCCGACACTTGCAAACGTTTTCAACGGCCAACGGAAACGATCTTAAAGGAACAAGAATGCGAAACATGATCACCATGGGCGAGTTCATCGTCAAAAAGCAGGCGGACTACCCGACCGCGACTGGCGAGCTGACCTCCTTGCTCAGCTCCATCCGCCTGGCCGCCAAGGTGGTGAACCGGGAGATCAACAAGGCGGGTCTGGCGGACATCATCGGTTCCATCGGCGCCGAAAACGTGCAGGGCGAGGTGCAGCAGAAGCTGGACGTCTATGCCAACGAGCGCTTCAAGGCGGCGCTGGAGGCCCGTGGCGAGGTGTGCGGCATGGCCTCTGAGGAGGAGGAGGACTTCGTCTCCTTCGATTCCGAGCTCTCTCGTCACTCCAAGTACGTGGTGCTGATAGACCCCCTCGACGGCTCCTCCAACATCGACGTCAACGTCTCGGTCGGGACCATCTTCTCCATCTACCGCCGGGTCAGCAAACCGGGCGCCGGGGTCACTCTGGAGGACTTCCTGCAGCCGGGTCACCGTCAGGTCGCGGCGGGCTACGTGGTCTATGGCTCCTCCACCATGCTGGTCTACACCACCGGCTTTGGGGTCAACGGCTTCACCTATGACCCCTCCATCGGCTGCTTCTGCCTCTCCCACGAGAACATCCGCATTCCGGAGGAGGGCAAGATCTACTCCATCAACGAGGGCAACTACATCAAGTTCCCGGACGGGGTGAAGAAGTACCTGAAATACTGCCAGGAGCGTGACGAGGCGACTCACAGGCCCTATACCTCCCGCTACATCGGCTCCCTGGTGTCGGATTTCCACCGCAACCTGCTCAAGGGGGGCATCTACATCTACCCGTCCGGCACCAACTCCCCGAACGGCAAGCTGCGCCTGCTCTATGAGTGCAACCCCATGGCCTTCCTGGTGGAGCAGGCCGGTGGCAAGGCGTCCGATGGCTTTGGCCGCATCATGGACATCCAGCCTACCGCTCTGCACCAGCGGACCCCCTACTTCGTCGGGTCCACCAGGATGGTGGAGCGGGCCGAGGCCTTCATGCGGGAGTTCTCCGCCCACGAAGATCCGGCCAACCAGGGCTGAGCCCGGGCCAGCGTCCCTTCGTCACGGGAGCCGTCAAGGCTCCCGTTTTTATTGGCGTGCTGGCGGGTTGAACCAGGTTGATATGCTGGCGGACTGGATTGGACTGGATTGGACTGGACTGGACTGGACTGGACTGACGGACTGACGGACTGACGGACTGACGGACTGACGGACTGACGGACTGACGGACTGACGGACTGACGGACTGACGGACTGACGGACTGACGGACTGACGGACTGACGCGGCGTTTCGATTGTCGCGGTGCAATGGCTGATGGCCCCTTGGCCGGGATGCCTGGCCTGGATACGTGGGCGGGATAAATACGGCACGGGCCATCTGCGGGGCTATCGAGGCGCATTGAGCCCGTTTGTTGCCCACAATCATCCCCACATCCATCTGTTTTTCAGATGGGTGGTGACTCAATGTATCGCATTAGTGGATGGATTTGGCGGCAAAACGGTGCAGCCAGGAGGGCGAACCGAGGCATCGGGAGGCAAGAAGGAGGGCCGGGGGCGAGATGCCGCCCCTTGCCAGCAACGAAACGGGAGCCCTGGGGCTCCCGTTGTTATAGGTGGCAGGTCGTGCCCTGCTGACGTCATGCTTCCCCTCAGGGGGTGGCATGGCGGGCGAGATCTGCCAGCAGGCCGTCCACCAGTTTGAGGCGCATGGCCCTGTCCTGGGTCGGCACCTGGAAGCGCAGCCGGGTCGGTCCGTCCATCTTGTAGATGCGCGGCTGCTCGGAGAGCAGCTTGACCAGATAGGCCGGGTTGACGCGGGTTTCCTGGGTAAAGTCCAGATAGCCGCCGCGCTCGCTCATCTCCACCCGGCGAATGCCCAGCGCCGTGGCGCGCTGGCGGAAGGCGGCCAGCTCCATCAGCGTCTTGGTCGGCTCCGGCAAGAGACCGAAGCGATCGATGAGCTCCACTTTGAGCTCCCGCAGCTCCTGCTCGTCCGCCGCACTGGCGATGCGCTTGTACATGGAGAGCCGCATGTTGACGTCCGGGATGTAGTCGTCCGGGAGCAAGGCGGGCAGGCGCAGCTCCACCTCGGTATGCTGGCTCATCAGCTGCTCCAGGGACGGCTCCTTGCCATGTTTGAGCGCCTCCACCGCCTGCTCCAGCATCTCCATGTAGAGGGTGAAGCCGACCGATTCAATCTGGCCGCTCTGATCGTCGCCCAGCAGCTCGCCCGCGCCCCGGATCTCCAGATCGTGGGTGGCGAGCGCAAAGCCGGCACCGAGATCTTCGAGGGACGCAATGGCCTCCAGCCGCTTGGCCGCATCCTTGGTCATCAGCTTGGGATGGGGGGTGAGCAGGTAGGCATAGGCCTGGTGGTGGGAGCGACCGACCCGGCCCCGCAGCTGGTGCAGCTGGGCCAGACCGAGATGATCCGCCCGGTCCATGATGATGGTGTTGGCGCTCGGCACGTCGATGCCGGTCTCGATGATGGTGGTGCAGACCAGCAGGTTGAAGCGCTGGTGGTAGAAGTCCGACATCACCCGCTCGAGCTCCCGCTCGCGCATCTGGCCGTGGGCGATGCCGATGCGCGCCTCCGGCACCAGCTCCGCGAGGTCGCTGGCGCACTTCTCGATGCTCTCCACGTCGTTGTGCAGGTAGTAGACCTGGCCGCCACGCTTCAGCTCCCGCAGCACCGCCTCGCGCACCACCGCCGGCTCGTGCTGGCGCACGAAGGTCTTGATGGCCAGGCGCTTGGCGGGCGGGGTGGCGATGATGGAGAGATCCCGCATGCCGGACATCGCCATGTTGAGGGTGCGGGGAATGGGGGTCGCGGTGAGGGTGAGGATGTCCACGTCGGCCCGCAGCGCCTTGATCTTCTCCTTCTGGCGCACGCCGAAGCGGTGCTCCTCGTCGACGATGAGCAGCCCCAGATCCTTGAAGGTGAGATCGGCGCCGAGCAGCTTGTGGGTGCCGATGATGATGTCCACCTTGCCCTCGGCCATCTCCTTCATCACGGCGCTCTGCTCCTTGGCGGAGCGGAAGCGGCTCAGCACCTCCACCCGCACCGGCCAGTTGGCGAAGCGGTCGCGGAAGTTGTCATAGTGCTGCTGGGCGAGCAGGGTGGTGGGCACCAGCACGGCCACCTGCTTGCCGCCATGCACGGCCACAAACGCCGCCCGCATCGCCACTTCGGTCTTGCCAAAGCCCACGTCGCCGCACACCAGGCGGTCCATGCTCTTGGCCTGACACATGTCGCCGAGCACAGCGTTGATGGCGTTGAGCTGATCCTCGGTCTCCTCGAACGGGAAGCTCGCGGCAAACTGGCGGTAGGCCTCCCGGTCGTGTTTGAAGGCAAAGCCGTGACGGGCTGCCCGCATGGCATAGACATCCAGCAGCTCGGCCGCCACGTCCCGCACCTTCTCCGCCGCCTTGCGCCGCGCCTTGACCCAGGCCTCGCCGCCGAGCTTGTGGCTGGGCGGGTTGTCCGAGCCGGTGTAGCGGCTGATCAGGTGCAAACTGGTGACCGGCACGAACAGCTTGTCGCCGCCGGCGTATTCCAGGGTCAGAAACTCGGTGGGCAGGCCGCCGGCATCGATGGTCTCGAGCCCCAGGTAGCGACCGACCCCGTGATCCAGGTGCACCACCGGCTGGCCCTGGGTCAGCTCGCCCAGGTTTCGGATCACCGCATCCGAGCTCAGGTTCTTGCTCTTGTCCCGCTGGCGCTTGCTGCGGATCTTGCCGCCGAGCAGCTCGGCCTCGGTGATGAGGGCAAGGGGCATCTGGCCGGGCTCTTGCAGCAGGAAGCCCCGCTCCAGGGGACAGACCAGCAGCCCGTGGCGCGCATCGCTCGAGAGGAAGGCGTCGAGGGAGGCAAACTCCCGGGGTTGCAGGTTGATCCGTGCAAGCAGATCCCCGAGCCCCTCGCGCCGCCCCTCGGACTCCACCGCAAACAGGGTGCGCCCGGCAAAGCCTTGCAGGAAGCCGTCAAGGGCCAGCAGGGGTTGCTCCTTGCTGTGGTCGAGCTGCAGATCCGGCAGGGGGGCGAGGGGCAGATCCTGCTGACCCGCTCCACCGTCAACGGTCGCCTCCTGCAGACGCACGGCGCCATAGTCCCCGAGGGCGGCGAAGAGCTGCTCCACCGGCAGATAGATCTGC
Source organism: Aeromonas sp. S19(2024) (assembly GCF_041402625.1). Taxonomy (NCBI): domain Bacteria; kingdom Pseudomonadati; phylum Pseudomonadota; class Gammaproteobacteria; order Aeromonadales; family Aeromonadaceae; genus Aeromonas; species Aeromonas sp. S19(2024). The sequence goes on from NZ_JBGLQU010000003.1 coordinate 219,770, forward strand.
TGGGGCGGCAGCAGGGGACGGGTGTTGTCCCAGCGTCTGTCTTCATAGCGCTGGCCGATGTCGTTCCAGAAGCGCTGGGCCGCGGGGTAGATCTCCCCCACGGTGAGCAGCAGGGTGTTGCCTGGCAGGTAGTCAAACAGGCTGGCGGTCTGGTTGAAGAAGAGCGGCAGGTAGTATTCGATGCCGGCGGGCCAGCGCCCCTTGCTCACCTCCTGATAGACGGAGCCCTCGGCGCGGGAGATCTCGAACTGTTCGCGATACTGGCCACGAAACAGCTCGATGGCCCCCTCGTCGGTGGGAAATTCCCGTGCGGGCAGGAGGCTCACCGACTTCACCGGCTCGCTGGAGCGCTGGGTCTCGGGGTCGAACGGGCGGATGGAGTCCACCTCGTCGTCGAAAAAATCAATGCGATAGGGGCGGCTGCTCCCCATGGGGAAGAGATCCAGCAGGGAGCCGCGGGCGGCGAATTCGCCGTGCTCCAGCACCTGTTCCACCGCCACGTAGCCCGCCTCCGCCAGACGCCCGCGCAGCTGCAGCAGGTTGAGGCGCTGGCCGCTTGTGACCATCAGGCTGTATTTGTCGAGATAAGCCTGGGGCGCCGTGCGCAGCATCAGGGTGGAGATGGGCACGATGAGCACGCCGTGGCGCATCTGCGGCAACTGGTAGAGGGTCTCGAGGCGCTGGGAGATGATGTCCTGGTGGGGAGAGAAGCTGTCGTAGGGCAGGGTCTCCCAGTCCGGGAACAGCAGCACCGGGCAATCCTGATCCGCCAGCAGGAACCCCAGTTCCTGTTCAAGGCGCAGGGCGCTCGGGGTATCGGCGGTGACCAGCAGGACGGGTCTTCGGGCTTCCCGGGTGAGGCGGGCGGCAACCAGAGCCAGGCTGCTGCCGACCAGCTGGCCGAACGTTGTCTTCTGGCCCGCTTTGGCGGGCAAGGCGGGGAGGGTCATTGGCATCATCGGAGTCTTTTACTGTTGGCGTTCTTTTGACATGGACCTGGGTTAGCGCTGACGTTCCTGGGCACGCAGCTTGAGCTGTTTCGACTGCACATGCAGGCTGGCGCGCACCAGCAGCTCCCGGTCATCCTCGCGGATGCGCACGTAGTCGAGCACCACGTGGGTGCCATGCTCTCCGGCGTCCCGCTGCACGACCTCGCCGTAGCAGTAGACGGCGGAGGCCTCTTCCCGCAGGAAGATCTTGAGCCGCACGATCTGGTGCAGGGCGGGGGCCTCCCCGTGCCCCTGGTGGGGGTGCAGGTAGGTGAGCTGCCCGGCGCCAAAGCGCAGGGTGTGGAAGCGGTGCTCGGGGTGATCTTGGGCCGCCAGCACATAGCCCATGATCATGTCGATCTTGCGGGACTGCTGGTTGATGATCTCCACCAGATCGTGCATGGACTCGTTCTGGCTGCGCAGCAACCGGCTGCTCACCAGATCGATGGAGGTGATGGCGGAGGCGATGCGAAACGGCTCGGGCAACTCGGCCTCCAGGGCCTCCAGCGTCGGCAGACGAAAGTCGGCCGGCATGGGGATCACATTGACCGGCGTGGCATGGGTGACGCTGAAGAACTGTTCCTGCATGGAGGCTATCCCTTGTTGTCATAGACGGTTTCCCTTTATTATCCGGTATCTTATTTCGTTGGCAACGTAGATATCCTTGAAGACCGGACTTTTTCAGCCACTGTCGCTGGCCATCGGCCTGCGTTATGCAGGCTCGCGACGCAGTAACCGCTTCGTCTCCTTTATCTCCCTGTTCTCCACCTTTGGCATCGCCATCGGGGTCGCCGCCCTGATGGTGGTGATCTCGGTGATGAACGGGTTCGAAGGCCAGCTCAAGGGGCGCATCCTCGGGGTGATCCCCCATGTGGTGGTGACCAATCAGGCCGGACGCATCGAGGCCGAGCCCGAAGGTCTGCCCGATCTGGCCGGCTTGCCCCACGTGGTGGCCACGGCCCCCATGCTCGACAGCGAAGGCATGCTGCAAAGCCCGGGTCAGCTCACCGGCGTGAGCGTGCAGGGGATCGATCCCGCCCGCTGGCCCAAGGATGACATCCTGCACGCCCAGATGCTGGGAGGGCGCCTTGACAGCCTGCAGGCCGGTGAATACCACATCGTGCTGGGGCAGGGGGTGGCCAGCCGACTCAAGGTCTCCATCGGCGACCAGGTGCGTCTCATTCTGACCGAAGGTACCCGCTTTACCCCCTTTGGCCGGGTGCCGGCCCAGCGTCTTTTCACCGTCTCCGGCATTTTCGGGGTCGGCGCCGACGTGGACAGCCAGGTGGCCCTGATTGCCCTGGGGGATGCCCAGCGCATGCTGCGCCTGCCCGCAGACAAGGTGGGCGGCATTCGCCTCTGGCTGGACGATCCCTTCGCCGCCGACGAGGTGGTGAAGACCGCGTTGCCGGACGGGCTGGAGTGGCAGGACTGGCGCCGCGAGCGCGGCGAGCTGTTCCAGGCGGTGGCCATGGAAAAACGGATGATGGGGCTGATGCTGGTGCTGATCATCGCGGTCGCCACCTTCAACATCCTCTCCGCCCTGGTGATGGTGGTCACCGACAAGGAAGGGGAGGTGGCCATCCTGCGTACCATGGGCATGAGCGAATCCGGCATCGTCAAGATCTTCATGGTGCTGGGGGCGTCGAGCGGCGTCATCGGCGCCCTGTTCGGGGGGCTGGCGGGGCTGGCGCTCTGCTTCGGCCTCAATCCTCTGCTCAATGCCCTTGGGCTCAACCTCTATATGGCGGCGGGGGGCAGCGGTCTGCCGGTCATCGTCGAGCCGGCCCAGGTCATGACCATTTTGCTGGGCGCCGTGCTGCTCAGCTTCAGTGCCACCCTTTACCCGGCCTCCCGCGCGGCCCGGGTCAAACCGGCGGAGGCGCTGCGTTATGAATAATTCATCTTCTGTTGTTACTGGTGCAAGTGGAGCCCCCGTTATGAATCAATCCGTCTCCTGCGAGCCGCTGCTGCGCTGCCAGGCCCTCAATCATGTCTACAAAGAGGGCAATCTGGAGACCCAGGTACTCAAGGGGATCGAGCTGGACGTCGCCCCCGGGGAGATGCTGGCGGTGGTGGGGAGCTCGGGCTCCGGCAAGACCACCCTGCTGCACCTGATGGGGGCGCTGGACAACCCTTCCAGCGGCGCCGTGCTGTTCAAGGGGCAGGACATCCATGGCTGGGACAGCCGCACCCAGGCGAGGTTTCGCAACCAGGAGCTGGGTTTCGTTTACCAGTTCCACCACCTGCTCTCGGAATTCAGCGCGCTGGAAAATGCGGCCATGCCGCTGCTGATCGCCGGTGAGTCGGTGGCCAGCGCCACCGAGAAGGCGAGCAAGATGCTGGGGCGGGTGGGGCTCTCCCACCGTCTCAACCACAGACCGTCCGAGCTCTCCGGTGGTGAGCGCCAGCGGGTGGCCATCGCCCGTGCCCTGGTCAACGAACCCAGCCTGGTGCTGGCGGACGAGCCCACCGGCAACCTGGATCATGCCAGCGCCACCGCCGTCTATGAGCTCTTGTGCGAGCTCAACCGCGAGCTTGGCACCGCGTTCGTGGTGGTGACCCATGACTTGAGCCTGGCCGCCAAGCTCCACCGCCGGGTCACCCTGGTGAGCGGCATCATGGCGGAGGTCGCCTGATGTTCAAGCCGCTGCCCCTGTTCCTGGGCCTGCGTTACAGCCGCTCCCGCCGCCGCAACGGCTTCATCGCCTTTATCTCGGCCTCCTCCCTCATCGGCATCGCCCTCGGGGTGATGGCCCTCATTCTTGGCCTCTCCGCCATGAACGGGTTCGAGCGGGAGCTCAAGAACCGGGTGCTCTCCGTGGTCCCCCACGGTGAGCTCATCGGCATGGAAGCGCCGCTGCCTGACTGGCCGAGGCTCAGGGACTACCTGCTGGCCCAGCCCGGGGTGGAGGCGGCTGCGCCCGTCATTCGCCTGGACGGCCTGCTGGAGCACGGCTCCGCCCTCAAGGGGGTCCAGCTGCGTGCGGTGCTGCCGGAGCTGGAAGCCAATCTCTCCGATGCGGGCAACTTCATGACGGGTCGGGGCCTTCGCGAGCTGCAGGCGGGTGAACACGGGGTCATCCTCGGCAAGATCATCGCCGACAAGCTGGGGGTCAAGACAGGGGACACCGTCACCCTGCTGCTGCCCCAGGCGGGTGATGCCGCCGGCATCAAGAACCCGAAACGGGAGGTGCTCACCGTGGTAGGGCTGCTCGAGATCGGTGGCCAGCTCGACGGCCTGCTCGGCTTCATGCACCTGGCGGACGCCCAGGCCATCACCGGCATGGGCAGCGCGGTGGAGGGGTTCAGCCTCAAGGTGAGCGACGTGCTCAAGGCCCAGTCCATCACGGTGGCGGCGGCCCAGAAATTCCCGCACTACGTCTATATCAGCAGCTGGATGAGCCGTCAGGGTTATCTCTATCAGGACATCCAGATGGTGCGCACCGTGATGTACGTGGTGATGCTGATGGTGGTGGCGGTGGCCTGCTTCAACATCGTCTCCACCCTGGTGATGGCGGTGAACGAGAAGCGCAGCGAGATCGCCATCTTGAAGACCATGGGGGCGAGCCCGGGCCAGATCCGGCTCACCTTCGTCATCCAGGGGATGGTGAACGGGGTGGCGGGAGCCTTGCTAGGCGCCCTGCTGGGCGGCCTGCTCTCCAGCAAGCTGACCCAGATCCTGAGCGCCATCGAAGGGGTGATCGGGCACCGTTTCCTCAATCCGGACATCTACTTCATCGACTTCCTGCCGACCGAGCTGCACATGCAGGACTTGCTCATCGTGACCGGCGCCGCCATCCTGATGAGCCTGGTGGCGACCCTCTATCCCGCCTGGCGGGCGAGCGGCCTGGTGCCGTCCCGGGAACTGGGGCATTGATGCCCATGGATGTGATAAAGGGCCCTGCGGGGCCCTTTTTATTGTCACTCTTTTGTGGGGAAACCCCCGAAGTGGCGGTTATCGGGGCAATACGCAGGAGGAGATGATGCCCGGTGCCGTGTTGATGGCATCAATGGGCATTCAACTCATCGAGAGGCAGTGAAAAACTCCCCACGAAGACATCGATGAAGTAGCGCATGGCGGGGTTCATCCTGGCGTCCAGCATCTGCTCGAGGCGCTTTCGCGCGGGCTCGAACTCCCGGTTGCCGACGCTCAGCTCCTCCAGACACTTGGTGTAGGCGCAGAGGGTGTCTGCATCCTTCACCAGGCTGGTGAGGGCCTCGTCCTGGGCGCCGGAGTCGAGCAGGGGGCGAAAGTCCTCGACCAGCTCAGGCGGCAACATGCCCAGCAGGCGCTGCTCGGCGGCAAGCTCAATCTTCTTGTATTCACGGGCGATTTCGGGATTGAAGTACTTGACCGGGGTGGGCAGATCCCCGGTCAGCACCTCGCTGCTGTCGTGGTAGAGGGCCATGACGGCGGCCCGGTCTGCATCCACCTGAGCGCCGAACAGGCGATTGCTGATAAGGCCGAGGGCGTGGGCCACCATGGCGACCTGCAAGCTGTGCTCGGCGATGTTTTCGGGCTGGATGTTGCGCATCAGGGGCCAGCGGTAGATGAGGCGCATACGAGCGAGGTTGGCAAAAAAATGGCTGGGCAGCATGGAAGACCTCGAATGGGGCAATGAAAAAGGGCAGACCCTAGTCTGCCCTTTTTTCCACCCGCAAGGATAGCCTGAGATGGGCCGTCAGCGGATGTAGCGGCCCGATTCGGCCTCGTGGTTGGTCACTATCATCTGGCCGATGGGGGCCAGGCTGATGAGGGCCAGCTTGAGGTGCTGGATGCCGAACGGGATGCCGACGATGGTGACGAAACAGGCCAGCGCCGAGGCGATGTGGCCGATGGCCAGCCAGACCCCGATGAGCACAAACCAGAGAATGTTGCCAATCAGCCCCAGGGCACCGGTGCCGATGTCGCTCTGGCCCGTCATGCTCTTGCGGCTCACCGCCTGCTTGCCAAACGGGAAGAAGGTGAAAGTGCCGATGACGAAGCAGGCGCGTCCCCAGGGGATCCCGATGAGGGAGACGAAGCAGAGCAGCCCCGCCAGCCACCAGGCCAGCCCCATGAAGACGCCTCCCAGCACGAACCAGAGCAGATTGAACAAGAAGCGGAAAAAGGACATGTGGGTGACTCCAGCAGCACGTAAATTGGTTGTCACCATAGCGAGCCCGGCCGGGGGACGCAATGGCACAGGCGAGAAGGTGGACAATTTGGGTCGCAGTACGCCATTTTTGTGCCCGATGGGCGGTGGATGGCGATCAAAATGGCCCGTTCGCCGTGAAAAAGAGTGAGCCAGTGCAAATTATTGCGGATGGAACGCTTGAACTCGGTGCAAGGCTTCCCCATATAGGAGAAAGTCTTGCGCAAATTGTGCTGTCTGTGCCCCGGATGGGGGATGTGCGGCTCGACGCGACCACTGCACGCCGCTATAATGTCGCGTCATATTTTCTCATCACAAAGACAGTCGTTGTCTTTATAAACAGGAAGACTCCGGGCTTGCCCGGGGGCAATAAAGGGTCAGCACGCAGTGCTGAGTTGAACGAGGTAAAAGAATGCAAGTTTCTGTAGAGACAACCCAGGGTCTGGAACGCCGTCTTACCATCACTGTACCGGCCGCTACCGTTGACGCCGCCGTGCGCAAAGAATTGAATGGCCTGGCCAAAACCCGTCGCATCGACGGTTTCCGTCCTGGCAAGGCTCCGGTTGCCATCATCAAGAAGATGTTCGGTGCCATGGCTCACGCCCGCGTTGCCGATGAAATGATGCAGAACAACTTCATCAAGGCCATCATCGAGAACAAACTGAGCCCGGCTGGCGCCCCGACCATGGATCCGAAAGAGATCAAAGAAGGTCAGGATTTCGAATTCACCGCCACTTTCGAAGTGTATCCGGAGTTCGAAGTTGCCGGTCTGGAAAGCATCAAGGTCGAGAAGCCGGTTGCCACCGTGAAGGACAGCGACCTGGAAAACATGATCGACACCCTGCGCAAGCAGCACGCCACCTGGACTGAAGCCGCTGTGGCTGCCGCCAACGGCATGCGTGTGACCATGGACTTCGTCGGTTCCATCGACGGTGAAGAGTTCGATGGTGGCAAGGCTGAAGGCTTCACCCTGGAACTGGGCGCTGGCCGCATGATCCCGGGCTTCGAAGACGCCATCCTGGGCAAGAAAGCGGGCGACGAGTTCACCATCGAGGTGACTTTCCCGGCTGACTACCACGCCGAAGCCCTGAAGGGCAAGGCTGCCAAGTTTGCCTCCAAGCTGCACAAGGTTGAAGAGCAGGTGCTGCCCGAGCTGACCGAAGAGTTCGTCAAGCGTTTCGGCATCGAGAGCGGTTCCGTTGAAGAGCTGAAAGCAGAAGTGCGCAAGAACATGGAGCGCGAACTGGCCCAGGCCCTGAAAAACAGCGTGAAAGAGCAGGTACTGAACGGCCTGGTTGAAGCCAACCAGATCGATCTGCCGAAGGCTGCCGTTGCCCAGGAAATCGACACCCTGCGTCAGCAGGCTCTGCAGCGCTTCGGTGGCTTCCAGGGCGGCAACGCCCCCGAGCTGCCGGCCGAGCTGTTCCAGGCCCAGGCCGAGCGCCGTGTCCGCGTTGGTCTGCTGCTGGGTGACGTCATCCGCACCAACGAGATCAAGGCTGACGACGCCCGTGTGACCAGCATCATCGAGTCCATGGCCACTGCCTACGAAGATCCGAAAGAAGTGATCGAGTACTATCAGCAGAACGAGCAGATGCTGAACGGCGTGCGCAACCTGGCCATTGAAGATCAAGCCATCGATCTGATCCTGTCCAAGGCGCAAGTCACCGAGAAAGAAGTTGCCTTCGACGAAGTGATCAACAAGTCCGGTGCCGCTGCCTAAGAACATTTGACTTAAGGTCAAAACTGTTAAGTATAATGGCTCGTGTGATCTCCACTCGGGCCATTTTATTTTAGGGACAATGCCTTATGTACAAGAACTATAACGATGTGACTGAATCCCCACGCAATGCGCTCATCCCGATGGTGGTAGAGCAAACCGCGAAAGGGGAGCGTTCCTACGACATCTATTCCCGTCTGCTGAAAGAGCGGGTGATCTTCCTGACCGGTCAAGTCGAGGATCACATGGCGAACCTGGTGGTGGCCCAACTGCTGTTCCTGGAGTCCGAGAACCCGGATCAGGACATCAGCATCTACATCAACTCGCCGGGTGGCGCCGTCACTGCGGGTATGTCCATCTATGACACCATGCAGTTCATCAAGCCGGACGTAAGCACCGTCTGCATGGGGCAGGCCTGCTCCATGGGGGCCTTCCTGCTGGCCGGTGGCGCCAAGGGCAAGCGTTTCTGCCTGCCCAATGCCCGAGTGATGATCCACCAGCCGCTGGGCGGCTTCCAGGGGCAGGCTTCTGACATCCAGATCCATGCCCAGGAGATCCTGAAAATCAAGAATACCCTGAACGATCGTCTGGCGTTCCATACCGGTCAGGACATGGCTACCATCGAGCGCGACACCGACCGTGACAACTTCATGTCCGCCGAGCAGGCCGTTGCCTATGGTCTGGTTGACGGCATCCTGAGCCAGCGCGGCTGAGCAGGGTACCCCGTCCTGTTGTAAACTCAACAGGACGATCCATCCTCTATTGATAAAACGAGGTCGCTGAATGACAGAGAAACGCAAGGGTGAGGGCGACAAGCTGCTGTATTGCTCTTTCTGCGGCAAAAGCCAGCATGAAGTGCGCAAGCTGATCGCTGGCCCTTCCGTCTACGTATGTGATGAGTGTGTCGAGCTGTGCAACGACATCATCCGCGAAGAGATCCGCGAGATCTCTCCCAAGCGCGATGGTAGCGAGCTGCCGACCCCTCATGAAATCCGCGCCCATCTGGACGACTACGTGATCGGTCAGGAGTACGCCAAGAAGGTGCTGGCAGTGGCTGTCTACAACCACTACAAGCGTCTTCGCAGCGGCAGCGAGTCCGGTGGCGTGGAGCTGGGCAAATCCAACATCCTGCTGATTGGCCCCACCGGCAGCGGCAAGACTCTGCTGGCCGAGACCCTGGCTCGTCTGCTGGATGTGCCCTTCACCATGGCCGATGCCACCACCCTGACCGAAGCCGGTTACGTGGGCGAGGACGTGGAGAACATCATCCAGAAGTTGCTGCAAAAGTGCGACTACGACGTGGAGAAGGCCCAGCGAGGTATCGTCTACATCGACGAGATCGACAAGATCTCCCGCAAGTCGGACAACCCCTCCATCACCCGCGACGTCTCCGGGGAAGGGGTGCAGCAAGCACTGCTGAAACTGATCGAAGGCACCATCGCCTCCGTGCCGCCCCAGGGCGGTCGCAAGCACCCGCAGCAGGAGTTTTTGCAGGTCGATACCTCCAAGATCCTCTTCATCTGTGGTGGTGCCTTCGCGGGGCTGGACAAGGTGATCGAGCAGCGCTCCGTCAAGGGCACCGGCATCGGTTTTGGCGCCGAGGTGAAATCCAAGAATGCCAAGGCAACCCTGAGCGAGAACTTTGCCAAGGTGGAGCCGGAAGATCTCATCAAGTACGGTCTCATCCCCGAGTTCATCGGTCGTCTGCCGGTGGTCGCGACCCTGACCGAGCTTGACGAGGCTGCCCTCATCCAGATCCTGAAAGAGCCGAAGAACGCGCTGACCAAGCAGTATGCCGCGCTGTTTGCCCTGGAAGAGGTGGAGCTGGAGTTTCGTGACGACGCGCTCAATGCCATTGCCCGCAAGGCCATGGAGCGCAAAACCGGTGCCCGGGGTCTGCGTTCCATTGTCGAGGCCGTACTGCTCGACACCATGTATGACCTGCCCTCCCTGAAAGGGGTCAGCAAGGTGGTGATCGACGAGACGGTGATCAAGGGAGACTCCGCGCCCCTGATGATCTACGACAATCCCGAGACTCAGGCCGCAGCCTCAGAGTAACTGTCTGATTTTTAATCACATAAAGGGGCTTTTTGCCCCTTTCATGCTTTTTACGGCCAAGGCGATTGAATCTCATCTTTGCGCCCCCATATACTCAGCCAAGCCTTTGCCAACGGTATAACAAGCCGAGAGGACATATATGAACCTAGAGCGTTCAGAACGCATCGAGATTCCCGTCCTGCCTCTTCGTGACGTGGTGGTCTATCCCCACATGGTCATTCCACTCTTTGTGGGGCGGGAAAAATCCATTCGCTGTCTGGAAGCGGCCATGGAGCAGGACAAGAAAGTCCTGCTGGTGGCCCAGAAGGATGCGTCGACTGACGAACCGACGGTGGAGGAAATTTTCTCCGTCGGGACAGTGGCCAATATTCTGCAGATGCTCAAGCTGCCGGACGGCACCGTCAAGGTGCTGGTGGAGGGGGGCCAGCGTGCCCGCCTTGAGCGGATGATCGACGATCGCGACTTCTTTGTCGGGGAGGCCCAGTACATCGCGTCCGCCCCCATCGAGGAGAAGGATCAGGACGTGCTGGTGCGCTCTGCCATCGGCCAGTTCGAAGGTTACATCAAGCTCAACAAGAAGATCCCGCCCGAGGTACTCACCTCGATTTCGGCGATCGACGATGCGGCGCGCCTGGCCGATACCATGGCTGCCCACATGCCGCTCAAGCTCGAAGACAAGCAGAAGGTGCTGGAAATCGCCTCCGTGTCCGAGCGCATCGAGTTTCTGATGGCCATGATGGAGTCGGAGATCGACCTGTTGCAGGTCGAGAAACGCATCCGCTCCCGGGTCAAGAAGCAGATGGAGAAGAGCCAGCGGGAGTATTACCTCAACGAGCAGATGAAGGCCATCCAGAAAGAGCTGGGTGAGCTGGAAGACAGCCCGGATGAATTCGAAGCCCTCAATCGCAAGATTGAAGAGGCCGGGATGCCGGAGGATGCCCGCGAGAAGGCCCAGGCCGAGCTCGCCAAGCTCAAGATGATGTCCCCCATGTCGGCGGAAGCCACCGTGGTGCGCAGCTATGTGGACTGGATGGTTCAGGTGCCCTGGAAGGCCCGCTCCAAGGTCAAGAAAGACCTGGGCAAGGCCCAGGAGGTGCTGGATGCGGATCACTATGGCCTGGACAAGGTCAAGGATCGCATCCTCGAATACCTGGCAGTGCAGGCGCGTGTGAACAAGCTCAAGGGTCCCATCCTCTGCCTGGTCGGGCCTCCCGGGGTGGGCAAGACCTCCCTGGGCCAGTCCATCGCCAAGGCCACCGGCCGCAAGTATGTGCGCATGGCCCTGGGTGGGGTGCGTGACGAGGCGGAGATCCGTGGTCACCGTCGTACCTACATCGGCTCCATGCCCGGCAAGCTCATCCAGAAGATGGCGAAAGTCGGCGTGAAGAACCCGCTGTTCCTGCTCGACGAAATCGACAAGATGAGCTCGGACATGCGTGGCGATCCCGCTTCCGCCCTGCTGGAGGTGCTGGATCCCGAGCAGAACAGCAGCTTCAACGATCACTATCTGGAAGTGGATTATGACCTGTCGGACGTGATGTTCGTGGCCACCTCCAACTCCATGAACATCCCGGGTCCGCTGCTGGACCGGATGGAAGTGATCCGTCTGTCCGGTTACACCGAGGACGAGAAGCTCAACATTGCCAAGCAGCACTTGGTTGCCAAGCAGATCCAGCGCAACGGCCTGAAGCCTTCCGAGATCACCATCGAGGATTCGGCGCTGATCGGGGTGATTCGCTACTACACCCGCGAGGCGGGTGTGCGCAGCCTGGAGCGTGAAATCTCCAAAATCTGTCGCAAGGCAGTCAAACGCATCCTGCTGGACAAGAGCATCAAGCATGTTCAGGTCAACCAGGAGAACCTCAAGGAGTTCCTGGGGGTACAGCGCTTTGACTATGGCAAGGCCACCGACCAGAACCAGATTGGTCAGGTGTGCGGGCTGGCGTGGACCGAAGTGGGGGGCGATCTGCTCACCATCGAGACCACCAACATGCCGGGCAAGGGCAAGCTCACTTACACCGGTTCCCTCGGTGACGTGATGCAGGAGTCCATCCAGGCGGCCATGACGGTGGTGCGGGCCCGTGCCGAGAAGCTGCGTATCAACGGCGACTTCTACGAGAAGCGCGACATCCACGTGCACGTGCCGGAAGGGGCGACCCCGAAAGACGGCCCGAGCGCCGGTATCGCCATGTGTACCGCCCTGGTCTCCAGCCTCACCGGCAACCCGGTGCGTGCCGACGTGGCGATGACGGGTGAAATCACCCTGCGTGGCGAGGTGCTGCCCATCGGTGGTCTCAAGGAGAAACTGCTGGCGGCCCACCGTGGTGGCATCAAGCGTGTGCTGATCCCGAAAGAGAACGAACGTGACCTCGAGGAGATCCCGGCCAACGTCAAACAAGATCTTGAAATCTATCCGGTTCGCTGGATTGATGAGGTGCTTGCACTGGCGTTGCAGGACAATCCGCAAGGTTTCGAACGCGTTTCTGTCGTGTAAATGTTGATGCGCCGCAAATTTGGCGCATTCGGGGGGTGGTTAAGGCTTGCATGCACCGGACAACGGAAGTAGCCTTGACCACCGATCGGGTACTCATGATGAGTCGCAATGCGTGATGTGGCGCGGGTTTGCGCCAGATTGTCACTTGCAACTGATCAGGAGGCTTGTTATAAAACCTCCACTTGTTGTGGCCAGGGAAATCAGCGCCGCAGCGATGTTCGATAAAAGGGGAATATAAGAGTGAATAAATCTCAACTGATTGACAAGATTGCAGACGGTGCTGATATCTCCAAAGCTGCCGCTGGCCGTGCGCTGGATGCCTTCATCGATGCCGTGGGCGAAGCCCTGAAAGAGGGTGACCAGGTTGCTCTGGTTGGTTTCGGTACTTTCGCCGTTCGCGAGCGTGCAGCCCGTTCCGGCCGCAACCCGCAAACTGGTGCGACCATCGAAATCGCTGCCGGTAAAGTTCCTGCCTTCAAAGCCGGCAAGGCCCTGAAAGACGCGGTCAACTAAGCCGGTCGCTGATATCTATCGGCACCGTCCTTGGTCTCTGACCAGACAAGTGAGAGGGCTCTCCCTCATACTGCTTGACCAAGGCGCATCGCAATCGGTGCGCCTTTTCATTATTTACGCCCATCGAGTTCGGGAGCATAAGTACAAACATGATGTTGGATAAACTACGCGAAGGGGCGCAGGGCAAGGTAGCCAAGGTTATCTTGGGCCTGATCATCCTCTCCTTTGCCTTGGCCGGCGTAGGCAGCTACCTGAATGGCCCGGCACGTACCGCCCCCGCCACCGTCAACGGCAATGACATCAGTGCCCCCGCACTGGAGAATGCCTACCGCAATGAGCGGGCCCGCATGGAATCCCAAATGGGTGAGGCCTTCAACCAGCTGGCCGCCAATCCCGATTACATGAAACAGTTCCGCCGTGGCGTGCTGGACCGTCTGATCGATCAGGCGCTGATCGATGACAAGGCCCGCTCCCTGGGTCTGCGCGTCAGCGATGAGCAGATCAAGCAGGCCATCGTCGCCATGCCCGAGTTTGCCGAGAACGGCAAGTTCAGCAATGACCGCTACCTGCAGCTCATTCGCCGTGCCGGCATGACCCCCGAGATGTTCCGCGACTCCCTGCGCCAGGACATGGTGCGCCAGCAATTGATGGGCGCCGTGCTGGGATCGGAGTTCGCCCTCAAGGGTGAAGCCGAGCAACTGGATCGTCTCTACAACCAGACCCGTGACCTGCGCCTGATCCGTCTGGCCGCTTCCGCCTATGTGGACGGGATCGAGGTGAGCGATGCCGAGGTGGAGCAGTTCTACAAGGCCAACAGCGCTCGTTTCATGAACGACGAGACGGTCAAGGTCGACTATCTGCTGCTCGATGCCGCGAACCTTGGCAAGAACATCAAGGTCACCGAGCAGGATGCCCAGGATTACTACGACCAGCATCAGGATCTGTTCCAGCGTCCCGAGCGCCGTCAGGTGGCGCACATCCTGATCCCGTTTGGCAAGGATGAAAAGGCCGCCGAGCAGAAAGCCGAGGCCGTGCTGGCCAAGGCCAAGGCAGGTGACGATTTCGCCGCGCTGGCCAAGGCCGACTCCTCCGATACCTTCTCCGCGAAGAAGGGCGGGGAGCTCGACTGGTTCGAGAAAGGGGTGATGGATCCTGCCTTCGAGAAAGCCGCGTTCGCGCTGGCCAAGGCTGGCGATCTCTCCGCCGTGGTGAAGAGTCCGTTCGGCTTCCACATCATCAAGCTGCTGGCCGTCGAACCGGCCAAGACCAAGCCCTTCGTGGACGTGATGAGCGATACCATCGCCCGTCTGCAGTCTGAGAAGGCCAAGGAGCAGTTCTTCGCCGAACAGCAGAAGATGGCCGACAGCAGCTTCGAGAACCCGGACTCCCTGGACTTGACCGCCGAAGCCATGGGCCTTCAGGTGCAGTCCACCGGCTATTTCAGCCAGGCCGATGCGCCGGCACCGCTCAATGATCCCAAGGTGCTCTCCGTGGCGTTCTCCGAACAGCTGCGCGATGACAACACCAACTCCGACGTGATCGAGCTGGCCGACGGCAAGGCGCTGGTGCTGCACATCATGGGTCACCAGCCGAAGGCGGCCAAGCCGCTTGCCGAGGTGAAAGAGCAGGTGATCACCGCCATCAAGCACGACAAGGCCAGTGAAGTGGCCCGTGGCAAGGCCCAGGGTCTGCTGGACAAGCTCAAGGCCGGTGAGAACGTTCAGGTCGACCTGACCGCGCTGGGTCTGAAAGTGGATACCCATACCGGCGTATCCCGTTTCGCCCAGGAGATGGACCAGAACCTGGTGACCCAGGCGTTCCGCATGCCCCATCCGACCGATGGCAAGCCGAGCGTCGAGTTGGTGACCGAAGCCAACGGTGATCGTGTGGTGGTGGCGCTGGACAAGGTCAACGTCATCAAGGAGCCGTCCCAGATGGTGAGCCTGCTGCAAGGTCAGCTGGGTCAGGGCAAGGCACAGGCCGACTACAAGTCGCTGATCGACGAGCTGCGCAAGGCGGCCAAGATCGAATACTTCACCGACGTGGAAGCCACTGTCGAGTAAGTCAGCCTCACGGCCCCAAGTGTGAAAACGGCTCCATGATGGAGCCGTTTTTTTATCTGTACGCGGTACAAGAGGGGGCGGCTACCTGCTCTTGCAGGGATGAGCTAAGTCGTGCATCGTCCTGGTTTGCATCCCGCTCGGCGTTGCCAGCAGGCATAAAAAAACCGGCGCACGAGGCGCCGGTTCTGATCGCTTTGCTTGAAAGCGGAGGATTACACCACACCCTGGGTGCGCAGGTAATCCTCGTAGGTGCCGCCGAAGTCGCGGATGCCGTCTTCGGTCAGTTCCAGGATGCGGGTCGCCAGGGAGGAGACGAACTCGCGGTCGTGGGAGACGAAGATCAGGGTGCCCTTGTACATCTCCAGCGCCAGGTTCAAGGATTCGATGGATTCCATGTCCAGGTGGTTGGTCGGTTCATCCATGATCAGGATGTTGGGGCGCTGCATCATCAGCTTGCCGAACAGCATCCGGCCCTGTTCACCACCGGAAAGCACCTTGACCGGCTTCTTGATGTCGTCCTGGGAGAAGAGCAGACGACCCAGCACGGAGCGCACCGCCTGTTCGTCTTCGTTTTCCTGCTTCCACTGTGCCATCCAGTCGAACACATTGAGATCGGTGTCGAAATCTTCGGCGTGATCCTGGGCGTAGTAGCCGATCTGGGCGTTCTCGGACCACTTGATGGTGCCGGTATCCGGTGCCAGGGCACCGACCAGCGTCTTGATCAGGGTGGACTTACCGATCCCGTTGGTACCCAGGATGGCGACCTTCTCGCCCACTTCCAGCATCATGTTGAGCCCCTTGAACAGGGGACCGTCGCCATAACCCTTGGAGACGCCTTCGATCTCCAGGATGTTGCGGTAGAGCTTCTTGTCCTGCTCGAAGCGGATGAAGGGGTTCTGACGGCTGGAGACCTTCACTTCCTCAATCTTGATCTTGTCGATCTGCTTGAGGCGGGAGGTAGCCTGGCTGGACTTGGAGGCGTTGGCGCTGAAGCGGGAGACGAAGGATTGCAGATCGGCGATCTGGGCCTTCTTCTTGGCGTTGTCGGCCAGCAGGCGCTCGCGGGCCTGGGTGGCAGCCAGCATGTACTCGTCGTAGTTGCCCGGGTAGACCCGCAGCTCGCCGTAGTCCAGATCCGCCATGTGGGTGCAGACGGAGTTCAGGAAGTGACGGTCGTGAGAGATGATGATCATGGTGCTTTCACGATCGTTGAGCACCTGCTCCAGCCAGCGAATGGTGTTGATGTCCAGGTTGTTGGTCGGTTCGTCCAGCAACAGGATGTCGGGGTTGGAGAAGAGCGCCTGCGCCAGCAGTACCCGCAGTTTCCAGCCCGGGGCCACTTCGCTCATCGGGCCGTTGTGCTGCTCGATGGGAATACCGGCACCCAGCAGCAGCTCGCCTGCGCGGGATTCGGCGGTATAGCCATCATATTCGGCGACCAGGCCTTCCAGCTCGGCGGCCTTCATGTAGTCGTCGTCGGTGGCTTCCAGGTTGGCGTAGATGGCATCGCGTTCGGCGATGGCGGCCCACAGCTCGGTGTGGCCCATCATGACCACGTCCAGCACGCGCATCTCTTCGTAGGCGAACTGATCCTGGCGCAGCTTACCGATGCGCTCGTTGACATCCAGGCTCACATTGCCGCCGGTGGGTTCGAGATCGCCGCCGAGGATCTTCATGAAGGTGGACTTGCCACAGCCGTTGGCACCGATGAGGCCGTAGCGGTTGCCGCCGCCAAACTTGACGCTGATGTTCTCAAACAGCGGCTTGGCGCCGAACTGCATGGTGATGTTGTTGCTTGAAAGCACTGGAATGTCCCGGTTGGTCTGTCAAATGGCGCGCATTATGGCACAGATCCCCTGAAAGTTTTAGCAGGAACTGTGATCTGGCCCCATTGCAGGGGGGAAGGTTTCACGACCAGGCCGGCAACGGGCTCCGGCCTCTCTTGCAGAGGGGAGGCGAGGGGCGGTCATGAAAAAAGCCGGCACTGGGCCGGCTTGGATGCGTGGGATGCCACTTAGTGGGCGGAGGCGCCGGAGGCACCGAGCCCGGTCTGGGAGCGGACGAACTGCGGGAAGAACTTCGCATGCTCGTCGGAGGCTGCCTGGGACTTGTCAGTGACCGAGAAGAACCAGATCCCGATGAAGGCCAGCCCCATGGAGAAGAGCGCCGGGTATTCGTAGGGGAAGATCGCCTGGGCATGGCCCAGTACTTTCACCCAGACGGTGGGGCCCAGGATCATCAGGGTCACGGCGCTGATGAGACCGAGCCAGCCGCCATAGACGGCGCCACGGGTGGTCAGGCGGGACCAGAACATGGAGAGGAAGAGCACCGGGAAGTTGCAGCTCGCCGCGATGGAGAACGCCAGGCCCACCATGAAGGCGATGTTCTGCTTCTCGAACAGGATGCCAAGGCCGATGGCGACCACACCCAGTACCAGGGTGGTCATCTTGGAGACGCGCAGCTCGTCGGCCTCGTTGGCCTTGCCTTCCTTGATGACGCAGGCATAGAGGTCGTGAGAGACCGCGGAGGCCCCCGCCAGGGTCAGCCCGGCCACGACAGCCAGTATGGTGGCAAACGCCACGGCGGAGATGAAGCCGAGGAACAGGCTGCCGCCCACCGCATCGGCCAGATGGACCGCCGCCATGTTGGTGCCCCCCAGCAGGGCGCCGGTGGCGTCCTTGAAGTCCGGGTTGGTGCTGACCAGCAGGATGGCGCCAAAGCCGATGATGAAGGTGAGGATGTAGAAGTAGCCGATGAAGCCGGTGGCATAGAACACCGATTTACGGGCTTCCTTGGCATCGCTCACGGTAAAGAAGCGCATCAGGATGTGGGGCAGACCGGCGGTACCGAACATCAGGGCCAGCCCAAGGGAGATGGCGGAGATGGGGTCGGCGACCAGGCCCCCCGGGCTCATGATGGCCGCACCATTGGCATGCACCTTGACCGCTTCGCTGAACAGGGTACCGACGTCGAAGTTGACGGACTTCATCACCATGATGGCCATGAAGGAGGCTCCGGAGAGCAGCATCACCGCCTTGATGATCTGTACCCAGGTGGTGGCCAGCATGCCGCCGAACAGCACATAGAGCACCATCAGGATCCCGACCAGCACCACGGCCACATGGTATTGGAGGCCGAACAGCAGCTCGATGAGCTTGCCGGCACCGACCATCTGGGCGATGAGGTAGAGGGCGACCACCACCAGGGAGCCGCTGGCGGAGAGGCTGCGCACCGAGGTCTGCTTGAGGCGGTAGGAGGCCACGTCGGCAAAGGTGTACTTGCCGAGGTTGCGCAGCCGCTCCGCGATCAGGAACAGGATGATGGGCCAGCCCACCAGGAAGCCGATGGAGTAGATGAGACCGTCGTAGCCCGAGGTATAGACCAGGGCGGAGATGCCGAGGAAGGAGGCGGCGGACATGTAGTCACCGGCGATGGCCAGACCGTTCTGGAAGCCGGTGATGCGCCCGCCGGCGGCGTAGTAGTCGGAAGCCGAGCGGTTGCGCTTGGAGGCCCAGTAGGTGATGAACAGGGTGGCGGCCACGAAGACCACGAACATCACGATGGCCGAGATATTGAGGGGTTGGCGTTGCACCTCGCCGCTGATGGCGTCGGCCGCCAGCAAGGGGGTGGAGATCAGACCTGCCAGCGGCAGCAGAAACTTGCCTTTCATGATTGCGCTCCCTTGAGGATCTTCTGGTTCAGCTCGTCGAACTCGCCGTTGGCACGAAATACGTAGATACCGGTCAGCACGAAGGCCGATACGATGAGACCAATCCCGACCGGGATGCCACGGGTGATGCTGGAGCCTTCGCTCAAGGGGGTGCCAAGCCAGCCCGGTGCAAAGGCGATGAGCAGGATGAACGCCAGGTAGAGCCCCAGCATCAGGATGGAGAGGGTCCAGGCGAAGCGCTGGCGTTTGGCGACCAGTGCCTGGAAGTTGGGATCTTGCTGGATCCGAAGATACGGTTGCTGTTCCATTGCAGTTCTCCATGACAGTGAATGTCAGCGGTGGATGAGGGGTTCCCTACCGGACAGCACGGCTGTCCATGTAAGCAAAATGTGAATTAAATGTTATTTTCGAACAATTAGACTTTGGGATAAGCCAGCGGGCCGCCCTGATGCAGGCGTACAAAGACAAGGGCGGCGGTGACGGCATCGCTCAGGGCGTCGTGGGGGGGCAGGGCTGGCAGCGCCAGATGGCGACAGATCGCGGCCAGGTGCAGATCGATGGCGGCATCGGGATAGCGGCGATAGAGGTGATCGTGATAGAGGCGGCTCACCTCGATGCCGCGCTGGGGCAGGGTGAGCCCCCACAGCCGTTGGCAGGCGAGGTTGAGAATGCGCAGGTCATAGGCGATGTGATATCCCACCAGCTCACGGGGGCCGATGAACTCCAGCAGCGCGCGCAGCGCGGGCTCCAGTGCCATTCCCTGTTGCAGATCCTGATGGCGCAGGCCGTGGATCACCACGGATCCGGCGCTCAGGCTGGCGGGAGCCTGGACCCGGATGGCAAGGGCATCGCCCGTCTCTATCCGGTTGCCCCGGATGCGCACCGCCCCGATGGAGACGATCTCCGCCAGCGCCGGATCCAGGCTGGTGGTCTCGAAGTCCAGCGCCACCCACTCGTCGCCAGCAGGGCGGGCAAAGAGCGGGGCAAACTCCCCCTCCCGAAACGTCCTGCCAAGCCAGCGGCGGCGCCAGTGCATCCACATCGCTATTGCCTAAGACGAAAGTGCAAGGTGAGCCATTGCTGGAACTTCTTCACCTGGTGCAGGGCATGGCGCAGCAGATCCCGCTCTGCGGGGCCGAGGTCTGCCACCCGCACCCGTCCGTCTCCCTCCTGCAACTGACTGCGCAGCCGAAGCCGCATGAACAGCCGGAAGGCCTCCGCCAGATTGGTGCCATAGTCCCGGCTGAGGCGTCCCTGGCCCACCAGGGCCTCGATGCGTCCTGTGGTCGAGGTCTCCAGGATCCCCGCCTCCAGGGAGAGCACCCGGACGCCGTGGACAAGGGGGAAGAGGCCGCCCCGCTTGAGATCCAGCCCCTCCGGGGCTTGCTCCAGTCTGCCAAAGAGGGTGAGGGGGGCGTGAAAGGCGACGGCGGCCCTTGCCATCTCCGCCAGCAGATCCGGCCGGTCGGCGAGGCAGGCCCGCAGGTGGCGGGCGACGGGGGCGAGCCGGGCGCGATCTCCCGTGATGGCCTGGGCATCGGCCAGGGTGGCGAGCCAGAGCAGATCTGCTTCGCTGGCGCGCACACAGGCCTGCTCTATCCCTTGCAGCCAGCCGTCAAGCGGCTTCACCCAGGCCGGGTTGTTGACCATCACCCTGCCCGGGCAAGGGGGATAACCCAGGCGCGCCAGCAGCGCGCTGAAGGCGGCCAGATCCGCCGACTGGGTGGGCCACGGCAGGCCATCCGGCAGGATCAGGGCATTGTCCTGATCGGTTTTCTGGATCTGCTCGCCACGCCCCTCCGACCCCAGCATCAGCAGGCACACCTGCTCTTGCTGCGCCGCGGGGATCACCAGGGAAAAGGCCTTGGCGATCAACTGCTCGTTGATGGTGGCGATGAGCTTCATCAGGAACAGGGTGTGGATCCCCTGGGCAAACAGGGAGCGAATGAGCTGCTGCTGCTCCCGGGCGACCGCCTCGAGGGCGGCCGGGGAGTCGGCGCGGGCGATGCGCAGGGTCAACACATGGGAGTGGGTGGAGAAGAGCCCGAGCACCTGGGTCAAATGTAGGATGCCTGCCACCTCCTGCCCCTGCCAGATGACCAGGCGCTTGATGCGGTGGCGGGTCATCAGCAGCAGGGCATCGAACAGATAGCTCCCCAGTGGCAGACCCGTCAGCGGGGTGGGAGTCAGCACCGCCAGCGGCGCACTGAGCGGCAATCCCTTGAGGGTGAGGGCGTGGAGCAGGGTCTTGCGGGTGGCCAGGCTCAGGCTGCCGTCTGCTCCGGGATAGAGCAGGCAGTCGGTGCCCCTGGCCACCATGGCCTCGGTGGCGGCCAGGAGCGAGAGGCTGCTTTCCACGATGAGCGGCGCCTGCAGATGGTCGGGAGCGATGCGGGTCAGGATGAACTCTGCCAGGTTCTGCTGTCCGAGCTGGCCGCGGCGCTCCTGCTCCCGCTGGCGCTCCGCCAGGGTGGCGGTGAAGTAGCGGGCGATATGGGGGTGCTCGTCGCACAGGGCCAGAAAGACGGGGCGGGGAATGAGCTGGCAGAGGGTATCTTCCAGGGCGGCGAAACGGTGGCGGCAGTGCCCGTCAAACTGGGCACGGACGTCGAACATGTCCCCCTCGCCATAGTCGCCAAAGGATTGATGGGGGGCCGACTCTTCCACGGCCCCCTTGATGATGAGGTAGAGCCCGGCGGGCTCCTCCCCGGCGTGCTGCACCGTCTGGCCCGCGCGAAAGTAGCAGATGCTGAGGTGCTGACCGAGCCGCTGGCGTGCCTCCTCGTCCAGGCCGTCGAACGGTGGACGGGCAAAATTGAACAGAAGTGACATGAGAGGCTCCACCGTGACCATGGGGCCAGTCTGACAAAGGCTCCACCACCGGGCCAGCCGACTTTAGTCGCAGGCCCGGGGCGGCCTCCCTGTACCTGCCCATAACACTCTGGTAACGTTGTGGTATGACCAGTTGAATCAAAGGACGAAGACGGAGATGGAAAAGCCAAGGGTCAAATGGGTGTTTCAGGAGGGGATCGCCGAGGTGATGCTCTGCCGGGGGGACAAGCTCAACGCGCTGGATCGGGCCATGTTCGACGCCATCGACGAGACGCTGAACGCAGTATCCCGGCAAAAAGGGCTGCGGGCCGTGATCCTGCACGGGGAGGGGCGGGCGTTCTGCGCCGGGCTGGATGTGAAATCCATGCTGAAGCAGCCGGTGGCGGCGCTGGAGATCCTCAAGCGCGAGGCGGACGAGGCGACCAACCTGGCCCAGCGGGTGGCCTATGGCTGGCATCAATTGCCGGTGCCCGTGATTGCGGTGACCCAGGGGGTCTGTTTTGGCGGCGGCCTGCAGATAGCGCTCGGCGCCGATTTTCGCTTCAGCACCCCGGATTGCCGCTTCTCGGTGATGGAGATCAAGTGGGGCATCATCCCCGACATGAGCGGCAGCGTCACCCTGCGCAACCTGATGGGGATGGATACTGCCATGGAGCTGGCCATGAGCGGCCGCGAGCTGGATGCCCAGGAGGCCAGGTCCCTCGGGCTGGTGAGCCGGGTCTGCGAGGATCCCCTCGACGCGGCGCGGGAGTTCGCAAGGACCCTGATCACCAAGTCGCCGGACGCGCTGGCGGGGATCAAGCAGCTCTACCATCAGGCCTGGGCCCGCAGCGACGAGGCGATGCTCAAGGAAGAGACCCGGTTGCAGAGGCAGATCCTGGGGCGCCCCAACCAGTGGCGGGCGACCCTCAACAGCCTGTTTCGCTGGCGCCTGCCATTCGGACCGCGCCGCAACGCGCTTTGAACCCCTCACCCATCCAACACAAATGAAAATGGCAGCCGAAGCTGCCATTTTGCATTGTGCCGTCTGATTACTTGGCAACGGAATCCGGGTCCGCCTCGAAGGGGTGGCCGGTTTGCTCGCGCATCAGGTTCACTTCGGCGCGGTTTTCAATCCAGTAGTCCGCGTTCTTGATGCCGAGCTTTTCCGGGTGGAACACGGGATCCAGACCCTTGGCCAGCTGTGCCTCGTAGTCCTTGAGGCAGGCGAAAGCCGGCTTTTGCAGCATCAGGATGGCACCGATGTTGAGCCAGGCCATCAGGCCGACCCCGATGTCACCGAGGCCCCAGGCCAGATCGGCGGTCTTGACGGTGCCGTAGACGGTGGCAGCCATCAGCGCAATCTTCAGCAGGAAGGTGAGCCAGGGGCGGTTAATCTTGCGGTTGACAAAAGCGATGTTGGTTTCAGCGATGTAGTAGTAGGCCACGATGGTGGTGAAGGCGAAGAAGAACAGGGCGATGGCGACGAAGTAGTTGCCAAAGCCTGGCATCATGCTTTCCATGGCGGTCTGTACATAGCCGGGGCCCGCCGCGATGCCGGCGATGCCGGTGTAGAGGGCTGCACCGTCCGGACCCTGCACGTTGTACAGGCCGGTGATGAGCAGCATGAAGCCGGTGGCGGAGCAGACGAACAGGGTGTCGATGTAGACGGAGAACGCCTGCACCAGGCCCTGCTTGGCCGGGTGGCTCACCGCCGCGGCGGAGGAGGCGTGGGGGCCAGTCCCCTGGGCGGCTTCGTTGGAGTAGACCCCGCGCTTGACACCCCACATGATGGCCAGACCCAGAATGGCGCCGAAGCCGGCTTCCATCCCGAAGGCACTCTTCCAGATGAGCAGGATCACGCCCGGCAGTTGGCCGATGTTCAGGGCGATGATGACGCAGGCGACGATGATGTAACCCAGCGCCATGAAGGGCACCACGGTACTGGCGAAATTGGCGATGCGTTTGACGCCGCCGAAGATGATGAAACCGAGCAGCAGCGCCAGACCGGCGGCGGTGACGTTGGGATCGATGTCAAAGGCGGTCTGCAGGCTGGAGCCGATGGAGTTGGCTTGTACGCCCGGCAGCAGCACGCCGCAGGCGAAGATGGTGGCGATGGCGAAGGTCCAGGCATACCACTTCATGCCCAGGCCCTTCTCGATGTAGAAGGCCGGACCGCCTCGGTATTCACCGTTGATCTTCTCCTTGTAGACCTGACCCAGGGTGGACTCCACGAAGGCGGAGCTGGCGCCGAGGAAGGCGACCATCCACATCCAGAACAGGGCGCCCGGGCCGCCGAAGGTGATGGCAGTGGCCACACCGGCGATGTTGCCGGTACCGACGCGACCGGCCAGGGTCATGGAGAGTGCCTGGAAGGAGGAGACACCGGCATCGTTGCCCTTGCCCTGAAACATCAGGCGTATCATGCCTTTCAAGTGACGCAGTTGCAGGAAACGGCTGCGCAGGGAGAAGTAGAGGCCTACCCCCAGACACAGATAAATGAGCGCAGGGCTCCAAATCACGCCATTGATGGCATTGACGATCTCATTCATGTACAACAACTCCTTTGTTGCGCTGTCTTGGCGAGGTCTGTGCCTCGCTCCCTTAACATTGAAATATGCGGTGACCAAGGGGGTCACTCAGGATTGTGCGGGACTTTCGACTGGTTAGTCCGCGGGATTTAACATATCGGTTTGTTCAGGGCCTTCCTAGTGAAAAGTGTTGTGACTTTGTTAATTTGTGAATTGACATTAACAAATGGTGAATGGAACTGGACAAGATTCGGTACATACCCATCATCTGCCACTTTGCCATGCCCAGAGGGCTGATTGAGGTTATGCAAATAGGAGGCCAGGAGTGGCAACAATGGAAAACAGATACATCATTCGCCTCGCCGGGGAGGCGGATGGGGCCGGATTGACGGGGCTGTTTGCCCAGCTGGGCTACCCCAACCCTGACGGGGCGGTCAGCGCCAGGCTGGCCCAGCCCGATCCGGCGCGGGAGGTACTGGTGGCCCTGTGCGAGGGGAGCCCGGTGGGGGTGCTGGTGTGGCATCGCCTGCAGCCCATGCACCTTGCACCAGCCTGGGGCCTGATCTCGGCGCTGGTTGTCGATGAGGGTGCAAGGGGCGGGGGCATCGGGGCCCTGCTGCTGGCGGCGGCAGAGCAGCGGGCGGCAGCCCTGGGGTGCGGCCAGCTGGAGCTCTCCAGCAGCCTCAAGCGCGAAGGGGCGCACCGATTTTATCTGGCGCAAGGGTATTGCGAGCGTCCGAAACGTTTTGTGAAAGCTGTCTGATTGGCAAGAGGAGTCCGTGTGTTCTGGTCCAGGTTGAAAGAGGTATTGGGTGGTGCATCTCCCCGGGAGCCCCGTCTCCCCGAAGAGCAGGAGTGGCGCGAGGCGCTGGCGGCGGTGCCCATCTTGCAGGGGCTTGAAGAAGAAGAGGCGCAGAAGCTGATGGAGCTGGCGCGCCATTTTCTCTCGCGCAAGACCCTCACCCAGATCGGGGTGGAACTGACGCCCCGCCAGCAGGGTGTGCTGGCCCTGCAGGCAGTGCTGCCCATCCTGCACCTGGGGTTCGATTGGTATCGAGGTTTCCACGAGGTGATCATCATCCCCGAGCCCGTGACCCGTCGTCAGGAGGTGCAGGACGAGTTCGGGCTGGTGAGCGAATTTGAAGAGGAGAACGCCGGTGAATCCTGGCCCCAGGGGCCGCTGGTGCTGGCCTGGAGCGAATTGCAGCAGGACGGGGACTGGGACGGATTCAACCTGGTGATCCATGAGCTTGCCCACAAGCTCGACATGCTGGGAGGGGATGCGGACGGTGCACCGCCCCTGCCGCGGGGCATGGATCCCCAGCAATGGACCCGGGCGCTGCAAGGTGCGTTTGACGAGATGAACGATCAGTTGACCAGAGAGGAGGTGACCGAGATAGACCCCTACGCCGCCTCGCACCCCGCCGAATTCTTCGCGGTGTGCAGCGAGAGCTTCTTCACCGATCCGTTGCGTCTGCGCGCCGTCTACCCTGCGGTCTATGACCAGTTCGCCCGCTTCTACGGCCAGGATCCCGCCGCCCGCTACCCGGCCACCCGATTGCTGGCTGGGGATCCCGGAGCGCAGGGCTGACCGGCACTGTGTCCGGGCGGCAGAAACACAAAAGGCACCCGAGGGTGCCTTTTTCGTGACAGCGATGTCGCCGGGTGCTTAGGCAGCGGCTTTGAGCTGGGCGGGAGCGGCTTTCTTCTGCTCGCCGATGGGCAGCACGGTGCGACCGAACTGCTCGTTGATCACGGTGGCCATGGCCAGGTAGATGGCGCTGGCGCCGCAGATGATGCCTTCGAAACCTGCGATGGTGCCGATCAGGGTGCTGCCGGTGAAGTCACGGGCGGCCAGCAGGAAGAACAGCACGGTCAGGGAGGCGAACACGAACTGCTTCACGCGGGGGAAGTTGATGGTGCCTACCAGCATGAACAGGGTGAACATGCCCCACATCAGCAGATACCAGCCCATGTAGGCGTGGGGAGTGGCTTCGGCCAGACCCATGCCCGGCATCATCAGCAGGAACACCAGGCTCCACCAGAAGGTGCCGTAGGAGATGAAGGCGGTGACCCCGAAGGTGTTGCCACGCTTGTACTCCATGATGCCGGCGATGATCTGGGCCAGACCGCCATAGCACAGACCCATGGCCAGGATCATGGCGCTGATGGGGAAGAAACCTGCGTTATGGATGTTCAGCAGAATGGTGGTCATACCGAAACCCATCAGACCCAGAGGGGCAGGGTTGGCCAATTTTTCGCTCACGTGGTGTTCTCCAACAATAGAGGTGGGGTTGATAAAAGACGCGCGATTTTAGGCAGGCTCAGGGTCCCGGGCAAGGGGGGGACACACAGAAATGGTAAAAAAAGAACACGAAAGTTTAAGTGGCCAACCATTCGTGCCATTCAGGTAGACGAGCGGTGAATGAAAAACGTTTTCAACGTTGCAATTTTGTATAAAAGGCACCTTGGCATGAAAGTCGGCAACGACGATGGTGACTGGGATTGGTGAGGGAAACGCGCCCCGGATGGTCGCGTCATGGCGGCTTGATTGAAAAATGAGTTCATATGCCATCAGACCAGAGTGTTTCCCTCCTGTTTGTGGCCCATGGGCCTCCCGTATCGCTTGCCATCGCAGTGTCCGTTGCGCTCCCCATTTTCTCGTCAACCCCGCGCTCGCCACCGTGTTCCCTACACAAGGGCGGGGCGCCAGAGAAACCCGCAAGCGCGCCGTGTTGACTGCCACGGGCGAAAGGGGCGCAAGATTAACGGGCAGGATCAGAGGCTGCCCTTGTCAAAAAGCCAGAGGCGGGATGGGCCATGGGCCCAGATGACAAAAACCAAGACGCAAGAGGGTGAGCCAAGGGATCGCCCTGTGGCCGGAGGCTTCAACATGGCAGACACGGCAGCACCGGTTGCGCTGGTGCAAAAGGGTCAAGACGGGAGGAATGGCGTCATGGGCTAGCCAGGTGAAAAAACTGAGACGCAAGAGGTTGGGCCAAGGGCGCGTTCTGTGGCAGAGAGCCTCAAGATGGAAGAGGCGGCAGAACGAGGGCTCCTGTGAAGACGCTTCTAAATGGAAGGGGGCGCGGGGTTGGCCCTTTGGCGTGCGCGAGAGGGTGTTCAGGATTGGCCCGATTAGACACTGTATATCTAATCGGGCCATCTATTTTGACATGCCGACATGCCGACATGCCGACATGCCGACATGCGGGATAACGGGATAACGAGATCTTTCGAGACGGCTAGCGAGAGATAAATCCTGATGGCAGGGGTCGGGGGAGGTTAGAGAAGGGGAGGCAAGCAGGGATAAGGCAGCTCCACCATGATGTCGCCGCCGCTAGGCACAAAGGGAACAGCAGGGGCAAAGCGCGGGACCAGCCACCGCCCGCTCGCTCCGGCGGGAAAGAAAGGGATGAGAAAGGGCCGAGCAACTGGCGCCGCCCGGTACCTGGGCGGTGGGCAACTTTAATGGCCAGGAAGGCGTTATCCGGTGGGGGTCAGGGGAGGGAGCCCCTCGGGCCATGTGCCGTCGGGGCAAACAAGAGGGGCATCCGGCGGGCGCCGGATCAGTTGTCCAGGGTCAGCACCACCTTGGCTTCCTTGTCCGTCTCCTTCACCTGGCTGTCGAGCACGAAGAGGCGCTCCGGCGCGATGCCCTGGGTATCCACCAGATACTCCTTGGTGTTCTGGGCGCGGCGCATGGCGAGGTTTCGCAGGGACTTGGCGGTGATGAGCTGCTGATCCCGCAGCAGGAGCACCGCCTGGGCGCGCAGGGCCTCGCTCCCTTCATCGAGTCGCAACCGGTCGGCCAGATCCCCGAGATCTTCGTTGAACTTGGCTTCATAGGCCTCTGCCAGTGCGGATTGCATGGCGGGATCCTGCTCCAGCAGCGTCAAATCCACCGGGCTGCCGGTGGTCTTGGCCAGCAGCCGCTCAAGCTTCTGGCGCTGGAGGATGGGGCGCTCTTCGTTGAAGTTGACCTTGCCGCGAATGTTCATGCTGAGCTTGGGCCTCTCCTTGAGGGCCTGCGCGAGGGTGGTCAGCTTGGTCTGCTGGGTCGGGGTCAGGGCGGGATCGCCAGGCAGGAAGGGGAGCTCGTCGAGATCCTTGGTGCCCCCCGTCAAGGACGCAAGCAGGGAGAAGGGGGAGGTGATGGCCTTGCCGAGGGTATTGCCGAGCACGTCCCAGAAGATGTTGCCCAGGCTGAAATCAGGCTGATCCAGATTGCCCTTCACCTTGAGGTTCATCTTGATGACGCCGTTCGAATCGCTCAGCAGGGCGATGGCGAGGCCGAGGGGCAGATCCTTGGCCTGCTCGCTCTTGACCTTCTCCCCGAGTTGCAGCTTCTTGATGGTGATGTCGTTGTCCCCCTCCAGCCGGTTGCCCTGCAGCTTGTAGTTGAGCTTCATGGAGAGCTGCCCCTTGTCGATGGCATAGCCTGCATAGGTGCTGGAGTAGGGGGTGAAGGTGGTGAGCTCCAGGTTGTTGAAGGCCACGGCCACATCCAGCACGGGATCCTCGATGAGCAGGTTGGCGCCCCCCCGGATGGTGACGGGGGCATAGCGGTCCACCTTGCCGTTGAAGGCGAGCTCGGAGCGCTGCCCCGGGGTGTTGCTGATATGGCGGCTCTGGCCGTCGAGGGAGGCGATGTCCACCACGAACTCCGGGCTCAGGCTGCGATCGGCGAAGCGCAGGTTGCCCTGGGCGGTACGGATCTGATCGATGACGATGTGCGGGGCGGGGGCGCTCTCCCTGGCGTTCGCGGCGGGTTGCGGCAGCAGCAGTTGCTGCACGTTGGTGATCCCCTCTTCGTTGATCTCGATGCGGGCATAGGGTTTGCTGAGCAGGATGTCGGCGATGTGCAGTTGCTGGCTCAGGCCATCATAGTGCAGGCCGCTCAATTGCAGATTCTCTATCTGGAGCAGGCGCTGGTTGTCGGCCCGATCCAGCACGTTGAGCCCCGCGACCTCGAGTCCACCGCTTATCTCCAGCTTGCTGATGGCCCCCTGGTGGTCGGTGGCCAGGTCCAGCCTGGTGCGGCTGGCAAGCTCGCCGTCCCGCACGCTGATGCGCAGCAGATCCTGCAGGTAGGGTTGGGCCAGGGTCAGCGGCAGCCCCTGCTGGCGGATGGCGCCGTTCAGGGTGAAGGGGGTCAGCCCCAGGGTGCCGTCAAACGCCACCGTCGTCCTGGTGTCGAGGGCTGCGTTGAGGGTGAGGGGGCTGGGTTGGGCGGTCTGGCTGCCAAGGGGCCCCAGGGTGAGGGCGATGGCGGAGATGGCCCGTTTCAGGGGCTTGCCGCTGGTGGCTTCGGTCAGGGTGAGGCTGCCCTGGTCGATGCGGGTCTGCTTGAGGGCCCATTGCCAGGTCTTGGTGGGGGTGGCCGGTTGTTTGCCCCCCTTGGGGGTCTTCTGGGGGATCAGCAGGTCCGCGAGATCCAGTTGTTGCTGGTGGTCAAGGACGGCGGTGATGGCCGGGCTCTTGAGGGTGGCGGCATCGAGCTCAAGGCGCTGCTTGTTGCCATCGATGCGGATCCCGGTCAGCGCCAACTGCTTGAAGCGGGCAAATTCCTCCCCCTTGTTGCGTGTGAGCTGCCAGTTGGCCAGGGTCAGCTTGCCCTTTGACAACTGCCAGTCCAGTCCCTGCTTGCCCTGGGTGAGGCGATAGGCGAGCTCGGCGCTGGCCTCCCCTTTGGCGAGGGTCGCCTTGAGATAGGGGGCCCAGAGGGGGGCGAAGGGGGCGATGGCCACCTTGCCAAGGCTGAGGTTGCCCTTGCCGGCGCCGCTCATCATGTCGAACTCCCCTTCGGCCTTGAGGGGGCTCTTCTCGTTGACGGTGGCGCTCAGGCGATAGGGGTTGAGCACCCCCTCTGCGGTGGAAAAGCCGGGCAGGTGCAGGGCGAGCTTGTCCAGGGTGAGGGGCGGGACCCACCCCGGGCTGCTCTGCTTGCGGCTGTCCCGGTAGCTGAGCCGGCCCTGCTCGACGGACAGCTTGCCGATGGTCACCAGCACGGGCTCGGCGCTAGCTGGCGGCGTTTGCTCCGCCGCAGGGGCGAGCAGGGAGGCCAGTGCATCGGTCAGGTTGAAGCGTGCCTCCCCCTTGAGATCCTCGAGGCGCACCAGATCTGCCCTGGGGGCGGTCAGGGTGGCCTCTTCCAGTACCAGGGCGCGCTGCTGCCAGCTCGCTTTCAAGGCGGGAATGAGCTTCAGCTCTTCAAATGACACCAGTGCTTGCTGCTTGTCATCGAGCAGGGCGCTGGGCCCCAGCACGAGGGAGGGGGAGCGGATCCCCACCTCTATCTTGCCAAGGGAGAGGTGCAGACCGTAATGGGTGGCAAGCCAGCCGGGGAGATGGCGCTGGATGAGGGTCGGCGCCTGCCAGAGCAGGATGGTGATGCCGATGAGCAGGAGCGCGAGAAGATAGAGGGCATAGCGCAGCAGACGAGCGGGCAGAGGCTTGAGCATGATGGTCTCCATTTGATGCGCATATGGTAGCAATTAATCGTGCCCGGTTCATGGGAAGGACTCATGAGGTGCGCCGCACTCTGACCGGGCTGGGGAATTATTGTGCGACCAAGGCCGGATTTCCCCCGTTTGCCCCACCTCGCCGCTTGCCCAAACCGCCCAGTCTGTCCGGCATGCCGTGACGGGCGATGTGGGGAACAAGGGGGTTGCCGGGTCAGGGCCTGCCACTGCGAATATCCACTGGAAAACCGGGATACCGGGGGCGAGATACCCCCAGAGTCTGTCAATCCCCGTCGGTTTTCAAGCCGCCGAGGGAGTGGATGCAGCGCTGCTCGGCGGCATCGAGCTCGGCCATCACCATCTGGATGTCCTCCAGCTGCTGGCGCAGGGAGTGGCGTCTGGCCTCGATGAGCTGGATCATGGAGTGAAGCTGCATCCGGCTGGAGCGGTCGGTGTCGTACATGTCGAACAGCTCGCGGATCTCCGCCAGGCTGAACCCGAGGCGCTTGCCGCGCAGGGTCAATTTCAGGCGGATCCTGTCCTTGTGGCTGTAGATACGGGTCTGCCCCTCCCGGGTCGGGGTGATGAGCCCCTCGTCCTCGTAATAGCGGATGGTGCGGGGGGTGATGTCGAACTCCTGGGCCAGCTCAGAGATGCTGTAGGTCCTCTCCTTGCCACTGGCGTGTCTGGCTCTCATGGTGCGCCCTCCTGATGAGCTGGCGGGGTCCTGGCACAGCGGCAAGGGCCGGGGTCATGATGCATGATGGCCTCCCGAGAGGCGCTGCTCGCGCTCTTGGCGCCGTCCCCTCCCGTGCAGGGCCTGGCCGACCCGGGAGCCGTTGGGGCGCCCCAGCAGCTCGCTCACCCACTGGCCGGTGGCGGCCAACTGGTCGAGGTCGACGCCGGTGCTCATGCCAAGGCCGTGCAGCAGATAGACCACCTCTTCCGACGCCACATTGCCGGAGGCGCCGGGGGCATAGGGGCAGCCGCCGAGCCCGGCCACCGAGCAGTCGATGGTGCGGATCCCGCGCTCGAGCGCCGGCAGCAGGTTGGCCAGCCCCTGGCCATAGGTGTCGTGAAAATGAACCGCAAGCCGGCCCGCCGGGATTTCGTGCAGCACTGCATCCAGCATGGGAGCCACGGTGCCCGGGGTGCCAACGCCGATGGTGTCGCCGAGGGATATCTCGTGGCAGCCCAGATCCAGCAGCCGCTCGGCCAGGGCGGCGACCCGTTTCGGGCGGGTCGGGCCGTCGAACGGGCAGGCGATGACGGTGGAGAGGTAGCCGCGCACCTTGATGCCGAGGCTGCGCGCCTCCTGCACCAGGGGAGCGAAGCGCACCAGGGACTCCTCCACGCTGATGCCGATGTTGGCCCGGGTGAAGCCGTCCGAGCAGGCGGTGAAGAGACCTATCTCGTCGGCGCGTGCGGCGACGGCGGCCTGCAGACCCTGCAGATTGGGCACCAGGGCGCCATAGCGGGTCGGCCCCCTGCGCGGCAGGGCGTTGAACAGTGCGGCGGAATCCGCCATCTGCGGCACCTTTTTGGGCGACACGAAGGCCCCCACCTCGATGCGCTGCAACCCGCTCTCGGCCAGGCGGGCGATGAGCGCCAGCCGCTGCGCCAGGGAGAGGGTCGCAGCTTCATTTTGCAGGCCGTCCCGCGGCCCCATCTCCACCAGGCTGACCTTGTCGTCCCGGCTCTCGTGCGTGTGGCTCATGAGCGCTCCTCCTGCACGGTATGGTCCTCGGCAAAGCGCACCAGCACGGCGCCCTGGCTCACCTGTTCCCCCTGGCGGCACTGCAGGGCCTCAATCACCCCGTCCCGGTCAGCCTTGAGGACGTGCTCCATCTTCATCGCCTCCAGCACCAGCAGGGGTTGCCCCTTGCTGACCGGCTGGCCGGCCTCGACCTGCAGCGCCACCACGATGCCGTGCATGGGGGCCAGGATGCCCGGGACATGGCTCGTGTCGTGATCATGGTGGAGCTGATGATGCTGATCATCGAGCGAGAAGCGGATGCGCCTGCCCGCCAGGTGCAGCAAATAGGCGCCCTCGCCGAGGGGCTGCACCGGATAGCGCTGCCAATGTCCACCCTGGTACAGGCGGATCTGTTCTACAGTGCGCTCGCAGGGGATCTGCTCGCCCTGCCAGAGCAGGGCGCCCCCTCGCTCGGCGAGGGTGAGAGTGCGGGTCTCCTCGCCGATGCGCACCGTGGCGCAAAAGCGGCGGGTGGGGCCCAGCCGAAAGCCTGCGGCCTGCTGCCAGGGGGAGGCATCGCGCTCGCAAGTGGCGAGCCAGAGGGTGGCGAGGGGCCAGGCGAGCGCCGGAACGGGCAGGGTGTCGGTGGGAATGGGCCACTGGGTGTGGTGGCGTATCGCCAGCACCTCTGGCGCTTCGCACAGGCGCTGCAGGAGCGGGCCGTTGTGCACCAGAGGGCCAAGATCCAGGGCTGCCAGGGCATCGGCCAGGGTGGCAAAGGCTTCGCTGCGGCTCGGTGCGTGGGCGACGAGCTTGGCGATCATGGGGTCGTAATAGGGGCTCACCCCATCGCCGGCGGTGACGCCGGTGTCGATGCGCACCCCCTTGGGCCAGGTGAGCCAGTGGATGGGGCCGCTCGCTGGCAGAAAACCGGCGGCCACGTCTTCGGCGTAGAGGCGCGCCTCCACCGCGTGGCCACGCAGCACCACCTCATCCTGGGTGAGGGGCAGCGGTTTGCCCTCGGCCACCGCCAGCTGCCAGGCCACCAGATCCTGGCCTGTGATGGCCTCGGTAACCGGGTGCTCCACCTGCAACCGGGTGTTCATCTCCATGAAGAAGAACTCCTCCCCGCATAGCAGAAACTCGATGGTGCCCGCCCCCCGATAGGCGATGGCCTTGGCCGCCGCCACGGCCGCCTCGCCCATGGCGCGGCGCAGGGCAGGGGAGATGTCGGGAGCGGGGGCCTCCTCGATCACCTTCTGGTGGCGGCGCTGCAAGGAGCAGTCCCTGTCCCCCAGATAGATGGCGTTGCCAAGGGCATCGGCAAAGACCTGCACCTCCACGTGACGGGCGCGGGGGAGATAGCGCTCCAGCAGCACATGGTCGTCGCCAAAGGCGGCACTCGCCTCCCGCTTGACCGCCGCCAGGGCGTCGTCAAAGTCGGCCAGCTGATCGACCCGGCGCATCCCCTTGCCACCGCCGCCACTGGCCGCCTTGATAAGGAGCGGGAAGCCCACCTGGCTCGCCTGATCGCGCAAAATGTCGGGGTGCTGATCCGCGCCGTGATAACCGGGCAGCACGGGGACGCCGGCTGCCTGCATCAGCCCCTTGGCCCCCGACTTGTCCCCCATGGCGAGGATGGCGGCGCCGCTTGGGCCGACAAAGCGCAGGCCCCGCTGCTCGCAGGCGGTGGCAAAGTCGCTGTTCTCGGAGAGGAAACCGTAGCCCGGGTGGATGGCGTCGGCATTCGCCTCTTTGGCAATCTTGAGCACCTTGCCGGTGTCGAGGTAGCTCTCCCGGGCGGGGGCCGGCCCCAGATGCCAGGCCTCGTCGGCTTCGCGCACATGCATGGCGCGGGCGTCGGCGTCGGAGTAGAGGGCGATGGTGTGAATGCCGAGGCGCCGTGCGGTCTTGATGATGCGCACGGCGATTTCACCGCGATTGGCGATCAGCAGGCGCTTGATGGGAGTGTGATGGGTCATGCTGCCTCCCTGCTGTTCAAGGTGCACAAGTGCGAAGCGTGTTGATCCACACTGCAGTTATATTGACCACCGCTGGCGATCAGCAGGTGCTTGATGGGGTGGTATTGAGTCATGCTTCGTCCTTGAAACGGGGGCGCCAGGTTGGGGGGCGTTTGTCGAAGAAGGCCTGGATCCCCTCCTGGGCCTCGAGGCCGACCCGTACCCGGGCGATGGTCTCGACGGTCTGCTCTTCGTGCTGGTGGCCTGGGCGCCCTTCGAGGGCGGCCAGCAGCCGCTTGGTCTCCTTCATCGCCTGGGGGCCGTTGCGACACAACCGCAGGGCCATGGCGCGTCCCTCCGCCAACAACTGATCAGGCTGGCTGAGCCTGTGCACCACGTTGAGTCGGCAGGCGGTGATGGCATCGAAAGGCTCTGCGCTCAGCATGTAGCGGCGGGCCTGGCGCATCCCCATGGCGCGCACCACGTAGGGGCTGATCACCGCAGGCACCAGTCCCAGGGTCACCTCGGAGAGGCAGAAGCGGGCATTTTCGCTGGCCAGCACGATGTCGCAGGCGCAGACAAGGCCTAAGGCTCCGCCGTAGGCGGCCCCCTGCACCAGGGCCACCGTGGGGAAGGGCAGCTCGTCCAGTGCCTGCATCAGGTGGGCCAGCACCCGGGCGTCCTCGCGATTCTTGTCAAAGGCGCGGGGGTCGAATGCCTCCCCGGCCATCTTGCGCATCCACTCGAGATCGGCGCCCGCGCAAAAATGCGGCCCCTCGGCGCGCAGCAGCAGCACGTGGGGGCGGTCGGCGAGGGGCTGGCCGTGGGCCAGCTCGTCGAGGCAGTCGAGCAGCCCCTGCATCAGGTCGGCATCGAGGGCGTTGTGACGGGCCGGGCGGGCGAACACCAGCTCGATCACCGGGCCGTGGCGCTCAAGGCGAAAATGGGCAAGGGGATCGTTGAAGAGCGGGTCTGACATATGAACTCCTTACATCCGGAAGATGCCGTACTGCCCAGGGCCAGGCTCGGCCCCCTGGCAGGCCGCCAGGGCCAGGGCCAGCACGGTGCGGCTCTGGGCCGGGTCGATGACGCCGTCATCCCACAGGCGAGCACTGGCGTAATAGGGGTGACCCTGGCGCTCGTATTGCGCGATCACCGGGGCGCGAATGGCGGCCGCCTCCGACTCGCCCAGAGTCTTGCCCTCGGCGGCCAGCTTGTCCCGGCGCACCTGCACCAACACCCCGGCCGCCTGCTCGCCCCCCATGACGGAGATGCGGCTGTTGGGCCAGCTGAACAGAAAATCCGGTTCATAGGCGCGCCCGCACATGCCGTAGTTGCCGGCACCGAAGCTGCCGCCGACGATCAGGGTGATCTTGGGCACCCGGCTGCAGGCCACGGCGGTCACCAGCTTGGCGCCGTGCTTGGCGATCCCCTCTTTCTCCGCCGTACTCCCCACCATAAAGCCGGTGATGTTTTGCAGAAACAGCAGCGGGATCCCCCGCTGGTTGCAGAGCTGGATGAAGTGGGCTCCCTTCTGGGCGCTGTCGCTGTGCAGCACGCCATTGTTGGCGAGGATCCCCACCTGCATGCCCTCAATGCGGGAAAAACCCGTCACCAAGGTAGTGCCGAACAACGCCTTGAATTCGTCAAACACAGAGCCATCCACCAGTCGGGCGATCAATTCTCGTGCGTCAAAGGGGCGCTTGAGACTGGTGCCCACCAGGCCGTAGAGCTCCTCGATGGGGTAGTGCGGCTCATCATAGGAGGGAGCGGATGGGGCGGGTGACGCCGCCGTCTGGTTGTCCCCCAGGTTGCTTACCAGGGTGCGGGCGATGGCCAGGGCATCGGCATCGTCCCTGGCCATGTGATCCGCCACCCCGGAGTGGACGCAGTGCACCTCGGCGCCGCCCAAGGCTTCTGCGCTGATCTCCTCGCCGGTGGCGGCCTTGACCAGGGGCGGGCCCGCCAGAAAGAGGGTGGCCTGTTCCCTGACCATAATCGACTCGTCCGCCATGGCGGGCACGTAGGCGCCCCCGGCGGTACAGAGCCCCATCACCACCGCCAGCTGGGGGATGCTCTGGGCCGACATGCGAGCCTGGTTGTAGAAGATGCGGCCAAAATGCTCCCGGTCGGGGAATACCTCGTCCTGCATGGGCAGGAAGGCGCCGCCGGAATCCACCAGATAGAGGCAGGGGAGGCGCAGCCGCTCGGCGATGGCCTGAGCGCGCAGGTGTTTCTTCACCGTGAGCGGGTAGTAGGTGCCGCCCTTCACGGTGGCGTCATTCACCACCAGCATGCACAGGCGCCCAGAGATCCGGCCGATGCCGGTGAGGATGCCGGCGGCGGGCACTGGCTCGTCATAGACCTGCCAGCCGGCCAGTGCCGACAGTTCGAGAAAGGGAGAGCCCGGGTCCAGCAGCTGGTCGATGCGCTCGCGGGGCAGCAGCTTGCCGCGGGCCTGATGGCGGGCGTTGTTGGCAGCACCGCCGCCCAAGGCTATCTCCTCCAGGCGGGCATTGAGATCGTCGACCAGGGCCTGCATGGCGGCCCGATTGGCCTCATAGTCGGGGCTCGCGGTGTCGAGGCGGGAGTGGATCCTGCTCATGCGTTATCCCCCATCAGCTCGCGGCCGATGAGCCAGCGGCGGATCTCCGAGGTGCCGGCGCCGATCTCGTAGAGCTTGGCGTCCCGCAGCAGGCGGCCGGTGGGGTATTCGTTGATATAGCCGTTGCCGCCGAGCAGCTGGATGGCATCGAGAGCCATCTGGGTGGCGTTCTCGGCGGCAAACAAAATGGCGGCGGCGCAATCCTTGCGGCTGGTGCGGCCCTGATCGCAGGCGCTCGCCACCGAGTAGACTAGTGCCCGGCTGCTGGCGAGGCGGGTATACATGTCGGCGAGCTTGCCTTGCACCAGCTGGAACTCGCCGATGGCCTGACCGAACTGCTTGCGCTCGCGCACATAGGGAAGCACCACGTCCATGCAGGCCTGCATGATGCCAAGGGGGCCTGCTGCCAGCACCACCCGCTCGTAGTCGAGCCCGCTCATCAGTACCTTGACCCCGCCGTGCAGGGGACCCAGCAGGTTCTCCTGCGGCACCCGGCAGTTGTCGAACACCAGCTCGCAGGTACTGGAGCCGCGCATGCCGAGCTTGTCGAGCTTCTGGGCGGTGGAAAAACCGGGAGTCCCCGCCTCGACGATAAAGGCGGAAATCCCTTTGGGCCCGGCGGCGGCATCGGTCTTGGCATAGATGACGAAGGTGTTGGCATCGGGCCCATTGGTGATCCACATCTTGTTGCCGTTCAGCACGAAGTGATCCCCCTCGCGCACCGCGGTGAGGCGCATGCTCACCACGTCGGAGCCGGCACCCGGCTCGCTCATGGCCAGCGCCCCCACGTGTTTGCCGCTGACGAGGGAGGGCAGATATCTCGCCTTCTGATCAGGGGTGCCGTGGCGGTGGATCTGGTTGATGCAGAGATTGGAGTGGGCGCCGTAGGAGAGGCCGATCGAGGCGCTGGCGCGGCTCACCTGCTCCATCACCAGCACATGGGCCAGATAGCCGAGGTTCACCCCGTCATACTCCTCCGCCACCGTGATGCCGTGCAGCCCCAGTTCACCCATGCGGGGCCAGAGATCCCGGGGGAAAGCGTTGCTCTGATCGATCTCGCTGGCACGCGGTGCGATCACTTTCTGGCAGAAAGCCTCGACCTGTTCGGTCAGGGCCTGGAGGGTTTCATCCATCAGGGCATGCATCCGTGCTCTCCTTGGTGCAGTGGACTGCCGATTTCCCCTGCCATCAGGGTGATGACTGGTCAGTCCATTCGTGATTAAAGTTTACGTTAGCGTAAACGTAAATGAGTTGTTAGTCTAAGGTAAATTCGATGGCAGCCCGCCGCAAGGGCTACCCGGGCAGAGGAGCGCAAGGAGTGAACAGGATGTGCAACAGCAAGATGGATGTGGCCGGCCTGCAGTGGCCTGCCATCGCCTGCCAACGGGCCAGGAGGGGGGCATGAGCCAGCATCACACCCAGTACGGGGATCTGCCGCTCTACATCGGTGGCGAGGCGTGTCCGTCCGCAAGCGACGAGTGGATCGAGGTGACCGACCCGGCGGACCAGCATCTGCTGGCGCGGGTGCCTAAGGCTACCCCGGCCGAGATCGAGCACGCGGTACGTACCGCCCACGACGCCTATCTGCTGTGGCGGGAGGTGCCGGCCCCCGAGCGGGCCCGGGTGATGTTCAACTACCAGCATCTGTTGAAAATGCATCATGACGAGCTGGCGACCCTGCTGGCCCAGGAAACCGGCAAGAACCTGGCGGACGCCAAGGGGGACGTCTGGCGCGGCATCGAAGTGGTGGAGCAGGCCTGCGCCATTGCCAGCCAGACTCTGGGGGAGACCATGGGCAACGTGGCGCGCAGGGTCGACGGCCACTCCTGGGTGCAGCCCCTCGGGGTCTGCCTTGGCATCACGCCGTTCAACTTTCCGGCCATGATCCCGCTCTGGATGTTCCCGCTGGCGGTGGCCTGCGGCAACGGCTTTGTGCTCAAGCCCTCCGAGCAGGATCCGCTCACTCCCATGCGCCTGGCCGAGCTGTTTACCGAGGCGGGGGCCCCCAGGGGCATTCTGTCGGTGGTGCATGGCGGCGCCGAGCAGGTGGATGCGCTGCTGGCCCATCCCGATGTCAAGGCAGTCAGTTTCGTGGGCTCGGCCCGTGTCGGCGGCCACGTCTATCGCAGTGCCACGTCGCAGCTCAAGCGCGCCCAGTGTTTTGTCGGCGCCAAGAATCACATGGTGATTATGCCGGATGCCAACAAGGCGCAGGTACTCGGCAACCTGGTGGGGGCCGGGGTCGGCGCCGCCGGTCAACGCTGCATGGCCATCAGCGTGGCGGTGTTCGTGGGGAACGCCCGGGAGTGGATCCCCGAGCTCGCCGCCGAGTTCGCCAAGGTGAAACCCGGCGTCTGGCACGATCCCGAGGCGGCTTATGGCCCCCTCATCAGCCCGGAGGCGAAAGTCAGGGTGGAGGGGCTTATCGAGGCGGGGATTGCCGAGGGAGCCGAGTGCCTGCTGGACGGCCGTTTTTGCGACGTACCCGGCTACCCGGTGGGCAACTGGGTGGGGCCGACCCTGTTTCGCGGCGTGACCCCCGAGATGCGCATCTACCGGGAGGAGATCTTCGGGCCCGTGCTGGCCTGCCTCGAGGTGGGGAGCCTCGACGAGGCGCTTGCCCTCATCAACGCCAACCCCTACGGCAACGGCACCTCCCTCTTCACCGGCTGTGGCGCCGCCGCCCGCAAGTTCCGCCACGAGGTGGCGGTGGGCCAGGTGGGGATCAACGTGCCCATCCCGGTGCCGCTGCCGTTCTTCTCCTTTACCGGCTGGCGCGGCTCCTTCTACGGGGATCTGCACGCCTACGGCAAGCAGGCGGTGCGTTTTTACACCGAGACCAAGACGGTGACGGAGCGCTGGTTCGACGAAGACATTCCCAGCGGCCCCAATATGACCATTCAGCTGCGCTGACGGCAGGGGTTGCCCACTTTTCCCGGGCGCCCCCATTGACAGCAACGGATCGACGGAACAAGTACAAAGGAAGCGAACAAGATGGATTTTACCCTGACCGAATCCCAACGGGCCTGTGTCGAGTCGGCCGGCGCCTTCGCCGATCTGGCGCTCAAACCCCATGCGGCGCGCTGGGACAGGGAGCACGAGTTCCCCATCCCCACCATCAAGCAGGCGGCGGCGCTGGGCCTGTGTGGCCTCTATACCCCGGAGCAGTATGACGGTCTGGGCCTGAACCGGCTCGATGCCAGCCTCATCTTTGAGCGCCTCGCCATGGGCTGCACCTCCACCACCGCCTATCTCACCATCCACAACATGGTGAGCTGGATGCTGGGCAGCTGGCTGCCTGCCGAGGTGGCCGAGGAGTGGGTACCTCGGCTGGCCAGCGGCGAGCTGCTGGGATCCTACTGCCTCACCGAGCCAGGGGCGGGCTCCGACGCTGCGGCCCTCAAGACCCGCGCCGTGCGCGATGGCGAAGAATACCTCCTCGACGGCAGCAAGGTGTTCATCTCGGGCGCCGGCAGCACAGACGTGCTGGTGGTGATGGCCCGCACCGGTGGCGAGGGGGCCAAGGGGATCTCTGCCTTCATGGTACCGGCCCAGACCCCCGGCGTGAGCTACGGCAAGGCGGAGGAGAAGATGGGCTGGAACAGCCAGCCGACCCGGGAGGTGAACTTCAGCGCCGTGCGCATTCCCGCTCGCTTCCGGCTGGGGGAGGAGGGGGAAGGGTTCAAGTTCGCCATGCAGGCGCTCGATGGGGGGCGCATCAACATCGCCAGCTGTTCGCTGGGCACAGCTC
The DNA here is from genome assembly GCF_041402625.1 of Aeromonas sp. S19(2024). Taxonomy (NCBI): domain Bacteria; kingdom Pseudomonadati; phylum Pseudomonadota; class Gammaproteobacteria; order Aeromonadales; family Aeromonadaceae; genus Aeromonas; species Aeromonas sp. S19(2024). Next base: position 260,234 of record NZ_JBGLQU010000003.1, read on the forward strand.
AGCAGGCTCTCAACGATGCCCTGGCCCATGTGCAGCAGCGCCAGCAATTTGGACACCCGATCAGCGAATTCCAGAGCGTGCAGTTTCGCCTGGCCGACATGGCCACCGAGCTCGCCGCCGCCCGCCTGCTGGTGCGCCAGGCGGCCGCCAAACTCGATGAGGGCAGTCCGGACAAGAGCGCCTGGTGCGCCATGGCCAAGCGTTTTGCCACCGACGTGGGGCACCGCATCTGCGACGACGCTCTGCAACTCTTTGGCGGCTATGGTTATATCCGCGAGTATCCGCTCGAGCGCTATCTGCGCGATACCCGGGTGCACCGCATTCTGGAAGGGACGAATGAAGTGATGCGGCTCATCATCGCCCGCCGCCTGCTGGCCGACCCCGGCCTGTCGCTGGAGTAGCGGGAGGGGCCTGCTCTGAGGACGCAGTCGGCGCGTCCTCAGGCTTTGTGAGCCAGGTGCAGGTTGGCTCCATTCAACCCTGTCATCATGGGGCAGTTTTTTTGACAAGGACAACGCAATGACAAGGATCAGGCTCGAATATCACGGCCACGTGGCCTACATCACCCTCGATCACCCACCCGCCAACACCTGGACGCTCGCCAGCCTGAAAGCCTTCTTGCAGATGATGGTGGAGCTGGATGGTCGCCCCGACGTGGTGGCCCTGGTGATCCGCGGTGCCGGAGAGAAATTCTTCTGCGCCGGCGCCGATCTCAAGATGTTCGCCGACGGCAGCCTGGCGCATGCCCGCGAGGTGGCCGAGGCCTTTGGCCACGCCTTCGAGGCGCTGGCCCGCTTTCACGGGGTCAGCATCGCCGCCATCAACGGTTATGCCATGGGAGGGGGGCTCGAAGTCGCGCTGGCCTGCGACATCCGCATCGCCGAGCAGCAGGCCAAGCTGGGGTTGCCGGAGGCCTCGGTGGGCTTGCTGCCCTGCGCCGGCGGCACCCAGCGCCTCACCGAGCTGGTGGGGCCGGGCTGGGCCAAGCGGATGATCCTCTGCGGCGAGAAGGTGAGCGCCACCCTGGCCTACGAGATGGGGCTGGTGGAGGAGGTGGTGACCGAGGGGCACGCCTGGGAGGCGGCGCAGCAGATGGCCCAGCTGGTGGAGCGCCAGAGCCCGAGCGCCCTGCGTGCCTGCAAACAGCTCATCAATCAGGGGCGAAGCACCCACAGGGACGCGGCGCTGCCACTCGAGCGCAGCCTCTTTCTCGCCCTGTTTGACGATGCCAACCAGCGCGAAGGGGTGGCGGCCTTCCTGGAGAAGCGGGCCCCGCGCTGGCGTTACGACCAATCCAAACCGAAAGAGTGAGGGAGTGAAGGATGAATGAGGTAATGATGGCGACCCGCCATGTCGCAGGGGCAGATACCCGGTCTGCGGGGGCTGCCCATGAGTGAGCCCGTGCGCATCGAGACCCGCCCCACGGCGGATGGCCGCCGCATCGGCATGCTGACCCTGGACAGCCCCGCCTCCCTCAACGCCCTGAGCCTTGAGATGATCCAGTTGTTGCAGGCTGCGTTGACCCGCTGGGAGCAGGATCCGGCCATCGTCTGCGTGCTGCTGCAAGGGGCCGGCGAGAAGGCGTTTTGCGCCGGTGGCGACATCCGCTCCTTCTACTACCGCAAACAGGAGGCGAGCGAGTCGGCACTGTTTGGCTATGCTCGCGACTTCTTCCTGCAGGAGTACCGGCTCGATCATCACATCCATCGCTATAGCAAGCCCCTCATCTGCGTGGCGGACGGCATCTGCATGGGGGGCGGCATCGGCCTCTTTGCCGGGGCCGGATTCCGGGTGGTGACCGAAAAGAGCCTGTTCGCCATGCCGGAGGTGACCATCGGCCTCTATCCGGATGTGGGGGCCAGCTGGTTTTTGAGCCGCATGCCGGGGCGGCTCGGGCTCTGGCTCGGCCTCACCGGGGCCCGCTTCAACGGGGCGGATGCCATCGGCCTGGGGCTCGCGGATCATGCCATGGCGAGCCGTGAGCGGATGGAGCTGCCAGCGCGCCTCGCCGCCCTCGACTGGTCCGCAGGCGACCCCGGCGAGCAGATCGAGGCGCTGCTCACCGATTTGCAGGAGGCCCCTGGTCAGGTATTGCCGCCTCCCGTACTGCTGCCCCACCAGGAACGCATCGATGCGCTGTTGGCCGGCCGCTCCCTGCAAAGGGTGCTGGCACGCCTCGAGGACGCCGAGCTGGACGAACCGGGGCTGGCTCAGGGGCGGGAGACCTGCCTTCGCGGCAGCCCCATCAGCCGCGCCATTCTCTGGCGCCAGTTCTGGCAGGCACGGCGCCAGTCCCTGGCCGAGGTGTTTGCCGACGAGTTGGCCCTCTCGGTCAACTGCGTACTCAAAGGGGATTTTGTGGAAGGGGTGCGGGCCCTGCTCATCGACAAGGACAAGTCCCCTCGCTGGCAGGCCCCGCAGGCAGGGGAGGCCTGGCTGGATGCCTTCTATCGCTGGCCCGAGGGTGACAACCCCTTGCGCCCCCGCTGACATGCGATCACACACAAGGAGCACACCATGACAAGGATTGGGTTTATCGGGCTTGGCAACATGGGGGGCCCCATGGCCGCCAACCTGGCCAGGGCGGGGCACAGGGTGCAGGTGTTTGATCTGGTGCCCGAGAGCCTGACCCGCGCCATCGAGGCCGGCTGCCTCGCCACCGGCAATGCCCGGGAAGCGGTGAGCGGCTGCGAGCTGGTCATCAGCATGCTGCCAGCGGGCGAGCACGTGCGCAGCCTCTGGCTGGGGGAGAGTGCCGGTGAGCGGGGCGGCCAGGATCTGCTGACGGCCCTGTCGCCCGGCGCCCTGGTCATCGACTGCTCCACCATAGACGTGGCCTCGGCCCGTCAGGTGGGGGCGGCGGCGCAGGCGCGTGGCATCCGTTTTCTCGATGCACCCGTCTCGGGAGGCGTGGCCGGTGCGGCGGCGGGCACACTCACCTTCATCGTCGGCGGCGAACAAGCGGATTTTGAAGCGGCCAGACCCGTGCTCGCCTGCATGGGGCAGAACCTGTTTCACGCCGGGGCCCTCGGCGCTGGCCAGATCGCCAAGATGTGCAACAACATGCTGCTCGCCATCCACATGGCGGGCACCGCCGAGGCGCTGACGCTCGGGGTCAAAGAGGGGCTGGATCCCGCCGTGCTCTCCACCATCATGGGCAAGAGTTCGGGCAACAACTGGAGCCTGGAGCGCTACAACCCCTGGCCCGGGGTGATGGAGAACGTGCCGGCGTCGCGTGGCTATCAGGGGGGCTTCATGACCCGGCTGATGGTCAAAGATTTGGGGCTCGCCATGGCGTTGGCGGAACATGCCCACAGCGCCGTGCCCATGGGGGCCCTGGCCCGCAACCTCTTCAACCTGCACGCGAGCCTGGGCCAGGAGAACAAGGATTTCTCCAGTATCCTCGAGCTCTATCGGGACAAAACTGCGCCGGGTTAAGGGCCGCTATCTACCTTTTTACCCGAGAGTCTTTGACTCGACAGTCACCGGCCATCTCACCAGGAGCATTTATGGATATCACACGGAAAGTCATTGCGATCACGGGGGCGGGCAGGGGGCTCGGGCGCGCCATCGCCCTGAGTCTGGCGGAGCAAGGTGCCGTGCTTGCACTCATCGACGTCAACCGCACCGATCTGGAGGTGACCGAGGCGGAGGTGCGCAGCCGTGACGGCCGCTGCGCCCTGTTCGTCTGCAACGTGGCAAGCGAGCCGGAGGTCGAGGCGACCTTCGCCGCCATCAAGGATCAGTTGGGGGCCCTGCACGGCCTCGTCAACTGTGCCGGCATCCTGCGCGACGGCATGCTGATCAAGGTGAAGGAGGGGGCACTGACGGAGAAGATGAGCCTGGCCCAGTGGCAGAGCGTCATCGACGTCAATCTCACCGGCACCTTCCTGTGCGGGCGCGAGGGGGCGGCGCTGATGGCCACCGGCGGGGAGGGGGGCGTCATCATCAACATCTCCTCCATCGCCCGGGCCGGCAACATGGGCCAGAGCAACTATGCCGCCAGCAAGGCGGGGGTGGCCTCTCTGGTGGTCACCTGGGGGAAGGAGCTGGCCCGTCACGGCATCCGGGTGATGGGCATCGCCCCCGGCGTCTTTGCCACCGATATGACGGCGGCGATGAAGCCCGAAGCCATGGCCCGCATGCAACAGGCCATCCCGGTGGGCACCCTGGGGCAGGCGGCGCAGTTGGCCCAGACGGTGCAGTTCATCCTTGCCAACGACTATCTGTCGGGGCGGATGATCGAGCTGGACGGCGGCTTGAGGCTCTAGTCCCCCCTGCATATACCCTCTCTGACGCCCCTCCTGCAGGGGCGTTTTTGCAGGGGAAAGGCCCCAGTGCAAGGGTGCATAGCCATGCAGGTCCGGCTTTTGAAAAGCGGGGCGGCATCATGAAAAGTCGTGAAATATCAACGGGTCTTTCTTAATTTGAACCAGCTCACAGGCACCCCGGGTCAGTGCTGTAAAATTGCGCGCGGTCAAGGCGGCTCATGATTGACGGCAAGAGGGATTGCGGCCGGAATAGTCATGCAATATAGTTGCCGCCTTTTTCACGGGGTATGGATTTCTAGCCCCTCCCATGTCGCGCGCTGTATGAATACGGATGCTCAGCCGCCGCCTAATAAAACAGGTTTGAGATGGACAAGAAACTGGGGCTGGGTGCCCTCATTTCGCTGGTGATCGGCTCCATGGTCGGTGCCGGGGTTTTCAGTCTGCCGCAAAACATCGCAGCGCACGCCAGTGCCGGGGCCGTCGCCCTGGGATGGGCCATCACGGGGATCGGCATGATCTGCCTCGCCCTAGTCTACCAGAATCTCTCCATGCGTCGACCGGATCTCGATGGCGGCATCTTCAGTTACGCCAAGGCGGGGTTCGGGGATTTCGTCGGCTTCAACGCCGCCTGGGGTTACTGGCTGTGCCAGCTGCTGGCCAACGTCTCCTACGCCATCGTGGTGTTCAGTGCGCTGAGCTACTTCTTCGACACGCCGGACAATGTCATCTTCGGTGACGGCAATACCCCGGTCGCCATCACGCTCGCTTCCCTGCTCATCTGGTCGGTGCATGCCCTGGTGCTGCGCGGCATCCAGGTGGCGGCGCTGGTGAACATCGTCACCACCATCGCCAAGATGGTGCCCCTCATCGTCTTCTGCGTAGCCATCCTGCTCGCTTTCAACATGGAGACCTTCACCCTGGATCTCTGGGGGCAGGGGAGTCCCGAGCTCGGCTCCGTGATGGATCAGGTCAAGTCCACCATGAAGGTGACCCTCTGGGTCTTCATCGGCATCGAGGGGGCCGTGGTGGTCTCCGCCCGTGCCCGCCATCGCAAGGACGTGGGCCGCGCCACCGTGCTGGCGCTGCTCGGCGCCCTGGCGCTCTACGTCATGGTGACCCTGTTCTCCCTGGGGGTCATGAACCAGCCGCAACTGGCGGCCCTCAAGAACCCCTCCACCGCCATGATCCTGGAAGCCGTGGTCGGCCCCTGGGGCGCCTGGCTCATCAACATCGGCCTGGTGATATCGGTGATGGGGGCCCTGCTGAGCTGGACCGTGCTGGCGGCGGAAGTGCCCTACATAGCTGGCAAGACCGGGGTCTTCCCGGCCTGGTTCGCCAAGGAGAACAAGAACGGTTCCCCCAAGGTGTCGCTCTGGTGCTCCACCTGCCTGGTGCAAGTCTTCCTCATCATCATCTACTTCCAGAACAGCACCTACCTGGCGCTGGTGAACATTGCCACCTCGGCGGCCCTGGTGCCCTATGTCTTCTCCGGTGCTTACGGCCTCAAGCTGGCGTTGAAAGGGGAGACCTACGCGGGCCAGCCCCATCAGCGCAAGCGCGACCTGCTGCTGGCCCTGGTGGCCACCGTCTATGGCTGCTGGCTGGTCTATGCCGCGGGGGTGGAGTACCTCTTGCTGGTGGCACTGCTCTACAGCCCGGGGATCTTCATCTACTGGAAGGCGCGCCAGCACCACGGCCTGCGCAGCCTCAATCGGCTGGAGCAGGGGATGACGGCAGCCCTGCTCGGCTGCGCCGTGCTGGCGTTCTACAAGGTGATGGACGGTACCATTCCCCTGCATTAATCGGCACAATAAAGAGATGGCAAGATGCCATCTCTTTTTTATGGATAATGGCGGTCAAGTTGACCGCTGTTTTGTTATTGAAGGAATGTTTATGCTGTTTGTGGGCTATCTGGTGTTGGGCGCCTTCGCGGGCATGCTGGCCGGGCTGTTCGGTATCGGCGGCGGACTCATCATCGTCCCCGTGCTGGTCCTGAGTTTTCACGCACAGGGCGTGGCGCCGGAGATCATCACCCATCTGGCCCTCGGCACCTCGCTGCCCACCATGATCTTCACCGGTTTCAGCTCCCTGCGTGCGCACCAGGAGGCCGGGGCGGTGGACTGGGGAATGATACGGCGCCTGGGCGCCGGTATGCTGGTGGGTGCCTGGCTCGGCGGCATGACCGCCAACCTGCTGAGCGCCAGCACCCTCAACATCATCATCGGCTGCTTCGCCTGGACCATGGCCCTGCAGATGGGGCTCAATTTGAGGCCAAAAGCGGAGCGACACATGCCGGGCCCCCTTGGTACCGGGATCGCGGGCACCGTCATCGGCTGGATGTCGGCCTTGTTCGGCATCGGTGGCGGCTCGCTGACCGTGCCTTACCTCACCTGGAATTCGGTGCCCATGCGCAACGCCGTGGCCGCCTCCGCCGCCTGCAGCATGCCCATCGCCCTGGCAGGCAGCCTCAGCTACCTCTATGCCGGTTGGGGAGACGCCGATCTGCCCGAGTGGAGCGTCGGATTCATCTATCTGCCGGCCCTGCTTGGCATCGTGCTCACCAGCACCCAGTTTGCCCGTCTGGGCGCCAGACTGGCACACCGAATGTCACCCCGGCGGCTCAAGCAGGCCTTTGCCCTGCTCATGTTGCTGGTGGGTGCCAAATTCATGCTCTTTAGCTGAACCCTTGGCCAGATTGTTGAAAAATAAGGCGAACAGCTCGCGATGCGGCAGAAAGCCGTTGCATTGAGGGGCCAGTTTGCCTATTCTCCTCGCCGGTGGTCCTATTGGTCCTCTCGCATTGATAACCCGTCGACCTGGTCAGGACCGGAAGGTAGCAGCCAAGGCGGGGGACTCGAGTGCCGGGATGTGGCTGGTAGGGCCACCACTTGTTTCTGTAATTCAATAAGTTAGCTTCCTAAAGCCCTTGGTCATCCACTTTGTGTGGACGACGAGGAGCTCATCGATGAATCTCTGGCTCAGTCCCCACGGTATCTGGTATTACCGGAAAGTCACCACGCTCCCCTGTGGTCGCCGCAAAGAGATCAAAAAATCCCTGCATACCCGAGACAAGCTGACGGCCCGTGCAGCTGTTGCGAAGCTGCTTGCCTGTGTGCGTTCCAGACCCAAGCCCATTCAGTTGCCTGCAGACGTCAATGTTGCCCCACATGAGCAATCAGTAGCCCAGCCGATGACTCCGGCGGCTAAACCGCGTGCTCCGCTCCTGTCGGTCCTGAGTGACCGCTATCAGAAAGAGAAGGCCCTCTCCTGGGCACCGAAAGAGCGAAAGAACCAGAAAAACTATCTCGGTTCCTTTATCGAGGCACTCGGCGACAAGCCAGCGGCAGGCTACAGCAAGGCTGATGTGGTCAAGTTCAAGGAGGGGTTGCTGAACTCTGGCAAGAGCCCAGCCACAATCAACAAGTATCTCCAGAAGCTCTCCCTGTTGTTTAGCTGGCTGGCTAACCATCAGGATGGGGTCATCAACCACTTCGCTGGGCTCAAGTTACAGCGGGTCAAAGAGACCAAGGCCAGAAGTGGTTACACGATGGAGGAGAGGCAGAGGTTCGTCCAATGGGCGAAAAGGCAGGAGCCCTATCGCCGCTGGATAGCCCTGTTGGGGCTCTACACGGGGGCTCGAGCCAACGAGATCTGCCAGCTCTATGCCGATGATGTTGTGCTGGTGGATAACATCTGGTGTATCAAAGTGCAGGCAGGTAGACCAGACCAGAAGCTCAAGACAGACAACAGCAAACGGCTCATTCCGATCCATTCGGCGGTGCTGGAGGCTGGCTTCCTAGCATTTGTGCAAGAGAGGGTGGGGGGAAGGCTCTTCGTCGAACTGCCCCATCGCCAAGACGGCTACAGCCACCTTTGGGGACAGTGGTTCAGCCGCAACCGGCCGGTGCCTAAAGATTTCCACAGTTTGAGACATACGGTAGCGACAATTCTGAAGGATAAAGGTATTCCTCTTCAATTTGCTGCCGCGATCTTGGGTCATACCAACGGAGCGATCAGTTATGACCGATATGGTGGTGGGGTAGCAGTTGAGAAGTTACAAGCCGCTATCGAAGCTGCACTATGAACGCGTTACATTGGTGAACATCTAGTAGGTACTTCAACTCAAATAGCCACTATTAGCTGGATGCTAATGAGCACAAGGAAGAGCTCCGTTGGAACACAATAGGCCTGACACGGCACAATCTGATTTGAATGACTTGAAAGAGCAAATTGCGTTGGAGTACGGGCGATGTCTCCTCCAGCTACAGCAGTTTGAATTGATGCTCAAAGCAGCCCTGCCCACTATGAAGGTGAGCGGATTTTCGGATGAGCTGGTTGGCAACATTGAACGCTATCGCCAGTTTTTAGTTGGAAAGACGCTGGGGCATTTGGTTGGTCAGTGGAGCCAGAGAATTACGCTGGGCGATGAGCAAGAAATTGATGATGCCCTACACAACCGAGCGTACATCAGCATCAGCGTTGGTCTGGAAGACGGGGAATGGATGAGAGAAAAGTTCAAACAATTGGTCGAGTTGCGAAATGAGCTGGTGCATCATTTCCTGTCACGCTTTACGTTGAACTCGGAGGCCAGTTGCCAAGAGGCAATCAGTTATCTGTCTACTGCAGCAAGCACCATCAAGAGCAATAGGGATACGATACAATCCCTCCTGATCGCTTTTGAAGAAAGTAAGAAGAGACTGCTTGAATTTATTAACTCACCTGTCGGAGAGAGTCTCTATTTGTACGGCATCATCCCGGGTGAACCTGTCGAGAATTGGGAAAATACCACCATTATCCAACAGCTGAAATTTGCAGAGCATTCCTTAGCCAAGAACGGCTGGGTACAGTTAAACGAAGCCATTTATAGCATTGGTCAACGGTGGCCAGACTTATCTCCCAAGTTGTACGGATGTAGTAGTTGGCGGGAGGTCATTCATTGTTCCCAGCTCTTCGAAGTAGACAAGCGGCTATCTCCCACAGGTGGAGTGACTTGGTATCGCACACGCCGAGCCTAAATTGATACAGCAATGATGGTTTAGCAAGCATCATTCCATCGATACAGATTTCCACAGCTTACGTTATGACGTTGAAGGAGCACAGAGTACCGCCTCAGTATGGGGTAGTGATGTGTGCCATAACCGACAACGAAAAGGGGCCCGCAGGCCCCGAAAATGTTACTGATTTGATGCAAGACGGAGCGTGGGGGATGCACTTGGATAAGCATCAAATGCATCATCCCGTAACACAATCCCAATAATTGCAGCCTTGTTACGGTGGCGTGTTGCTGCGAACCCCTTATCCACAAGTTTTTTCTTGAGGATGATTTTACTCATGGTCCACTCTCCGTTCTGCTGAGCCCAGCGGCTAAAAGCAGCGTAGATCTCGTCCATGGTGCATTTGTAGTTACTGCTTGGCTGAGTGCACTCTTCCAAAAAGCTTCCCACTAGATCGGATTCGGCACGGTAGCTCTCGACATCGGCCTTGATGCTTGCTGGCATCGACCGTTTCAGCCCTTGTGCCAGCCACATCTGGGTGCCTTGGATGGCCCAGTTCAAGATACCTGGCAGTTCATCCTGAAGCTTCTGCATCAAGTACGGGTCTAATTGCTCTCCCGTAAATGCTGCATTGAAGGGGATCATCATCATCCGTCGCCACATGCCGGGACTGGTATCCCGGATCACAGGCTTGTGGTTCCCCACCATTACAAGTGAGAAGCGGGGACGGAACTCCATCTCGCTCTTGGCATAAGGGGCCCGAGCGACAATGATGTCGTCACCCGTCATGGCTTTCACTAGATTCTCATCCATGCGAGAGCCCTCTGGCAGCTCATTAGCTACTACCAGTCGGGCATCCACCAGCTTTGTCAACGATGGGTTCGGGCCGGTACTGGCATTGCGGTTAAACAGCAGGACGTTACTGTTGATCTGCCGACTATAGTCCCCGAGCAGTTGCTGGATGACCGACATGAAGGTGCTCTTTCCATTACAGCCATTACCATAGAGGAAGAACAACAATTGCTCGTCGGTACGGCCCGTTATCCAGTAGCCCACACAGCGTTGCAGGAAGGTGGCCAGTTCGGTATCTCCACAGGTGATTTCACTGATGAATTGCTCCCAGCGTGGGCAAGTGGCCCCCGAGATATAGACAGCAGGGCTGGCACTGGTCAGCAAATGGGCTCGACGAGCAGCAAGGAAACATCCAGAGTTCAGATCGATAACCCCGTTACCGACACCAAGTAGCATGGGGTTGGCGTTGAGCTCGGCGAGTTTTATCTGCAGCATCGGTTTGGCTAACTCCAGCATGTTCTGGATGCTCGCCCGACTGAGGCAACGGGTGCCATAGCTGCGAACCATCTTGCCCCATTCCATGGCCTTCTCGTCATCCTTCTCTTTGGCAGTATCGAGTAGCTGCTTTGCAATCTGGTGGAGTTCTTCTCCTACTTGTTTGGCCATCAGCAACGGGGTTTGGTTGTCCAGTTCCCAGCAGGTCCCATTGAAGCAGAGGAAACTGCCAAACTCGGGCACATACTTGAGGTCATGGCCGCATAGTTCAACAAGCCGTTCAGCGTTTCGGCTGTCGTGGAACTCGACTGCCAAGACGGACTGACGGGGGACAATTGTGACGGATTCTGGTTGCAGATCGTCATCTTGTGTTCCCGTGGTTTCAACTACTGGTTTTTTCAGAGTAAATGCTGCCACCAGCTCCTGCAGAGGGAGTGGATTGTCACCGTGCAGATACTCGTCAATGTCCTTTACGCTATCCGGCAGCTTGACCTGAGTCAGCGTGAGGTCAAGTTTGGCAACATTTGAACGGTATTTATCACCAGCCTCATCGGTGTCGAAGAAGGTGACGGTGTCACGGTTCGCGAGCTCACGCTCTAGCCACTCAAGCTGGGTCTTTGACAAAGTGCCTATAGTGGCCAGCACTGGTCCAGGCCAACCGGCATCGACCAGCGACAGGCGGTCATTCTCTCCCTCTACCAGGGCGACAGGGCCAGGGGCATTCAGACTCTCTTCCCCGTAGAACTGAACGCCGTTAAGCCAGTTGCGGCTCGGTAGTTGGAACTGGTGCTGCTTGTTTGGGTCCTTGAAGGTGAAGCGACTGACTTGTCCGTTGCGGTCGAAGTGCGGGAACACATAGACACCGCTCGGGAAGAAGTCACGAAGTTGGTCAGGTGCATCCTTGCGGGGCTTGACCAGACCGGATGCCAGCCGTTCTTCTTGGGAAAAGCCAGCATCCCGCAACGCTTTGTTCAGGCCACCGGAGAAACCGATGTCCAGCCCCACTAGCACCTCCTCAGAATGGCCACGCAGTTCTACCAGCTCCTCAATGTCCAAACGAGTTTGATAGTGGCGGGCAGCCAGATTGAATAGCTCCTGCAGGCGAGCTGGTGGAGCGGTGTAGACCGGTTGTTCCAAAGGTACAACCTTGGGAGTAGTGGGACTAGCCTCCAGTTCTCCCAGTAGCAGCAGGCGAGCAGCATCGTAGACATTTGGGGCTTGCTTGTATTTGACGATGAGGTCGAGGACATCACCATTCTCTTCACAGCTAAAACAGTGAAAGCTATTTGTTTCAGGATATAAGGTGAAGCAATCGTTATGCCCGCACAGTGGGCAACTGCGATCATCCAGCCGATAGATCTCACCAAGTTGTTCTACGTCTTGCCCTGTAAGGGCTGAAGTGACATCAAGAATAGAGAATTTAGCCTTGATATCGGCAAGTTCGAAGTTGAGCGGGTAGCCAGCTTCGGCCAAAGCGAACTCGAGATCGCAATTTGTATGTTGAGACATGATTTCTCTCCAGTTTGACAATCAATTAATAACTCATTGTTTGACTGGCTAGATCTGCCATCTCAAAGGCTGATCGGCGGTCCGTCTACGTTCGAACAAAGGGTTGCCAGATGCTGAGGTAGTGGCCACCAGGAATCCATCATGGGAGCTGGCTTCATGGCCACGGGGACGTAAATTACCCAACACAAGGTCGAAATATACTCAGGGATGGATACACAACAAGAGTGAAAGCATTGCTTTTACTGCCTTTATACTGTTTTTGAGATCAAACATCCGAAACGGAGGGTTTGCAATTTGAGGTGAGATTTGATAATCCTAGCCTTCTTCGCTCGGCTTCAAAAAAGCTGCATATACAAAAACGAGATGCAGCGTTCTAGTTAGGGTAAGGGTTTAGCCGTAGAAGCCCCTCAACTTACACCTATGAGTCCCTTCTGCTTTATCCATGTATTCGACACTCTCCCCGTGCCAAAACGAGATGTAAGCCCTCAGGTTCATGTGCCAGTTTTTAAGCATATTTCATAACTTTTTCATGTGGTTAACTAAATGAAAGGTTCTCTTAATTAGCCCGAAAATTGGCAGAGAGTACGTCTTTTTAGGCTGATTTCGCTTTGTTAATAGGGATGTAAGCCAGCACAAAATCGGCGTGTCAGTATGAAAATACGGCAGGGTATTCGGTTTGGTGGCCAAAGTGGGGAAGAAAGGGTTGAGGATAACGGTTGGGATCACGCCCATAGCCAGTCCCCTGTGGTAAACTGCCCGCATTTCCGTTTGGTCCTGAATATGCCTCGGCAGTTCCCCATGTTTTGAGAATCCCAATGACCACCAATATCTCTTCCCTGGCTAGCCTGATCTGGTCGGTTGCCGACCTGCTACGTGGTGATTTCAAACAATCCCAGTATGGCCGCATCATCCTGCCCTTTACCGTGCTGCGTCGTCTTGAGTGTGTGCTGGCACCGAGCAAGGCCCAGGTGCTGGCCATGGTAGATACCACCAAAGCCATGCCGGAGCTGGCCAAAGAGAAGCTGCTGCTCAATGCCAGCGGCCACGCCTTCTACAACAGTTCGCCGCTGGAGCTGGCCAAGCTGGGTGAAACCCATGTGGGTGATAACCTGGATGCCTACGTGCGGGCCTTCTCCAAGGATGCTCGTGAGATCTTCGAGCACTTCAACTTCGATGCCAGCATCAACCTGTTGGAAGATGCTGACCTGCTCTACAAGGTAGTGCGCTCCTTTGCCAACGTGGATCTCTCCCCGGAAGCGGTAGACAACTACCACATGGGTCTGGTGTTCGAAGAGCTGATCCGCCGCTTTGCGGAAAGCTCCAACGAGACAGCTGGTGAGCACTTTACCCCTCGCGATATCGTGCGGCTCACCACCTCCCTGGTGTTTGCCGGTGATGATGAGGCGCTCGGCAAGCCGGGCATTGTGCGTTCCATCTATGACCCCACTGCGGGGACTGGTGGCTTTCTCTCTTGCGGCATGGAGTATCTGCACGAGCTGAATCCCGCCGCACGGCTGGCCACCTTCGGTCAGGAGCTCAACCCCGAGTCCTACGCCATCTGTAAGGCTGACATGCTGATCAAGGGGCAGGAGATAAGTAACATCAAGCTGGGCAATACCCTCTCTGATGACCAGTTGCCCTACAAGACCTTCGATTATTGTCTGTCCAACCCGCCATTCGGGGTGGACTGGAAAAAGGTCGAAAAACAGGTGCGGGATGAAGCGACCAAGCTGGGCTTTAACGGCCGCTTTGGCCCAGGCTTGCCACGGGTATCTGACGGCTCCTTGCTATTTTTGATGCACCTCATCGCCAAGATGCAGCAACCCACGGCTGAGTGTGCGGGCTCCAAGATCGGGATTATCCTCAACGGCTCACCGCTCTTTACCGGTGGGGCGGGCAGTGGCGAGAGCGAGATCCGCCGTTATATTCTTGAGCACGACTTGCTCGATGCGCTGGTGGCCCTGCCCACCGATATGTTCTACAACACCGGCATTGCCACCTATATCTGGGTGCTCTCCAACCACAAACCGGCCGAGCGTAAGGGCAAGGTGCTGCTGATCAACGCCAGCGATATGCACAGCCCGATGCGTAAATCGCTGGGGTCCAAGCGCAAACAGCTGAGCGATGAGGCGTTAAGCGAGATCGTCAGCCTCTATAGCCGCTACGAAGAGAGCCCGATCGCCAAAATCTTCCCCACCACGGCCTTTGGCTATCGCCGCCTGACCATCGAGCGGCCGCTGAAACTGGCATTCTACCCGCAGGATGCCGAGCGCCTTGCCAGCCTCACTGCCGATAAAGGGTGGGCCAAGCTCGATGGCACTTTGCAGTCCGCCATCCTGACTGCCCTGGGCCAGTTCTCTGAGGTCAAACTGCTCTCTCGCGACAAATTCAAAAAGCAGCTGACCAAGCTGCTGGGTGAGGTCAAGCTGCCTGCCCCGGCCTTTAAGCTGCTGGTGAGCCATCTGGGTGAGCAGGACGACGCCGCCGAAGTGTGTAAAACCAAGGGCGAGCAGGAGGCTAATGCGGATCTGCGGGATAACGAAAATGTGCCGCTGGGGGAAGACATCCATGAATATCTGAAGCGTGAGGTGCTGCCCCATGTGCCGGATGCCTGGATAGACACCAGTAAAACCGACCCGCTCGATGGCCAGGTGGGTATCGTTGGCTACGAGATCCCCTTTAACCGCCACTTCTACCAGTACCAGCCGCCCCGGGAGCTAGCAGCGATTGATGCTGATCTCGATGCGGTCGCCAAGGAGATTATGCAGCTGCTGGCGGAGGTGCATTCATGAGCGAAGTCGTTGCTACTGCTCAGCAAGGGCTGGCAGGTAATTATCACCCCTATCCGGAATATAAGGATTCGGGAGTGGAGTGGTTGGACACAGTTCCAAGCCATTGGGATGCTAAGCGCCTTGGCCAGTTTCTTTTCGAACGTAGGGAAAAGGTAAGTGATAAAGACTATGCCGCACTTTCGGTTACAAAAAATGGGATTTTGCCTCAGTTAGATACAGCGGCTAAAAGTGATGCCGGTGATAATCGAAAACTGGTGAAAACCGGTGACTTTGTGATCAACAGTCGTTCCGACAGAAAGGGATCTTCAGGGATTTCTGAGCGTGATGGTTCAGTATCTCTAATCAGTATTGTGATGGAGCCAAAAGGGATAAACCATCGATACATCCATCACTTACTGAGAAGCTATCCATTTCAAGAGGAATTTTATCGATGGGGGAAAGGGATCGTCGCTGACCTGTGGAGCACTAACTACAGCGAGATGAAAAATATTATCTTGCCTATACCCACAGATACTGAGCAACGCACCATAGCCGCCTTCCTCGACTACGAAACCTCCCAGATTGACCGACTGATTTCCCAGCAGCAGCGGCTGATCGAACTGCTTAAAGAGAAGCGGCAGGCGGTGATCTCCCACGCCGTCACCAAGGGACTGAACCCCAATGCCCCCATGAAAGATTCCGGCATCGAGTGGCTTGGCCAAGTGCCGGAGCATTGGGCAACACTTAAATTCAACCATTGTGCAAGTATTCGTAATGGTCAAGTAGATCCAACGATTAGCCCATATAACGACCACATATTGATCGCTCCTAACCACATCGAGAGTGGTACAGGCAGAATACTTTATATGCAGACAGCTGAGGAGCAAGGTGCTGACAGTGGAAAGTATATTTGTAAGAAAGGTGAGGTCATTTACAGCAAGATTAGGCCAGCGCTAGTAAAAGTATGCCTGTCACCAGAAAATCATGTGATTTGTAGTGCTGATATGTATCCAATTTGTGGCAGAAATGGTCTCGAAAATGATTTTCTGCTTTGGTTTTTATTGTCTGACAATTTTACTCGCTTTGCTGTTAACCAAGCTGACCGTGTTGCAATGCCAAAAATAAATAGAGATAGTCTCAGCGAGAGCCGTATACCTGTACCGCCAAAAAAAGAACAAGTTGAAATAGTCAGTTTCCTTAATCGCAAGACAGGGATGCTTGATACACTGATTGAAAAGTCAGTAAGGGCAATAACCTTGATGCAAGAACGCCGCACCGCTCTTATTTCAGCGGCCGTCACTGGCAAGATCGATCTGCGTGGTTGGACGCCGCCTGCCGACGAGGTGGCGGCATGAGCGATATCAAGCTGTTCCGTTATGGTCAGCAAGGGGTGAACGAGCTGGAAGGCAAGGCTGCCGTGGTGGAAAAGCAGTTGCAGACTCTGATCGAGCAGCAGATGGCGGCCTTTCTTGGGGTTCGCTTCTTGGCCAGCGAATACACTACCGGCAAGACCCACAAGGGGCGGATCGATTCTCTCGGGATCGATGAGAATGGCTGCCCGGTGATCATCGAGTACAAGCGTTACAGCAACGAAAATGTCATCAATCAGGGTCTTTTCTATCTGGATTGGTTGCTCGACCATCAGGCCGAGTACCGCTGGCTGGTGATGGAGACGCTGGGGAAAGAAGTGGCTGACAGCATCGAGTGGGTTGGCACCCGTTTGCTCTGCATCGCCGGTGATTTTACCCGTTATGATCTGCACGCCGTACAGCAGATCAACCGCAATGTCGAGCTGATCCGCTACAAGCTGTTTGGTGATGATCTGCTGATGCTGGAGTTGGTCAATGCGGTGACCAGCCAGATCAATAAACCCTCAACCCCGACAGAGCTTGGGCTGCCGCCATCGATACCGGTGAGTGAACCGGTCCAAGCCACCAATGGCCATGTCCGTACCAATGCTGAACGTCTGGTTGCTGCCACTCCTTCGCTGCGTACTCTCCACGAGTCAGTGTGCGATTTTATTGAGGCGCTGGGTGATGAGGTGCAACGCAAGGAGCTCAAGCTCTACACGGCCTTCAAGAAGATTCGCAATTTTGTCTGCGTGGTGATTGCCTCCACCCAGCAGAACCCTCACCTCAAGCTCTACCTCAATCTCGACCCCGATACCGTCGAGCTAGCGGAGGGAAGGGTTGTCGATGCCCGCAACAAGGGCCACTGGGGAACCGGTGATCTGGAACTGACCATTCGTCACCAGCAGGACTGGGAAAAGGTGATCGCCCTGATTGAGCGTTCCTATCTGGAGAATTGATTCGTATGGACAACAAAGCACGGGAAAAAGCCTTTCAGGACCATATCATCGCGCAGCTGGCCGCTTCGGGCTGGCTGGTGGGTGAGTCGGCTCATTACGACAAAGAGCGAGCTCTCTACCCGGAAGATTTGATCGCCTTTGTGCAAGAGAGCCAGCCTGAGGGGTGGCAGAAGTTCTGCAAGACCTATGGCGAGCAACCAGAACGTCATCTGCTGGATGGTGCAGTGCGCCAGCTGAAACGCAGTGAAGGGGGAACCCTGTGGTTGCTGCGTAATCAGATTGAAGATCGCGGCCATCGACTCAAGGTGGCCAGCTTCAAGCCTGATCATGACTTGAATCCCGAGTTGCTGGCTCGTTATCAGGCCAACCGGCTGCGGGTTGTGCCCGAGTTGGTCTATAGCCCCCATGGCTATGATGGCCGCATCGATCTAACCCTCTTTTTGAACGGCATCCCGGTGGCGACACTGGAGCTCAAATCTTGTTTCAAGCAGTCGCTGGAGAATGCCAAGAAGCAGTATCGGGAAGATCGTCTGCCCAAGACCAATGGGCGTGATGAGCCACTACTGAGTTTTCGCCGCGGGGCGCTGGTGCACTTTGCAGTGAATCAGTTCGAGGTGGCGATGACCACTAAACTGGCGGGCGACTCGACTTTCTTCCTGCCATTCAACCAGGGCACCCGTGAGGGGGGGGCGGGCAATGATCAGCCCTTGCCAGTGAATGGTGAGGAGGGCATTGCTACCGGTTATCTGTGGCAAGAGATCCTGCAACCGGATAACTTCCTGCGGATACTGAGTCGCTATCTGCACCTTGAGGTCAAGGTGGAAGAGGATGAGCTGGGGCGGCAGAAGAAGAAAGAGACGATGATCTTTCCTCGCTATCACCAGTGGAAAGTGGTTCAGAATTTGTTGGCCACGGTGGGACAGGAGGGGGCTGGTCAGAAGTACCTTATCCAGCACTCGGCAGGGTCTGGCAAATCCAACTCGATTGCCTGGCTGACCCATCAGCTAGCCACGCTCTACCTGGATAAAGGGGAGAAGTTGTTCAATTCGGTGATTGTGATTACCGATAGAACGGTGCTCGACAGCCAGTTGCAAGAGACTATTGCCCAGTTTGACCATGCTGATGGGGTGGTGAGTCGCATCAACCGGGAAGAGGGAGATGGCTCCAAGTCGGCACAACTGACCGAGGCACTGGCTAGTGGCACGCCTATCATCATCGTCACCATTCAAACCTTCCCGCACGTACTCAAGGCCATTCAGGAATCGACCACACTGAAAGGCTCTCGCTTTGCGGTGGTTGCCGATGAGGCGCATTCAAGCCAGACCGGCAGCACGGCTCGTCAGTTGCGTGAAGTCTTGATGACCGAGCAGCTGGATGGGGAAGAGGAACTCAGCGGCGAAGATGTGATGAACATGACGCTGGCCGCTCGTGGCGGCAGCCAGAACATCAGCTATTTCGCCTTTACGGCAACCCCGAAGGGTAAAACGCTGGAGCTGTTTGGCCGCCCAGCGAACCCGGCGATGCCGCTTGGCCCGGATAACAAGCCCAATCCATTTCATGTTTACTCCATGCGTCAGGCGATCGAGGAGGGTTTTATCCTCGACGTGCTGAAGAACTACACCAACTATTCGCTTGCCTACAAACTCGCCATGAAGGCAGAAGAGGCGGATAAGGAAGTGGATGCCAAGAAGGCTCGCATCAGGCTTTCCAAGTGGGTGCGGCTACACCCGCACAATATCGGCCAGAAAGTGGCGATCATCGTTGAGCATTTCCGCACCAACGTGGCCAATCTCCTTGGAGGGCAGGCCAAGGCGATGGTTGTGACGTCGAGTCGGTTGGAGGCTGTTCGCTACAAGCTGGCGTTCGACAAGTATGTAACAGAGCAAGGCTATGGTGCTATTCGTGCCATGGTGGCGTTCTCTGGAGACATCGAAGAGGAAGGGCAGAGCTTTAACGAGCGGAACATGAACCCCGAGCTTAATGGGCGGGATATGCGTAAGGCATTCGATACCCAGGACTATCAGGTGATGCTGGTGGCCAACAAGTTTCAGACCGGTTTCGATCAGCCCAAGCTGTGTGCCATGTATGTGGACAAGAAGCTGACAGGAGTGGATTGCATCCAGACCCTTTCTCGCCTCAACCGCACCTATCCCGGTAAGGAGAGCACCTTTGTGCTCGATTTTGTGAATGATCCGCAGGATGTGCTGGAGGAGTTCCAAAAATATTTTGAGACAGCCACCCTCGATACCGTATCCGATCCCAATCTGGTCTATGACCTGTTCCACAAGCTGAAAGCGACGGGTATCTTTACCTGGAGCGAGGTGGAGGCGTTTAGTGATGCCTATTTCGATCCCAAGCGTGGGGCCGAAGCCTTGCCCGGTTATATCAAACCGGCTGTCGAACGGTTCACCAAACGTTACAAGCTGGCCAGTGAAGCTGTGAGGGAGTGTCGCCAGATGCTCAAACGCATCGAGCGGGAAGGCGGGTCTGCGACTGATAAGGTAAATGCCGAACGGCGGGTCAAAGAAGCGACCGAAGCCCGGGGCGAGCTGGATCTCTTCAAGAAAGATCTCAACAGCTATGTGCGGTTCTATGAGTTTGTCTCCCAGATCACCGCCTTTGATGACGAATCATTGGAGCGGCTCTGCGTGTTCGCCCGCCACCTGCTGCCGATGCTGCGTCAGGAGGTGCTGGAGGAGGATGAGATTGACCTCTCCCAGGTGTTGCTGAGCCATTACAACCTCAAGGCCAAGCGAACTCAGGATCTCAAGCTCAAAGCTGATGCAAGCGGCAATGGCTTGCAGGGCATTTCGGCGCTTGGCAGTGCTAAAGCAAAAGAGGAGAAGAAGGACTTCCTCTCTCACATCCTGGAGCAATTGAACGATCTGTTCGGTACAGAGGTGACTGATGGGGACAAGCTGGATTGGCTGCAGGGGATGGCCAGCAAGATTGCGGAAAACCAGCCCTTGATGGATCAGGTGCGAAATAACCCCCGCGACGCCATCATGCTGGGTGACTATCCCAAGGCGGTTGATGCGGCCGTGATCGAGCGGATGGATATCCAGAATGGCATGTCGCTGGACTACCTCTCTCGACCCGAGGCGGCCAACCGTATCCAGAGCCTACTCCTGGATATCTTGCTCAAAGGCTTGCAGGGGGGATTGAGCCATCAGAATTAAGTTGGGTTAATTGGCACCATTGTTCCCCAGCCTAATAACACGAGGGGGAAGAGGTGATTATGGTCAACTGCCGATTTTGAGGCATATCTATGAACTTTTCTTATCATCGGTAGCATAGAAAAGATCGTATTAATGCATAGAAATCGGCAGATTAATTACCTCGCTTGGTGTTGTAATCGGTTGGGTAATCTTAACTGTTGAATGAACAAGGGGTCCCGAAGGACCCCTTGGGTTTATAGCAAGCAGCTCAAGTAATTTAGCGCGATCTGACGCAATGAAAGATAGTATCTGCAACGCATCTCAATACCGGTAATGGAGCCATATCGGTAGCCATCGTATTCTGGGCAACACCGCCATCAACACCATAAAAGTCCATGATTTCATGGATTTTGGCAATCTGCTGCGGTGTTACGTTTAATTCACCGAATAGACGGCCCTGAATCGGATTTTCATCACAAGGTACAATCCACAATGCTTGTGTGCCAGCATGGTCACAATCTGAAAAAAGAATATTCAGCTTGTGTTGGCCGGGCAAACTTTGCGCCAGTGTGCGACTCATTAACAAATAGCTGCTGTGTGCTTCGTGTTGATAACGCATAGGTGTTTCCTCATGGTTGGTTTCGTTTGGCTTATATCGATTGCCGTAAGTCGAATGTGTTGCCAAACACCATGTGGATTAAACAGATCCCTGTTTTACCTGGAATTATCAACCCAAGTAATTAATAACATTGCTTGAGGTATATTGACAAGAGGGTGCTGGGTGAGTCATCACTGGGCTTATACCTGAATGTCCAGTATTTAATTTATCAATAATGCGGAGTGTTCTTGGCATAAGTAACTCGTGTATCCAAACGACGCGAGGTTACTGTTATGACACACCACTATGATGATCACCCCGGACAGGGCGATCACATCATTAATCAAGCTTTGGCCATTCTGGAGAGCCGACAGCGGCATCTGGGCCATGCCTTCACTCAGCCCAAAGCGGCAGCAGACTTCCTTCGGCTCAAGATGGGTGAATACGAACGGGAAGTGTTCGCCGTCATGCTGCTCGACAATCAGCATCGGCTACTCGATTACCAAGAGCTGTTCTTCGGCACAATCAATGCTGGCACCGTTCACCCCCGTGAGGTGGTCAAGGCGGCTCTCAACAAAAACGCCGCAGCGGTCATTCTGGCCCATAACCATCCCTCTGGTATGGTCGATCCCTCGGATGCCGACAAGGCTGTCACAGCTCGTCTCAAGGAGTTGCTCGAGATGGTTGACGTGCGAGTGCTCGACCACTTTGTGGTGGGACAGCACGACATCGTCTCGTTTGCCGATAGGGGGCTGCTATGACCCCATCCAAACAGCTACAGGCTCTGTTCGACAAGATCATCGGCAGCTACCCCGATGCCACTGCCCTGACCCTCAACTTCCGAAGTCCCGATTATTCCGCCGACACTGGTGGATACCGTCCGGTCGAAATTCGTCTGGAGAAACGGGCTGGGAGTTGGGGGCTCCTCTATGTGACGGAGTTCTGCTATGTCACCGATGAGCTGACTAAGTCGCTGGATTTCGACTTCGCCGCTGGGGTGTTCTACGACCCCTGGTGTGGAGAACGGCCGTTGGCCACAACCATGGACCTCTACCGGCTCTGGGAGAGGAACTTTCTCACCTATTACCGGATGGAGGTTTACCACTTGGATATTTCCCAAGAGTGATTGTTATGAACGACTTCACGAAAGCCCTGCTGCTCGATGCCTTGAAAGCGGCATTGACGGCATTTGCATCGGTCATCGTCAACGCGATGATGGCTCGCTATATGCCACCACACTTCTACAACATGAATGGAGATGAATACCAATGAAGAAGATGATCCTGAGTTCCTTGGCCCTGGCAGTATTGACCAGTGGCACTCTGTTTATTCACCAGCAACGTAAGGTCAAGAAGGCTGAATTGGCTAAGGTATTGCGGATGCCTGGTAGTACAACACATCATTAAGTCGAACCTGCAACCTATATATGTACTATTCAGATAATTATGAGTCCGTCATGCTGACAGAATGGGGTGGCGTTACCTGCATGGTACATATGTACCATTCAGATCATAACGAGTCCGTTAATTCGTCAGGATGGGGCGAGGCTACCTGCATGGTACATATGTACCATTCAGATCATAACGAGTCTGTTAATTCGTCATGATGGTGCGAGACTACCTGCATGGTACATATGTACCATTCAGGTCATAACGAGTCCGTTGATTCGTTAGGATGGGGTGACGCTACCTGCATGGTACATATGTACCATTCAGATAAAAACGAGTCCCTTTGTCATTAGGCTCCTCGGCGAGTAGCTCTAACATATGTAGTAAACAGATATCTCTGGCCCTTTATGGGCACCTAAAAACCCCTGCGGGCCCTCCATCACGGAGCGGCCCGTTTTCATTTGTATCACTGGCACAGGTCAATAGACCAAGCCCGTGTGACGCGAGCGAAAGTGCCACTTTTTGCCGGTCATATGGGTTCCTTTCGACCTTCTGACCGGTCGCGTCAGTGTACCTTGCCCTATTGACCAGGAGGAGACCATGGCACTGGTGGGATATGCACGTGTCAGCACTGTGGGGCAGAGCCTGGATGCCCAGCTTCAGGCACTGGCCGAGTGCAGCAAGATATTCAGGGAGAAGGTGAGCGGGGCCAAGGATGACCGTCCGCAGCTCGCGTTGATGCTGGATTTTGTTCGTGAGGGAGACGTAGTGATGGTGACCAAGCTGGATCGCTTGGCTCGCAACACTCGCCACCTGTTGGAGATCTCGGAGTACCTGCACGCTAAGCGGGTTGCTCTGAGGATTTTGAATCTGGGTATCGATACCTCGACACCTACCGGAAAACTGATGTTGACCATGATCGGTGCCATCGCCACGTTTGAGCGGGAGCTGATGCTGGAGCGTCAGGCAGAAGGGATTGCTATGGCAAAAAAGCGTGGGGTCTACAAAGGTCGCAAGCCGACCGCCATGGCTAAAGGGGAGGAGGTGCTGTCACTCGCTGAACGGGGAATAGCCAAGGCAGAGATAGCACGTCGAACGGGGATTAGCCTATCCAGTGTGCAAAGAATACTCAGGAAGTTAGAGGGAAGATCAATGTAATCAACAAGATAAAGTCGTCATTAATGCGTGAAAGCGCTATCAATCACACAAATCTTAGCTGCGATTTATTAGCATGCCTCCTTTGGAATCAAATTGGGTTCGGTGTGCTGATAATAAAAAAGACAAGGAGAGAAATAGATGTCAGTTCGTTCACTGGTGAGTATGGGTATATGCATAGCTCTGACTGCTTGTGGAGGTGGTGGTGGAGATAGCGGTGGCACCCCGACCCCTCCTAAACCCAAGGCCGCGATCTCGGGGAAGGCGATCGATGGGTATGTTCAAGGTGCCTCTGTCTATCTGGACCTGAACTTCAATCGGCAATGGGATGAGGGAGAGCCTAAGAGCATCACATCTGGGGCTGGTGATTATCGTCTGGAGCTGACAGAGGCTCAGCAAGCGTGTGCTCAATACGTGCCCTTGGTTGTCGATGTGCCTGTTGGGGCCGTGGATCTGGATCTGGGGCCTGTTGAGAAGGCTTATCAGATGGTACTACCGCCGAAGTTCAAGCCGATCACGCAAGATGATTTCTATCATGTGACGCCGCTGACCACTGTGCTGTGGAGTTCAGTAGAAAAGGAGTTGGCTGCTGGTGGGGCTCTGACTTGCCAGAGTGTGATGGAAAACCAGCAAAAGCGTGAGCAACTGATGCAGTCGCTGAAGCTGGCTGTAGATCGGGTGGTGTATCACTACAACATCCCCGAGAATAAACTGTTCGATGACTTCATCGCTACCGGTGATGACGAGACGGCGATCAAGGCCCAAGAAATCGTACGCGGGCTACAGAAGTCATTCAGCGCCAGTGAAGAGCTAAAGCGTGCCCATCCTGATGCGTTCTATGCCTATGTGGATTACCACCAGGGTGACTCGAGAGACAACAACAATGCGTATCCCAAGGCTTGGTATCGCGAGCAAGGGATCTATTGGCCAACCAAGAGTCAAACTGAGCTGGTTAAAGTCAGTAACGACTTCAATCAAGATATAAAAACCATCATCTATGGCGAGAAGATCAGCGTTGCTGGCAAGGACTACCGCTATAGCAATAGCTACGAGTTTGAGTCTCGGAATGGAGACGGAACCCCTTACAGCTGCGACATCAAGGAGACTGTCTCCACTAACGCTGATGCGAAGGAATACGAGCTGGTGAACCTTGCTAACGGTGAGGCTCAGGCGTTTGAAGATTGCATCCCAGAGAACCTGACTGGGGCAATTACTCATCGCTACGCGACGGTCGGCTATAAAGCGGAAGGGGCCAACTACAGCAGCCAGTTTGTTTACTTCCTCGGCGGTTCTGCCAGTTTCCCTTTCCTCAGTAACTGGGTAGGGATGGCTCATGATCACGCGACTCGTAACATGAACGAGTTGGTTGCCGCTTTCGAGCAACTGCCGTACCGCTATGATGACAAGACGCCGGAGCCGGATGCTGATGCTTGGTTCAAGAAACAGACTGTGACTGACAGCAACAAGGTCACCACCACTATCAGCTATGACAACCAAGGGCGTTACCGCAAGTTCACCGTCTTTGCTGATGGGACGCACAAAGAAGAGTGCGGCACTGATGGTGTTGTATGGGGGACGTGCAACCAGTAACACTTCAAGGAGCCCATATCGGGCTCCTTTTTATTCGAACAACCGCCTCGCGGTAGTTTCTTCTATCGATAAAATGAGGAGTTGCAGTATGAGATTTTTTACGTCGTCTATTTTTTTGTTACTTTCTGTCACATCATCCGTTGCTCTGGCTGAAGGCAAGAATGGGGAGGCTCGTCGTACGTTTTCGTGTGAGACGGCAAAACACCGGATTTTTATTGATTCAACCGACAACAATTCTTACCGCTACCGCTCTTGGAATAAGCCCAAGGCTATAAGTGAAAAACCAGATGTCGAGTTAATAGATCAGAGGGCATGGCGTCCTCAGGGCACTGGGGTTTGTAGTTACACTGCGTGGGATTTCTCGCGAGGGAATGTAAATTACCTTGTGTTCGAGCCAGGTGGGTGTGGTGAAGCTCCTGCTTCGGGCGAACCAGAAGACCATGGAGAATTGGTAGTAATGATTGATGATGTCGAAAAGCTACGCCTTAGATGTCAATGATTGGGAGCCATCCATATAGCAGCTAGTCCCAGGTTGTGGGTGGGAGCACATCGTGTAGGAACAGGTCGTGCCCCCTCCTATTAAAGCGGTCATCGTCTTCTTTCGCTATAGCTACAAATCTTGCTTCTGCTCGACGAATCGCCCGATATTATTGTCTCGTTTCGTCCAGTTACCGTTGGTTGGATTTTAAACCTGAGTCCGATCACGAGCTGAACCCAGCCGGTAGCACTCACCTGTATTGGTACCATGGTTTGCCCTCTCACTGCACCCCAACAACAAAACCTGTACAACACACTTCGACTAGTTTTTGCATCAACATCTTCTGATGCCATCGCCATGGGGCTGGCTGATTCCCCACGGAATATGGCTTGAAGCGTTGAGGGCGGGCGGGTAGGATTGCCCTGTTTGTTACCCATTTAAGCATGTCCACTTGATGTGGATGACCGTACTTCCGGCGGGTTCTCGCTTGTTGAGGTTTCAGAACACTGTGATGGCGTTCAGTTCCATCCCCAAGTGCCTGATTTATTTGGGCTCGCATTGATAACCCGTCGACCTGGTCAGGACCGGAAGGTAGCAGCCAAGGCGGGGGACTCGAGTGCCGGGATGTGGCTGGTAGGGCCACCACCTGTTTCTGCTATTCAACAAGTTACTGCTAATACCCCCTTCAGACCTCTTGGTAATCCACTTCATGTGGATGAATCAGGAGTCTTCAAAGTGCATTTTCAGCTCTCCTCACATGCTATTTGCTCTACCGCAAGGTGAGCCTGTGCCCTATGGGCGTTCATCAGGCTTCAGACCGCGCCTGGCTCAAACTTCCTCTTGATCTTCAGCACTGTCCCCTTGAGATCATGCTTTCCCTCAGTCACCTCCCGTGGCCTCTATGGCCCAGCCATCTTCTGACTTTCAGCACTGCAAGCTCTTGCAGTACGCCATCTGACGCCTCCTTTTGTTGGCGCTGGCAGAGCAGGTGAGGCCATGTGCGTGACGCGACACCATGCCGGGGCCACGCGGCAACGCGACCCCCTCTGGTGGCGGGAGCTCGGAGAGGCTATCTTGCCGTTGCTGGAGACGCCGGGCACCGGTTTCATGCGGTGCAGCTCTTCCACTCTGTTTTACGGAAGGTGCGGCCCCGTGCAGGGGCTGCTCTCTACTCACCAGATACCAGGTTGGCAGGCGTGTCAGATTGCAGAACCCGTCAGCCTCTTTTCGCGCCCCTGAGGGGCGCCGTTTTCTGTGGTTGCTCAAAGGAGCCCTGATGATTGGCATGATCGCATCTCTACTCAAACCGGGCCTGCCCGAACACCCGGATTCCTCGCAATATCAGGGGGGCCGGTTCAACAATGCCGTGACACCCCAGGCGCGAAGCCTCTGGGAAGGGGCCAGGCTCTGGTGGGACTTCCTGTTCGCCAAGCCTGAGGGCACGGTGCCGGATCGCGCCATTCCGGTACAGGTCATGACCCGGGAGGGGCTCATTGCGGCGCCGGACAACAGCGTGTGGCGCCTCGGCCACTCCACTCTGCTGCTCAAGTTGCAGGGCACGTTCTGGCTGACGGATCCCGTGTTCAGCGAGCGGGCCTCGCCGGTGCGGTGGTTCGGCCCCAAGCGCTGGCATCAGCCGCCCATCACCCTGGAAGCGTTGCCTCCCATCGAGGGGGTGATCCTCTCCCATGATCACTACGACCATCTCGATCACGGGGCCATACTGGCGCTGCAGGAGAAGGTCGGCCACTTCATCACGCCCCTCGGGGTGGGGGCGCGCCTCATGGCCTGGGGGATTGCGAAGGAGAAGATCCGCGAACTGGACTGGTGGCAGCAGACCCGGGTGGGCGGTGTCACCCTGGTAGCGACCCCGGCCCAGCATTTCTCCGGCCGTGGCCTCGGGGACGGCAACCAGACCCTCTGGGCCTCCTGGGTCATTCGCGGCGAGGGGGTCAACCTCTTCTTCAGCGGTGACAGCGGCTACTTCGACGGTTTCAAGGAGATTGGCAGGCGCTACGGTCCGTTCGACGTGACCTTCCTCGAGACCGGGGCCTACGACAAGCGCTGGGAGCTGGTGCACATGCTCCCGGCGCAGACGGCGCAGGCGTTTCACGATCTCGGGGGGAAATGGCTCTATCCGGTGCACAACGGCACCTTCGATTTGGCCATGCACCGCTGGAACGATCCGCTTGAGCAGATTGCCCGCCTGGCTGCGGAGCAACAGATCCCCCTGACCACGCCTGTCATGGGGGAGCCTCTGGAGGTGCTGAACCCCCATGAGGGCAGCGCCTGGTGGCGCGATTGACCTGAGTGCCCTCCAAGGACGGTGTCACCCCTCAAAGGGGCGTGCGGGAGGTTGGGGCCGGGCCCTGTGAGCGCCCCCGCTGCCTCCCCATCCTCTGCGCCGGACCCGTGACGGCCAGGCGGGGAGGGCGCACGGGAGCGCCTTGCCCGCGTTATCTTCTGCCACCAGAGTCTTGCTGATACCTCACTCGGGCTGGGCGGCGGCAGACGCCTGGCGCTTGAAGGGACCTGGCTTGTTGGCTTTGCGGTGTTCCGAGACCAGGATCAGCAGGCGCTGCAAGGCGATGAAGCTGAACAGCAGCAGGCCGATGATGATCTTGGTCCACCAGGAGCTGAGGGTGCCGTCGAAGTTGATGTAGGTCTGGATCAACCCCTGGATCAGCACCCCGAACAGGGAGCCGAAGACGGTGCCCACCCCGCCGCTCAGCAGGGTGCCGCCGATGACCACGGCGGCGATGGCATCGAGCTCCACCCCGACGGCGGCGAGCGGATAGCCCGCCGAGGTATAGAGCGCGAACACTATGCCTGCCAGGGTCGCCAGGGTGGTGGAGAGCAGGTAGATGCGAATGGTGGTGTGGCGCACCGAGATCCCCATCAGGGCCGCCGAGGTGGCGTTGCCGCCGATGGCGTAAACGTTGTTGCCAAAGCGGGTGCGGTTGGCGAGCAGGATGCCGAAGACCACCACCGCCAGCATGATGAGGGCCAGCAGGCTCAGGCGACCGCCCCCCGGTATCTTCCACGACAGGCTCGACAGGTAGGTGAAGGTGGGGTGATCGATGGGCAGGGACTGCTCGGAGATGAGAAAGCTGGCCCCCCGCAGGAAGAACATGCCCGCCAGGGTGATGATGAAGGCGGGGATCTTCAGGGTGTCGATGAGCCAGCCCATGAGGGCGCCAAAGCCTGCCCCGAGCACCAGCACCAGAGGGATGGCCAGCACGGGGCTGACGCCCAGCTTCCCGATGAGGGTTGCCAGCAGCACGCCGGTGAAGGCGATGACGGCCCCCACCGACAGATCGATGCCCCCCGAGAGGATGACGAAGGTCATGCCCACCGCCACTATTCCCAGAAACGCGTTGTCCGTCAGGATGTTGCAGATGATGCGGGTGGACATGAAGGCTGGGAAGGAGGCCAGGCAGAGCAGATAGCCCAGCACGAAGACCATGATGGTCACCATCAGGGGGAGGTTGCGTTTAAACATGGCGAGTCCCTCGCTGGAAGAGGTGGTTGAGGGCCGGTGACTGCATGACCAGCACCGCCAGCACCACCAGGGCCTTGACGATCTGGTTCCACTGGGGCTGGTAGCCGGAGAGCAGGATCCCGGTGTTCACCCCCTGGATGATCAGTATGCCGATCAGGGAGAGGGCGAGGTTGAAGCGCCCCCCCATCAGGGAGGTGCCTCCTATCACCACCGCCAGAATGGCGTCCATCTCGAGCCAGAGCCCGGCGTTGTTGGCATCGGCACCCCGGATGTCGGCGGCGACTATCATGCCGGCGACAGCGGCCATCATGCCGCTCAGCAGGTAGGTGGCGATCACCACCATGGGGGTGTTGAGCCCGGCGTTCTTGGCGGCCTTGATGTTGATCCCCACCGCTTCGATGAAGAGGCCGAGGGCGGTGCGCTTGGTCAGCAGCCAGAGCAGCAGCGCCATGCCCAGGGTGATGATGACCGGGGTGGGCAGATAGAAGAGGGAGCCGCTGCCGATCCAGGCGAGTGCGTCGTTGTTGAAGGTGATGATCTGCCCCTCGGTGATGAGCTGGGCGATGCCCCGGCCCGCCACCATGAGGATCAGGGTGGCGACGATGGGCTGGATCTTGAACACCGCCACCAGCAGGCCGTTCCACAGGCCGCACAGAAGGCCGACCCCGATGACGGCGGCGAAGATGACCGGCAGGCTGTGACCGCCGGTGGCCAGGCTGGCCATGGTGGCCCCGCTGATGGCCATGACGGCGCCCACCGACAGGTCGATGCCGCCGGTGGCGATCACCAGCGTCATGCCGAGGGAGAGCAGGGCCACCGGGGCACAGCGGTTGAGGATGTCGATGAGGCTGCCAAACAGCCGCCCATCCTGGATGTGGATGGCGAAGAAGTTGTCGGCGACCAGAGCATTGATGAGCAGCACGCACACCAGGGCGGCGCACTGGGCCGAGCCCGTGGGCCACTCCCTGCGGGCGCGCGACCCCTTGGCGAGGGGAAGAATGGATGACGTCATATCAGGCCTCACATGCAATGGCGTTCATGATGGCAGGGACGCTCAGGGCGTCCGTCGCAAGCTCTGCCACCTGTTTTCTGTCACGAAGGACGATCACCCGATCGGCATAGCCCACCAGCTCCTCGAGCTCGGAGGAGATGACCAGCAGGGCCAGCCCGTTGGCGCAGAGGGATTCGATGAGGCGGATGATCTCGGCGTGGGCCCCCACGTCGATGCCCCGGGTGGGCTCGTCCAGGATCAGGAACTGGGGTTTGGTGAGCAGCCAGCGGGCGAGCAGCACCTTTTGCTGGTTGCCCCCGGAGAGAAACTGGATGGGCTGCTCTGGTCCCGGGGTCTTGATGGCCAACTGCTCGATGAGGCGGGCGGTGATCTCGTCCTGTTCCTTGCGAGACAGGGGATGCAACCAGCCCCGCTGGGCTTGCAGGGCCAGCACCATGTTCTCCCGCACCGAGGCCGAGGCGATGATGCCGGCGCTCTTGCGATCCTCCGGGCAGAAACCAAAGCCGTTGGCGGCCGCCTGGCGTGCAGAGCGGATGGTCACCGGTTTGTCCCGCACCCGGCACTCGCCGCTGTCGCTCGGCACTATGCCGAACATCAGCTCGGCGGTCTCGGTACGACCGGACCCGAGCAGGCCGGCGAGACCCACTATCTCCCCGGGCATGACGTCGAGACTGAAGGGGGCGATGACTCCCCGCTTGCCATAGTCCCTGAACGACACCATGGGCTGGTTGCTGCGCAGTGTCTTGCCCGCCCGCTTGAGGGCATTGTCGTCCAGCTCGCGTCCCAGCATCATCTTGACCAGCTCCAGTTGTGGCAGTGCCTGGGTGTCGCGGGTGCCGACCAGCTCGCCGTTGCGCAGCACTGTGATGCGATCGCTGATGGCGTAGACCTGATCGAGAAAATGGGTGATGAAGATGAGGCTCACCCCCTGATCCCGCAGGCGCGTCATCAGGGAGAAGAGCATCTGGACTTCGCTGGCATCCAGGCTCGCGGTGGGCTCGTCCAGGATCAGGATCCTGGCGGAGAGGGACACCGCCCGGGCGATGGCCACGATCTGCTGCATGGCGACCGAGTAGTGGTCGAGGGGCAGGGTGACATCCATCTCGAAGCCGTGGCTGGCCATGATGGCGCTGGCCTGCCGGGTCATGGCGCCCCGGTCGATGAAGCCGAAACGGCGGGGCTCATGGCCGATGAAGAGGTTGTCCGCCACCGACATGTTCGGCAGCAGGTTGACCTCCTGATAGACGGTGCCTATCCCCAGACGCTGGGCATGGGCGGTGTCCGTCGGGGAGATGGGGACGCCATCGAGTTCGATACGGCCGGCGTCTCGCTGATAGACACCGGTGAGGGTCTTGATCAAAGTGGACTTGCCGGCCCCGTTCTCGCCGAGCAGCGCCATGATCTCTCCCCGGCGCAGGGAGAAGTCCACCTGATGCAGGGCTCGTACTCCGGGAAACGCCTTGCATATTCCGCGGGCATTCAATACGACATCGTGAGTGTTCTCTGACATGAACATTGGCTCTCCGATATAGCGCGCCATACAAGTTCAATCACTTATATGGCGCGCTATGTGACAGTCTGGCGGGGGAGCGGGATTAATAACCCATGTCTTTTTTCAGCTCGAGCTGCGCCTCGGCACTCCCGGGCTCAAACAGTTTGGACTCCGTCTTGATATGTTTGGGGGGCAGGGTGCCATCTTTCTTATAGGCCAGCAGGGCATCGAAGGCCGGTCCCGCCATATTCGGCGTGAGCTCCACCGAGGCATTGGCTTCGCCTGCGATCATCGCCTTGAAAATATCCGGCACGCCATCGATGGAGATGATCTTGATATCCTTGCCCGGTTTCAGCCCGGCCTCTTTAATGGCCTGGATGGCGCCGATGGCCATGTCATCGTTATGGGCGTAGACGGCGCAAATATTCTTGCCGCTATTTTCCGCCTTGATGAAGCTCTCCATCACCTCTTTGCCTTTGCTGCGGGTGAAGTCGCCGGACTGGGTGCGGATGATCTTGATGGTGGGCACGGCCGCGACGGTGTCGAGGAAGCCCTTCTTGCGATCCAGCGCCACGCTGGCACCCACCGTGCCCTGCAATTCCACCACGTTGCACGGTTTGCCATCCTGCTGCTTGATGAGCCACTGGGCTGCCACTTCCCCTTCGTGGACGCTGTCGGCGGCGACCCCGGTCATGAAGAGGCCGTCATCTTTTACCGTGATATTGCGATCCAGCAGGAAGACCGGGATCTCGGCCTCTTTCGCCTCCTGCAATACCGGCTCCCAGCCAGTCTGTACCACGGGGGCAATAAAGATGGCATCCACTCCTTGGGCAATAAAGGAGCGAATGGCCTTGATCTGGTTCTCCTGTTTCTGCTGGGCATCGGCAATTTTCAGGATGATGCCGCGTTTTTGGGCCTCGCTCTTGGCGACCGATGTTTCTGCAGCTCGCCACCCGGATTCAGAACCAATTTGCGAGAAGCCCACGGTCATCTCTGCAGAATATGCAGTTGCCGAGAGAATAAGGGTGCTGATAATGCTCGCCAGTTTCACTTTTTTATACATATGACACTCCTTTGTGATGCATGGTGAAATAAACCGGAACACGTCAGGTTTTTATTGTACGGGTCAAGGTTATAGGCTCTTGAATTAAACGGCGGGAGGTGGCTCACAGAAAATTTTCAGCAGCACGATGCTTCATACAAACAGCAGAAGAGTTCATATATCGAGCCCTGCCTGCATTGATTTTTATGCATATTTATTTAATTAGGCAACCATTGTGTCCAGAGTGCCACCTGCTTTTTGCCCCCGTTATCGGGGGCGCAGGCACGCAGATGAGGGGCCCTCGTCAACGAAGAGGGGGATATTCCCCTGGCACAGGCGACCCCTCTTGGCGCACCGCTGCCAGCAGATAATCCACGAAGGCCCGGACCCGGGCCGAGAGGTGACGGTGCTGTGGGTAGAGGGCGTAGAAGGGGCGGGATCGCCCCGCAAAGGGGGTCATCACCTCGATCAGCTTGCCTTGCAACAGCGCCTCGGCCGCCACGAAATGGTAGATCTGGAACAGACCGCCCCCAGCCACCGCCCAGCCCAGGCCCGCCAGCACATCGTCAAGCACCCGCTGTCTGCTCTGAACATGAAGGTCGACAGGGTCCCCCTGCTCGTTCACGAACTGCCAGGGGAAGGGGCGACCCGTGCTCGGGGTGATGAACTGGATCAGATCATGTTGCGACAGCATCTCCAGGGAGGTTGGCGCGGGGCGGCGGGCGGCATAATCGGGGGCGCAGAAGACCCCGAGGCTGGCATCCTCCAGCTTGCGGGCGATGATCCTCCCATCGCGCGGCTCCCCCAGCCGGATGGCCAGATCGTAACCATCCTCCACGAAGTCGATGTTCCTGTTGGAGACATTGAGCTCCAGCTCGACCTCGGGATAGGCCGCCATGAAGCCCGGCAGCAGGGGCACCAGACGGTGGTGGGCATAGACGGTGCCCACGCTGATGCGCAGCACTCCTCTGGGGTGGCGCTGGCGGCCGGTGATGGCCCGCTCGGCCTCGGCGATCTGCTCGAGCGCCTGCTGGCACTGTTCCCGATAGAGCTCCCCGTCATGGGTGAGGCGCACGCTGCGGGTGGTGCGATGGAAGAGTTTGACGCCGAGCCTGGCCTCGAGACGCTGGATGGAGCGGCTCACCGAGGCGGGCGTTACCCCCAGTACCTGAGCCGTGGCGGTAAAGCTGCCAAGTTCGGCTGCCTTGCAAAAGAGCTCTATGGTGCCGAGCTGGACGGGGTCGAAGGCACGGGACATATGTTCATCCATGTAAATAATCAAGTTCAATGGTGTGAGTTTATTCATCCTTGGGTAATCAGTAAATTGCTCATCGCGGGCGGCCCGGTGGCCGCCCGATCGATCACTGCCATCAAAAGGAAGATCACGATGAAGAACACCCTCAAGGCCGTGCTGGCCTCACTGCTGCTGGCGACCTCCGCTGCGGCCAGCGCCGCCCCGAAAGGAGAGATCCTGGTGCTGCTCTCGAGCGAGACCGAACTGCCGCTGCAAGGGGGCAAGAGCCTGACCACCGGCTTCTACCAGAATGAACTGGGGGTGCCTGCCGCCGCCCTGCTGGAGGCCGGTTATACCCTGACCCCGGTGACCCCGAGAGGGAACCGGCCCGTTGTCGACACGCACTCCGTCGATCCCCAGTACTTTGGTGGCAACCCGCAGGAGATGGTGCGCATCGGCGCCGTCGTGGAGGGGCTGCTTGGCACCGGCAAGGTGCTCTCCCTGAGGGAGGTGCTGGCATCCGGTCCCGAGCGCTATGCCGGCCTCTTCATTCCCGGCGGCCACGCGCCCCTCATCGATCTTGCCAAGGATCCCGAGGTGGGGACCCTGCTTCGCCACTTCCATGACAACCACAAACCCACGGCCGCCATCTGCCACGGCCCCATCGCGCTGCTGGCGGCGCAGGCGGATCCGGCCGGGTTCGAGCAGTCGGTCATTGCAGGCAAGGCAGACGGCGCCAGAGAGTGGATCTACGACGGTTACAGGATGACCATCTTCTCCGACAAGGAAGAGGCGGTGTTTGAAGGCTCCCTTGGGGGTGACAAGCTGCGCTACTACCCGGCGAAGGCCATGGCCCAGGCCGGTGGCAGCATGCAGTTCGTGGCACCCTGGCAGCCTGGCGTTGTGATCGATCGCGAGCTCATCACAGGCCAGAATCCCTTCTCCGATCACGCCCTGGCGAGCGCCTTCATCGCGGCGCTGGACAAACAGCAAGGGGCAGGCTGACGCCAGGAGAGGCGCAAGTTCCCCCCTTGATCAGTGCAGGCAGCCCCCATGGGCTGCCTTTTTCATGCCCCAGCCTTGGCGAGAAACGCCTTCATGGCGGGGGTGACACTGTGTTTTCGGGTGATGAAGGCGATGGTGCCTGCGCTCGCATCGCTCAGGGGATGGCAGGGCAGTTTGAAGAGCTGCTGGGCGGTGGCGGCGATGCCGGCGCTGACCACGGCGCAGCCCAGGCCGTGGCTCACCCCGTTGACCAGGTGGAACAGGGAGTCGGTCTCCAGCACCACCCGCAGGCTGATCTGCTGGCGGACGGCGGCCTCGTCCAGGTAGCGGCGAAACTGCATGGTGGTGCTTGGCAGGATCAGGGGGAGATCTTGCAAGTCCGCCAGGGTCAGCGGCCCGGTCGGGGCGCAGTGGGCAGGCAGGGGGCCCAGCAGGGCCATGGGGTTGGGGTGGCGAAGCTGGACGTCGAGGGCCCGGCGCTGATGCTCGGTGAGCAACTCGTCAAAGCCGAGCCCGATGTCGATGCGATGCAGATCCAGCTGCTCCATCAGGGTGGCATGGGTCATCACGCAGAGGTGCAGGCCCACCTTGGGGTAGGCGTCATTGAACCCCTTGAGCAGCGGCATGATGTCGATGCTCGACTGGGGCACGACGCCGATGCGCAGCGCACCCGACAGCCCGCCCCGAAAGAGGCTGAGCTCCTGGCGCATGGCATCCTGCTCCTGAAGCATCCGCTCGGCGTGGTGCAGCACCACTTCCCCCGCCTGGGTCAGTGCCACGAACTGGCTGTTGCGCACCACCAGTTCGGTGCCAAGTGACTTCTCCAGAGCGGTGATGCTGGCGGACAGGGTCGGTTGGGTGATGAAGCAGGCCTTGGCCGCCTTGGCGAAGTGTTTGTGCTGAGCCAGCTCGTAGAAATAGTGCAACTGCTTGATATTCATCGTGGTAATGGCAGCAGGCAAAGGCAATGAGCGACAAATTTAATCAATCGACATCGCCAAAGCAATAGAGGTTGTCTATCGGCGAATAGATTTGTTTCATTGGTTTTGGGAGAGCGACTTATCTAAACTTGAGGCCCGAATACAGCTTATAAGCGTCTCGCATGATCCCATTCAATTCACGGTTGCCCAGGCTGGATGAGCTGGTGGAAGAGGTGGCCGTGTCCGTCAACATCAACGGCATCAACCACGCGGTCATGATGGCCACCCCGGACGATCTCGACGACTTCGCCATCGGCTTCCTGTTTGGCGAGGGCATCATAGGGGGCAATCACGATGTGCACGACATCCAGAGCACGCCGTCCACGCAGGGGGTGGTGCTCGACATCACCATCGCCAATCGCTGCCTGGCGGCGCTGGGTCAGCGCAAGCGTCGCCTGGCCGGGGCGAGCGGCTGCGGCATCTGCGGGGTGGAGGCCATCGAGCATGCTCTGCCCGCACTCACCCCGCTGACCCCGGGCGCTCCCTTCGATATCGAGCGTCTGCGGGACTTGCGCGAGCGCATCGCCCCCTGGCAGAGCAAGGCCCGCCAGAGCGGGGCCCTGCATGCCGCCCTGGCCCTGAATGATCGCGGCGAGATCCTGGCCTGCCGGGAAGACATCGGTCGCCACAACGCCCTGGACAAGCTCATCGGCATGCAGCTGCGCCAGCCCGCGCAGGCCGATACGCTGGTCATCACCAGCCGCTGCGGCAGCGAACTCATTCACAAGGCGGTGCAATTTGGCGCCGCCCACCTCATCAGCCTTGCTTCTCCCAGCCAGCTCGCGGTGCGACTGGCCCTGAAATACAACCTGACCCTCATTCATGTGCCCAGATCCGATGCCCCGGTCTGCTATGCCAGCCCCCGGTTCCAGGATCAGTTCGGAGACTCCCATGTCCAGTCATATTGAAAAACCGGCCAAGGCCGGCGGCTTTTCCTCCCTGCAGTCCACCTTCAAGCAGGTGCTACGCAGCCAGAAGACCCGGCAGAACATCAAGAACCTGCTGCGGGTCAACCAGACCGACGGCTTCGACTGCCCGGGCTGCGCCTGGGGTGACAACAAGCAGGGGGCCTTCCAGTTTTGCGAGAACGGCGCCAAGGCGGTGGCCTGGGAATCCACCGGCAAGACGGTGGGGGCCGATTTCTTCGCCGAGCATTCGGTGCGTCGCCTCGCCACCCAGAGCGACTACTGGCTCGAATACCAGGGGCGACTGACCGAGCCCCTGCGCTACAACCCGGCCACCGATCACTACGAGCCGGTTAGCTGGGATCAGGCGTTTGCCCTCATCGCCGACAAACTCAAGAGCCTGGCCAGCCCCGACGAGGTGGAGTTCTACACCTCGGGACGCGCCAGCAACGAAGCCTCCTACCTCTATCAGCTGTTTGGCCGCCTCTATGGCACCAACAACTTCCCCGACTGCTCCAACATGTGCCACGAGGCGAGCGGGGTGGGGCTCATCCAGTCCGTCGGGGTGGGCAAGGGCACCGTGGTGCTCGATGATTTCGACGCCGCCAAAGCCATCTTCGTCTTTGGCCAGAACCCGGGCACCAACCACCCGCGCATGATGAACGCCCTGCGCAAGGCGGCGCGCCAGGGGTGCCAGATCGTCACCTTCAACAATCTCAAAGAGGTGGCCCTCGAGCGCTTCGCGAGCCCCCAGAGCCCGGCGGAGCTACTGACCCCGGCGGCCACCACCATCAGCCACCAGTACCTCACGCCAAAACTGGGCGGTGACATGGCGGCCATTCGCGGCATGGCGAAATACATCCTGGAAGAGGAGGGGGGGCGCATCGATCTCGCCTTCATCGAGCAGCATACCGCGCACTTTGACGACTACCTGGCCCAGGTGAAGGCCACGGAGTGGACGCAGATCGAGGCGCAATCCGGCCTCGGTCGGGAGGCGATCACCCGGGCGGCGCAGATCTTCGCAAGCAGCGAGAGCGTGATCAGCTGCTGGGCCATGGGGATCACCCAGCACAAGCATTCGGTCGACACCATTCGCGAAATCGTCAACCTGCACCTGATGTGCGGCCAGATTGGCAAGCCGGGGGCCGGACTCTGTCCGGTGCGCGGTCACAGCAACGTGCAGGGCAACCGCACCATGGGGATCAACGAGAAACCCAATGCCGCCTTCCTCGATCGCCTGGAGCGCCGCTTCCCGGTGGGCTTCAAGCGCACGCCGGGGCACAACGTCTACGAGGCCCTCAAAGCCCTTCATGGCGGCAAGAGCAAGGTGCTCATCTGCCTTGGGGGCAACCTGGCAGCCGCCGCGCCGGATACCGAGTTCACCTATGAAGCGATGCGAAGGAGCGAGCTCAACGTGCAGATCAGCACCAAGCTCAACCGCAGCCACCTCATGGTGTCAAAAGATGCCCTGATCCTCCCCTGCCTGGGCCGTACCGAGCTCGATCAGCAGCGCTCCGGGGTGCAGAAGATCACCGTGGAGGACACCTTCAGCATGGTGCACGCCTCCACCGGGATGAACGAGCCGGTCTCGCCGCTCTGTCTCTCCGAGATAGACATCGTGGCCCGCATGGCCGAGGCAACGCTTGGCAGCGATCGGGTGGACTGGCTGGCGCTGCGGGATGACTACGGGCTGCTGCGGGATCTCATCGAGGAGACCATCGCGGGCTTTGGCGACTTCAACCGCCGCATCGAGGAGCCCTGCGGCTTCCATCTGGAGAACAGCGCCGCCCTGCTGCGCTGGAACACCGCGAGCGGGCGCGCCGAATTCAGGGCGAGCCGTTTGCCGGACTCCATCCTGCCCGAGTGCACCAGCCACGCGGAGCAGATGGTGGACCAGCCCGTGCTGCTGCTTCAGAGCCTGCGCTCCCACGATCAGTACAACACCACCATCTATGGCATGGATGACCGCTATCGCGGCATCAAGGGGCGACGCAACGTGGTCTTCATGAACGAGGAGGATGCCAGGAGGCTGGGGCTCGCCGAGGAGCAGCGGGTGGACATGAGTGCGGTGTGCAACGATGGGCGCGAGCGGGTGGTGCGGGGCTTTAGCGTCATCTTCTACGAGATCCCGAAAGGCAACATCGCCGCCTACTACCCCGAGACCAACCCCCTGGTGGCCATCGAGAGCATAGGGGAGGGCTCTTTCACCCCCACCTCCAAATCGGTGCCCGTGCTGGTGACCCCGAGCGCCGCCTCGGTCGAGAGCCTGGCCGTCACGCTCTGATCCCCTGACATGGATACCGTCCGACCCCTGCCATGGCAGGGGTTTTTTATGGCCGGGCGGTGCCCGGCAAAGCCTGGGCCGATCAGCCCAGGGCCACCACCACGCAGTTTCGGCCCTGGCTCTTGGCATCATAGAGCGCCTTGTCCGCCTCCTTGAGCACGGCGGCGATGCTGGTGGCATCCGCTCCCCAGTGGGCGACGCCGAGGGAGATGGTGATGTGGCCAGCTACCTCCATGTCGTGGCTCGCCACCCGGGTACGCAGGCGCTCGGCGATCTTCTGCGCCTGTGCAAGGGAGACCCCGGGCAGCAGCAGCAGGAACTCCTCGCCGCCGCTTCGACACAAGGCGGCATCAGAACGCAGATCCTGCTGCATCAGGGTGGCGAGGGAGACGATGACGGCATCCCCCACGTCGTGACCAAAGCGGTCGTTGATGGCCTTGAAGTGATCGATGTCCAGGGCAATCACCGTCAGGGGCTGACGCTCGACCTCGTACTCGTCCAGCATCTGCTGCATGGCTCGGCGGTTGAACAGGCCCGTCATGGGATCGGTGTGGCTGTCGGTGTGCAGCTTGTCGATCTTGGTGTTGAGCAGCCCCAGCCCCTTGAGGATGGCCTGCTTCAACTGGGCTGCTTCGAAATACCAGGCGCGGATCCCCGAGATGCTGGTGGCGGCCCCCTGCTGATCCATGAGTCCGGCCCGGTTGGCCAGTTGTCGCAAGGGTCTGGCGATGATGGTGGCCGAGAGCCAGATGACGAAGAGAATGAAGAGGGTGACCGGGATCATCCCCTTGAGGATCTCCAGCATCTGTTCATCCAGGCCGGCCAGGGTGGCGCTGCGGGGGCGCTGGGCCACTATCCCCCAGCCTGCGTCCGCCACCGGGGCAAAGCCTGCCAGCATCTCGCTGCCCCGGGAGTTGAGCACGCTCTGGGCGCCATCCTGCCCCTTGAGCACCGCATCCACCACCCGGTTCTTGCCAATCCTCTGGCCGATGCGTTCCGGGTTCGGGTGGTAGATGAGGGTGCGCTGGCGGTCCACCACATAAAGATAAGAACCATCCTGGTAGTAGTGCTGCCCCAGCAGGCTGGAGAGCACGCTGGCGGACTCCAGATAGATGGTGCCGGCGACATAGCCGAGGTAGCGCTTGTCTGCCGAGAAGATGGGGTGGGAGAGGCTGATGAGGTAGTTGCCAGTGAGGGAGACCAGGGGATCCGCGATGAGGGGCTGCTGGCTTGCCAGGGTCCGGCTCGCATTGGCCGAGGTGAGCTTGACCCCTTTCACATGCAATGCCTCGGGAGAGACGGCGACGATGACGGAGTCGGTGTTCACGATGGCCACCGAGTTGAAGGTGTTGGTCTGCTGGCGCAACTGGCCCGCCACCTCCTCGAGTCCATGGAGGTCGTTGCCCTGCAGCAAGGGGGCGAGCCGGGCCGCGCCATAGGCCAGCTGTCCCTGGGCCGAGCGCAGCATGGTCTCGGTGGAGGCGGCGAGCTTGGTGGCATAGACCCGGTTTGCCTCCAGGGTGCTGTCGATGAGCAGTTGTCTTTGTGCCTGATAGATGGCGTAAAAGCTGTTGCCAAAGGTAGCCAGCACGCCGATGACGGCCAGCGCAA
Source organism: Aeromonas sp. S19(2024) (assembly GCF_041402625.1). Taxonomy (NCBI): domain Bacteria; kingdom Pseudomonadati; phylum Pseudomonadota; class Gammaproteobacteria; order Aeromonadales; family Aeromonadaceae; genus Aeromonas; species Aeromonas sp. S19(2024). The sequence continues at coordinate 300,808 of NZ_JBGLQU010000003.1, forward strand.
GGATGAGGCGATGCAGATCAAACCTCAGCAGCCAGTGAGAGTGCATGAACGAAACGGATCCTTGTCGTGGCGTCGGGGCAGTGCGGCAATTTTAAGGGGGGTGTCCGCCCAATGCCATCGTTAATGTGATTCTCGAATGGTTCCCCTTCATGGCGTGTCCCGGGCGGCAGCCCCGTCCCCTGTCGTCATGAGGCCGGTGAGGGCGGGATCCGCCAGCTCCGCCACCGTCTGCCAGAAGGGGGCGACGAGGGGATTGTCGTTGCCCGGCGGGCGAATGAGCCCGATGATCCAGCTCGCGTCGGCCTCCCCGAGGGGCAGGGTCAGCACATCGGGATGCTCAATGGTGGTGGAGGAGGGGACCAGGGTCCAGGCGATGCCGGCCGCCGCGGTGGCGATGCCGGCGGCGAAGTCGTTGACGTACTGGATGTCCTGAAAGCGCAGGCCGCTCTGGGCCAGATAGTGCACGAACTGATCGTGAAACGAGGGGGCCTTGTCCCGGCGCAGGATGGCGAGCGGTTTCTCCTGCAGATCGGCGAGCCCTGCCACCCCCTGATAGCCTGCGGGCAGCACGGCGACGAAATGGGCGCGCACCACGGGCAGCACCGGCCAGCCCTTGGGGGCGGGCAGGCGGCAGAAGCCGAGATCCAGCCGCCCCTCCGCCAGTGCCAGCAACTGGTGATGGGTGGAGAGATCGTTGAGCTCGATGGCGACCCCGGGGCGGCTGGCCCGAAAGCGGGCGATGGCGGCGGGCACCAGCAGCTTGGTGGCGACCCCGAAGCCGATGCGCAGGGTACCCGCGTGGCCCGCCAGCACGTCGCGGGCGCTGCGGGCGAGCTGTTCGCTCTGGGCCACCAGGGTGCAGGCGTCGGCGTAGAGGGCGCGCCCGAGCACCGTCAGCCGGGTGCTGCCGGCGTTGCGCTCGAACAGCTCGCCGCCAAGGTCCGCCTCCAGCCGGCGGATCTGCTTGCTCAGGGCCGACTGGGTGACGTGCTGGCGCGCCGCCGCCTGACCAAAGTGCAATACCTCCCCCAGGGTGACGAAGGCTTTCAGGTCTCTCAACTCCATGTTGCCTCGCTTGATTCCAGATAGGAATGATAGGTGGCCATATTTGTCATTGGACGGAATTCTAGAAGTGTTGGATGCTGGTGCCAACTCATTTCGGGCCCCTGTACGGGGCCGACGTATCACGGGATGGCCCCCGCCATCCGCGCAGAAGGAGCAACACCAGATGCATCATCACAAGTTCAACGACTTCCCGAACGGTTTCCTCTGGGGCGCCGCCTCCGCCGCCTATCAGGTGGAAGGGGCCTGGAACGAGGAGGGCAAGGGCCCCTCGGTATGGGACAGCTTCACCAAGTTGCCGGGCAAGACCTTTGAAGGGAGCAACGGAGACGTGGCGGTGGATCACTACCACAGGGTGGAAGAGGACGTGGCGCTGATGGCCGAGATGGGGCTCAAGGCCTATCGCTTCTCGGTGAGCTGGCCGCGCATCTACCCGACGGGGCGTGGCGAGGTGAACGAGGCGGGGCTCGCCTTCTATGACAGGCTCATCGACGCCCTGCTGGCCCACGGCATCGAGCCTGTGCTGACCCTCTATCACTGGGATCTCCCCCAGGCCCTGCAGGATGAGTACGGCGGTTGGGAAGACAGGCGGATCATCGACGACTTCGAGCGCTATTGCGTGACCCTCTATCAGCGCTTCGCCGGCAAGGTGAAGTACTGGGTGTCGCTCAACGAGCAGAACTACAACCTGACCAACGCCTACCAGCTTGGCACCCATCCTCCCGCGGTGCAGGACAGAAAGCGTTTCTTCGCCGCCAACCACATCGCGTTTCTCGCCAATGCCCGGGTCATCAAGGCGTTTCGCCAGCACGTGCCAAACGGCCTGATCGGGCCGAGCTTTGCGTACTCCCCCGCCTATCCGGCCTCCTGCGCCCCGAGCGACATGCTGGCGTTCGAGAATGCCGAGGAGTTCACCAACCTCTGGTGGCTGGATGCCTACTGCTTCGGCCGTTACCCCCAGGCGGCGCTAGCCTATCTGCGTGAGACCGGCGAGGCGCCGGAGATCCTGCCGGGCGATCTCGAGCTCTTGCGCGAAGGCACCCCCGACTACATCGGGGTCAACTACTACTACACCCTGACCTTCACCGACAACCCCCTCGGCGGCCAGACGATGCAGCGCATCAACACCACGGGCAAGAAGGGCACTACGCCCTCCAGCGGCATTCCCGGCCTCTACAAGACGGCCCCCAATCCGCACCTTGAGACCAGCAACTGGGACTGGGCCATCGATCCCACCGGGATGCGCATCGCCCTGCGCCGGCTCTCCTCCCGCTACGCCCTGCCGCTGATGATCACCGAGAACGGCCTGGGGGAGTTCGACAAGCTGGAAGCCGGGGACAAGGTGAACGACGACTACCGTATCGCCTATCTGCACAGCCACCTCAAGGCGTGCCAGGAGGCGATGCAGGACGGGGTCGAGCTGATTGGATATTGCGCCTGGTCCTTCACCGACATCCTGAGCTGGCTCAACGGCTACCAGAAGCGATACGGCTTTGTCTACGTGGACAGGGACGAGCAGGGAGGGTCTCTTCGTCGCATCAAGAAAGAGAGCTTCCACTGGTACAGCCAGGTCATTGCAAGCGGTGGCAAGACCCTGTAACGGGCCCGGTGCGCCGCACCTCGTCTGCCCAATGCCGGAAGGCCCCCTCATCGGAGGGGGCCTTCCTTGTTTGTGCAGCAGGCAACCATGACCGCCTAGATAAACATGCCGCCCGAGGCTTCGATGCACTGGGCGGTGATCCAGCGGCAGTCATCGGAGAGCAGGGCGGCGATGGCACCACCGATGTCGTCGGGCTGACCCACCCGGCCAAGGGCGGTCTGGCTCGCGAGAAAGTCGTTGACTCCCTTGTTGTCGCGCACCACGCCGCCGCCAAAATCGGTCTCGATGGCGCCGGGGGCCAGCACGTTGACCGCGATGCCCCTGGGGCCCAGCTCCTTGGCCAGATACTGGGTGAGCACCTCGACGCCCCCCTTCATGGCGGCGTAGGCGGCATAACCCGGCATGGCGAAGCGGGTGAGGCCGGTGGAGAGGTTGAGGATGCGACCGCCGTCTGCCAGGAGGGGCAGGAGCGCCTGGGTCAGGAAGAAGGTCCCCTTGAGGTGGATGTTGAGCAGGGTGTCGAACTGCTGCTCCGTGGTCTGCTCGAAGCTGGCATGAATGCCGATCCCGGCGTTGTTGACCAGGAAGTTGAAATGGGTGCGCTGCCACTCCCGGGCGAGCAGTTGCGTCACCTCCTCTGCAAAGGCCGCGAAGGTGGCGCTCTCGCCCACGTCCAGTGTAAGGGCATGGGCCCGAACGCCGAGGGCGCGGGCCTGGGCCACCACCGCCTCCGCCTCTGCGGCCTGGCTGCGGTAGGTGATGATGAGGTCGACGCCTTTGGCGGCGAGGGCCAGGGCCCCGTGCTTGCCAAGGCCGCGGCTGGCCCCGGTGATGAGGGCGATGGGTCTGGTCATGGTATGACTCCTGTCAGGGTGGCGGACACAGGCTCGATACGAGCCGACCAGATCACTGTATTGTTCCTTTTAAACTGGATAAATAGCGTGATAATAGAATCACTGTTCCGTTTATCGAGACAATCAGGCCATGGATCAACTGGATGCGATGAGAGCCTTCGTGCGGGTTGCCGAGCTGGAGAGTTTTACCCGCTGCGCCGAGCAGACGGGCATCCCCAAGGCGACCCTCTCTGCCGCCATCCGTCGGCTGGAGGAGCGCATGGGGACCCGGCTCCTGCTGCGTACCACGCGGCGGGTGCAGCTCACCACGGACGGCCAGCTCTGCTATGCCAGATGCCGGGAGCTTTTGGCAGATATGGAGGAGTTTGACGGCCTGTTTCGCCAGGGGGGGCAGATCTCGGGACAACTGCGGGTCGACATGCCAAGCCGGATGGCCCGCCACCTGGTGATCCCGGCCCTGCCGGACTTTCTGGCGCAGCATCCCGCCTTGCAACTGATGCTGAGCAGCACGGACAGGCGGGTGGATCTGGTGCGCGAGGGGTTTGACTGCGTGGTGCGGGTCGGGGCGCTTGAGCCCTCGAGCCTGGTGGCCAGGCCCCTTGGTCACTATCGCCAGGTCAACTGTGCCAGCGCAGGCTACCTGGCTCGCCACGGGGTGCCCCGCACCCTTGGGGATCTGGCGGGCCACCGGCTGGTGCACTATGGTCCCGGGTTTGGTGCCGGGCAGGGGCGCAGCGAGCCCGGCTTTGAATACCTGGCGGAAGATGGCCGCCGCGCCCTGCTGCCCATGGCGGGGGCCCTCATGGTCAATGACAGCGAGACCTACCTGGCGGCGGCGCTGGCGGGGCTTGGCATCATCCAGATGCCGCGGGTGGGGGTCGAATCCCTGCTCGCGGGGGGCGAGCTGGTGAGCATCCTGCCCCAGTGGCAGCCGCCGCCGCTCCCCATCCACGCCCTCTATGCCCAGCGCCGCCAACTGGCCCCCAGGGTCCAGCTCTTCATCCACTGGCTGGCGGGGTTGCTCGCCGCCCATCTCGGGGGCGCCTCAGAGGCGGCTGCGCCTTGAGCGAAACTCCCTCGGCGAGAGGGCAAACGCCTCGCGAAAGAAGCGGGTAAAGCTGCTCTGGCGGGCAAAACCCAGGCGCTCCCCCACTGTCTGCAGGGGGAGGGCGGGATCCTGCAGCAGGCGGCAGGCCTCCTCCCGGCGCACCCGCTCCAGCAGGCCCGAGAAGTGGCACCCTTCCTCCCGCAGATGGCGGTTGAGGGTCCAGCGGGTCAGTTTGAGGTGCTCGCACACCCCATCGAGCAGAGAGGAGGCCTCGGCGCTCTCTTGCCACAGCTGCTGGCGGATGAGTGCCATCACCCTGTCCCGGTAGCGGCTGCTTGGGCGAAGCTGGGCCATCTGCCGGTCGAGCTCCCCGAGCAGCAGGGGTTGCAGGGGAAGGTTGCACTGCCCGTGGGCGAGATCGAGCAAAGCGGCGGGAAAGCGCAGCTCGAAGGCCGCCCCCTGTTGCAACCGCCCTTCCAGCCAGCCTGCCAGCTCACGCCACAGCCTGGGGCGTACCGGGGTGGGCAGCACCAGCAGCCCCTGGCCCGGGTGGTAGAACTGGAGCAGGGCATAGAGGTGGCAGAGGTTGGCCAGGCTGCTCAGGGCGATGACGTCCGGGTGATCGGACTCCGAGTGGTAGCTGATCCTGGCCTGCCCCTCTTCTTCTTGCAGGCGGATCTCGTCGCTCTCGCCGATAAGGGGGCGGTAGGCGAGGAAGAAGTACAGGGCCTGGCGAAGGGTGGCGGCGTTGCAGCACAGGCTCGCCAGCGACATGAAGTCGGCAAAGAGGCCGGGGAGGGCGGGGGGCGTCCAGTCGAGGGCCAGATCCACGTGGGGGGCTGCCCCGGCCAGCAGCCGGAAGTGGCGCCCGGTGTCGAGCCGCCCCTGGGGGATCAGCAGCTCTTCGTGAGCGATGCCGCAGGGGTGCAGGAGGGCAGCAGGATCCCGCCCGCGGGCCTGCCAGTGGTTGAGGCAGTGCAGGGCAATCCGGTTGGAGACGGTCTTCACGGCAAAAATCCTTGTCAGCGGTGGCCCACCATCATCGACCAACGGCGGCGGATTGCCGTGAGCCAGCGCCGCTTTCATGTTTCAGATTTGTAACCAAGGGTAACCCTGCAACCCTTTTCACACTTTTCTATCCTGCTCCCAACCGGCAACTTCCTGCACCCGACGGGCAAGTGAGAGGGGCCGCTTTTGCATAGAGTGGCGACTCCTACACACACAAGGAAGATAACAACAATGAAACACCACTCGCTCTCCCGAACCCGTGTCGCCCTCGCCATCGGGGCCCTGCTGCTGGCAGGGTGCAACGACAACGACTCCACCCCCAAGCCCGAGCAGCCCGTTCTGGGCCACCGCACCGTCACCCTCATCGAGCAGGACGGCCTGCAATTCAAGGATCTCGATGGCAGCGGCACCCTGACCCCCTACGAGGACTGGCGCCTCGGCGCCGCCGAGCGAGCCCGGGATCTGGTGGGCAGGCTCACCCTGGCCCAGAAGGCAGGGCTGATGATGCACGGCACCCTGGTGCTGGACGGGGCGGGGCGGGTGAACCTCGTGGCCATGGACAAGATGCTGCGCGAGGACGGGGTCAACACCTTCATCACCCGCATGGCCGGTGATCCGGCGGCCATCGCCGCAGACAACAACACCCTGCAGGCCCTGCTGGAAGGGGTGGGATTCGGCATCCCCATGACGGTGAGCACGGATCCCCGCAACCACTTCACCCATGATCCGAACGCCACCAGCATCGGTGCCGGGGCCTTCTCCCAGTGGCCCGAGACCCTGGGGCTGGCCGCCATCGGCGATGCCGCCCTGGTGCAGCGCTTTGGCGACATCGCCCGTCAGGAGTACCGGGCCGTCGGCATCCACGAGGCCCTCTCGCCCCAGGCGGATCTCGCGACCGAGCCGCGCTGGGGCCGCATCAACGGTACCTTCGGGGAAGACAACCTGCTCGCCAAGTCCCTGGTCAAAGCCTACATCGAGGGCTTCCAGCAGGGGAGCGAGGGGATAGGCAAGGAGAGCGTGGTCACCGTGGTCAAGCACTTCGCCGGGGCCGGTCCCCAGAAGGACGGGCTGGATGCCCACAACCCCTGGGGCAAGGAGCAGGTCTACCCCGGCGGTCAGTTTGCCTACCACCTGGTGCCCTTCGAGGGTGCCTTCGAGGCCAGGGTGGCCGCCGTGATGCCCTATTACGCCATGCCCCTGGGCCTGGCCCAGGATGGGCAGCCCGTCGAGGAGGTGGGGTTTGGCTTCAACCGCCAGATCATCACGGATCTGTTGCGGGGCCACTTCAAGTTTGACGGCGTGGTGCTGAGCGACTGGGGCATCGTCAATGACTGTGACAGCCGCTGCGAGCAGGGGTTGACCCAGGATGAAGTCAATGCCGGGGTGAGCCCCTGGACCGTGCCCTTTGGCATGTCCTGGGGCGTGGAGAAGCTCACCAAGGCCGAGCGTTATGCCAAGGCCATCGACGCCGGGGTAGATCAGTTCGGTGGCGTGGAAGATCCGGCGCCCCTGCTGGCGGCGGTGCAGAGCGGTCTGGTGACCGAGGCGGCCATCACCACTTCGGCCGAGCGTATCCTGGCCCAGAAGTTTGCCCTCGGGCTCTTCGAGAATCCCTATGTGGATGCCGAGGCCGCGGTGGCCCTAGTGGGCAAGACCGAGTTCCAGCAGGAAGCCCAGGCCGCCCAGGCCGCGTCTCACGTGTTGCTGAAGAACGAGGGGGCCCTGCTGCCGCTGAAGGCGGACGGCAAGCGGGTCTATCTGCACAATGTCAACGCCGAGGTGGCCAGGGCCAACGGCTATACGGTGGTGACGAACCTGGCCGACGCGGAGCTTGCCATCGTGCGGGTCAACGCCCCGGGCGAGCAGGATCCCCGCTTCCCGTTTGGCAGCATCCACTTCGGTCAGCTCGGTTTTGCCAGCAATGATCAGGTGGTGCAGGAGACGGCCCATGAAGGGGTCTACCGCGGCGCGGATGACTATGCCGCCATCCAGGCCATCGAGCAGGCCGGGGTGCCCCTGGTGCTCTCCGTCTATCTGGACAGGCCCGCCATCCTGACCGAGGTGGCCCCGGCGGCCCGGGTGCTGCTCGCCAACTTCGGCGCCCTGGATCAGGCCCTGTTCGATGTCATGAGCGGCACCCAGAAGGCACGCGGCAAGCTCCCCTTCGAGCTGCCCTCGAGCTGGCAGGCGGTGCTGGCCCAGTCCCCGGACGTGGCCAAGGACTCACAAAGCCCGCTCTATCCCTACGGGGCCGGTCTGGCCTATTGACGGACAGGGATGTTCTGTCTCTCATCAAGGCGCCTTCGGGCGCCTTTTCCATTGCCCCCATCGACAATCCCGGTTTGGCGCAAGGGGTTGGCTTGGGCATAATGGCGCCCCGGCAACGGGTGCGGTGGCCAGTGTGGCGGGCACCCGGTCACAGTGCACAGGAGATGAGATGAAATTTATCGGAGCCCACGTCAGTGCGGCGGGCGGGGTGGAAAACACCATCGCCCGGGCCAAAGCCATCGGGGCCAACGCCTTCGCCCTGTTTACCAAGAACCAGCGCCAGTGGCAGGCGGCGCCCCTCTCCGAGGCCAGCATTCGCGCCTTCAAGGCTGCCTGCGAGAAGGAGGGCTTTCGTCCCGAGCAGATCCTGCCCCACGACAGCTACCTCATCAACCTGGGTCATCCCGACCCCGACGCCCTCGCCAAGTCCCGGGATGCGTTTCTGGACGAGATGAAGCGCTGCGAGCAACTGGGGTTGTGCTACCTGAACTTCCACCCGGGCAGCCATCTCAAGCAGATCCCCGAGGCGGTGAGCCTGAAGCTCGTGAGCGAGTCCATCAACTGGGCGCTGGAGCGCAGTGAAGGGGTGACGGCGGTGATCGAGAATACCGCAGGCCAGGGTACCAACCTCGGCTGGTCGTTCGAGCACCTGGCCACCCTCATCGACGGGGTAGAGGACAAGAGTCGGGTCGGCGTCTGCTTTGACACCTGCCACGCCTTCGCCGCCGGTTACGATCTGCGTACCCCCGAGGGGTGCGAGGCGGTGTTTGCCGACTTCGACCGCATCGTGGGGTTCGAGTACCTCAAGGGGATGCATATCAACGGCGCCAAGTGTACCTTCGGTAGTCGGGTCGACCGTCACCACAGCCTGCGGGAGGGCAACCTCGGCGAGGCGGTGTTCCACCACATCATGAACGACGACCGATTTGACGGCATCCCGCTTATCCTCGAGACCATCGACGAGTCCATCTGGGGCGAGGAGATAAGCTGGCTGCGCAGCCTGGCCGGGAGCCCGCGCCCGGCGTGATGCCGGGGTCCACCATTGGGTAGCAAGGAGAGACGATGCACGACGAGACAAGGGCGCCCCTGCGCTTTGGCATTGCCGGGGCGGGGGCCATCGCCCGGCGTTTTTGCCGCGATGTGAACGGGCACGCCAGGGGAGCCGAGGTGGTGGCCATCGCCGCCCGGGACCAGGGACGGGCGGACGAGTTCGCCCGGGATCTGGGGCTGCCCCACGCCTATGGCAGCTATGAGGCCCTGGCCGCCAGCCCCGAGGTGGAGGCCGTCTATGTGGCGGTCATCCACCCGGAGCACGCGGGCCTGGTGAGGCAGATGCTGCTGGCGGGCAAGCACGTACTGGTGGAGAAACCGGCGGTGACCCGGGTGGCGGATTGGGACGCCCTGGTGGCGCTCGCCCACGCACGGGGCCTGCTGCTGCTCGAGGCCATGAAGGTGATGTGCTTCCCCGCCATGCGCGCCCTGTTGCAGCGCCTGCCCCTGCTGCCGCCGCCGTGCGAGCTGCGGGCGGCGTTCGGTTCGACCCAGCCCAGGGTGGGCAAGCTGTTCGATCCGGCGCTGGATGGCGGCGCCGCCTGGGACGTGGGGGTCTATCCCCTCTGGCTCCATGCCGCCCTCTGCCATCGGCTGGGGCTGGGCTGCCCCGCCCCCGAGGTGACGCTGACGCGGGCTCCGGGGGAGGTGGATCTCGCCGCCAGCTTCACGTTCGATGAGCCGTTTCGGGCCGAGCTCGGGGCCTCCATCATCGAGGATCTCGAGCGGGAAGCGTCCTTGTCCGGGGAGGGGTGGCGCCTGGTCATCGAGGGCAAGTGGTGGAATCCCCAGCACATTCGCTGGCAAGGGGGGCCTGCCCCCGTCATCTGGCCGGCGGACATCTACCTGCCGGTGGAGGGGGGCGGCATGCAGCACGAGGCGGATCACTTCGCCGATTGCCTGCGCCACCGGCTGCTGGACTCCCCCTGGGTGCCCCAGGCCGTGACCCGGCAGGTGCTCGGCTGGATTGAAGGGGGACTCGCCGGCTGAGGCCGGGGAAGGGCTGAGGGCCGAGGGGTTCATCGGCTGAACGACAAGGGCGCCAATGGCGCCCTTGTCGCATCCGAAGGGGTTCTCACGCCAGGGTCTGGGCGCGGCAGAAGGCCAGGAAGCGGCGCAGGGCGACGGAGTGGAACTTCTGCTTGTGCCAGACGAGGGAGAGCTGGCGGGGGAAGCGGCGACTCGGGGTGAGGGCCACCAGGCGCCCCTGTGCCAGCCGGTCCGCCACCGCGAGGCGGGAGATGAAGGAGATGCCGAGCCCCTTCTCCACCGCCAGCATCACCGCCTCCAGGGTATTGAGCTCTATCCCCGCCTGCCAGCGGGGCAGGTGGGGCTGGAGCTGCTGCTCGAACTGCTCGCGGCTGCCGGATTGCGCCTCGCGCAGCACCCAGGTTTCCCCGGCAAGCCGGCGCAGGGGCAGCTCGAGCTGATCCGCCAGGGGGTGACCGGGGGCGGCGATGATGAGCATCTCGTCCTCCAGCCAGGGTTCGCTCACCAGATCCGGGTGGTGGTTCTCCCCCTCGATGAGGGCGAGATCCAGTTCGAAGTGGGCGAGGGCATGGCACAGGAGGTGGGTGTTGGCGATGGTGACCCTGGGGGCGGCCCCCAGCTCCTGGGCCCCCTCCGCCAGCAGGGCGGGCAGCAGGTAGTTGCCGATGGTCTGGCTGGCCCCGAGGTGCAGCTGGCCGCTCGGCTCGGCATCGGGGCTGAAGAGCTGCTCTATCTCCTGCATCCGGGTCAGCAGCTCCTCGGCGGCCGGTTGCAGCAGGCGCCCCTCGCTGTTGAGCTGGAGCCTCGGGTGCACCCGGTCGAACAGGGGCGTGGCGAGCTGGCGCTCCAGCTCCTGCAGCGACTGGGAGACGGCCCCCTTGCTCAGGCAGAGTTCATTGGCGGCGCCCCCCAGGTTGCCGTGGCGGGCGATGGTGGCAAACACCTTGAGTTGTTGCAGGGTGAGCTTCATGTCGTTTGATTTTCCTAAACGCTAAGTTCAATTCATTTAGATATCGTAAACGATAGACCCCCTTTATCCTATGCCCATCGTCATCATCAAGAGGGTATTCGCCATGATCGCAAGAACCCGCCGCTCCCTGGCTGCCGCCCCGACCCCCATGGCCGGTCTGGCACTCGGGATCGCCAGCCTCGGCTGGTGCTGGGAAAATGCCGGTCAGTTCGATGGCCGTCTGCAACTGCTGGGGGCCGCCATCGCCGCCGTGCTGCTCCTCGTCCTGACCTTCAAGTTTCTGATCCACCCGCGCCTGCTGTGGCAGGATCTCGCCCATCCCGTGGTGGGCAGCGTGGTGCCTACCTACGCCATGGGGACCATGGTGGTCTCCAAGGCGGTTGGCCTGCTCGCCCCGACCCTGGGGCAGGGGCTCTGGTTGTTTGCGGTCATCATCCACCTCGTCTTCCTCGCCACCTTCGTCTGGCACAGGGCCAAAGCGTTCGAAATCCATCACATGGTGCCGAGCTGGTTTGTGCCGCCGGTGGGGATCATCGTGGCTGACGTGGCCTACCCGGGCGGTCCCTTCGCATCCCTGGCCACCGGCCTGCTCTGGTTCGGCATGGCCTGCTATGGCCTGATGCTGCCGCTGATGCTCTATCGCCTCATCTTCAGCCACGAGGTGCCGGATGCCGCCAAGCCCACCATCGCCATCCTGGCCGCCCCGGCGAGCCTGTCGCTGGCCGGCTACCTCACCGTGAGCCAGGATCCCTCCCTGCTGCTGGTGGCGGTGCTGCTCGGGATCGCCGTGCTGATGACCGGCATCATCTACCTGGCCTTCATCAAGCTGCTGCGCCTGCCGTTCTCGCCGGGTTACGCCGCTTTCACCTTCCCCCTGGTGATCGGGGCCACCGCCCTGTTCAAGGTGAGTCACCTGCTGTCGCAGTGGCCGGAGGCGGCCCGCTATGCCGAGCAGCTCCATCAGCTGGCCTATCTGGAGCTGGGGGTGGCCACCCTGGTGGTGGGTTACGTGGCCCTGCGTTACCTGATGTTCTTCCTGCCGGCGGTGCAGGATGACCTGCCGGGGCAGCCCGCACGCCGCTAGGCACAAGGTTTTCATCCCCCCTCGTCATCGACCCCGCCCGTGCGGGGTCTGCCGTTCGTGATGCAGTGACACAGAGGGGAATCAAATGAAGCAGATTAATTTTGTCAATCCGTGAAGTGGCTTAAATAGTTGCCCATACAGGCGACATTCAGTTGGCGTTAACTGGTAATACCTGTCACGATGCGCGCCACTTTATCTTCCCACTGTTTTGTCGTGCCCCATGTCCTCATCTGATCCCGTGTTTGACGCCCGATTCCAGCCTCGTCTGCTGCACCCCCGTTACTGGTTGAGCTGGCTCGCCCTCGGCGCCATCGGTGTGCTCGCCTTCGTGCCCCCGCGCTGGCGGGATCGCCTGGCCGATGCTCTGACGCCCCTGGTATGCGCCATCTCGAAGAAGCAGATCTACATCGCCAGGACCAACCTCGCCATCTGCTTCAAGGAGAAGAGCGAGGCCGAGCGGGAGGCCATCCTGATGACCTCCATCCGGGTCGGCCTCAAGAGCCTGCTGGGCTTTGGCGAGTTCACCTGGCGCAGCCCCGCCCACGTGATGGGGCGGATCCAGGTCAGCGGCTGGGAACATATCGAGGCGGAGCAGGCTGCTGGCCGACCGGTGATCCTGGTGGTGCCCCACAGCTGGCCCATCGATGCGGCGGGCTACTACTTCGCCCAGCGGGGCCTGCCCATGTGCACCATGATGAAGAGCGCCCGCAACCCGGTGTTCGACTGGCACATCAACGGCGCGCGGGCCCGGCACGGCTGCCGCGTCTATGAGCGCAGCGCCGGCATCAAGCCGGTGATCAAGGCGGTGAAATCCGGTCTGAGCTTCTTCTATCTGCCGGATCAGGATCACGGCCGGGAGGCGAGCCTGTTCGCCCCCTTCTTCAACCACCCCAAGGCGACGTTGCCGGCCCTGCCACGGCTGGTGAAGCTGACCGGTGCCCGGGCTCTGCCGGTGCTGGCCTGCTATGACGAGCAGGCGCACGGCTACCGGTTGGAGGTCGAGGCTCCCTACGCCGACTACCCGAGCGGGGATCTGATGGCGGATACCTGCCGCATGAACGACAGCGTGGAGCGCCAGCTCTGCCGCCACCCGGGCCAGTACATGTGGTTCCTCAAGATCTTCGACACCCGTGAGGATCAGGTGGGGCCGGATGGCCTCTACGAAGAGGGGATCCGGCGCATCCGCCGGGGCCTTGCTCCTCACCCCTGAGCCTTGCGCTCACCCGGTGCAAAAATGTGGCCCCAAGCGGGCCACTTTTTATTTCTAACTTGTCTGATCAGTGACTTGGCGCGGGGGCGCTGTGCAGGGCAGGGTAGAAAAAGTTGTCAGGATCACTAAAATGACGGTCTGTTTTGATGATTCGATGGCGACCATGTCCGCACAAGATCCGGTGTTTGATACCTCTTTTCATCCGCGCCTGCTGCACCCCCGTCTGTGGGGCAGCTGGCTGGCCGTCGCCCTGCTCTCCCTGCTGGCCTGGGTGCCGGCAAGGGCACGGGACAAGCTGGCCGACTACCTGGCCCCCCTGCTGCTGCGTTTCTCCAGGAAGCAGGCCTACATCGCTGACACCAACCTCAAGATCTGCTTCCCCCATCTCGACGAGGCGGGCCGTCAGGCCCTGCTGCTGAAATCCATCCGGGTGGGGCTCAAGACCTTCCTGGGCTTTGGCGAGCTGACCTGGCGCAGCCCCGACTTCCTCAAGGGGCGCGTCAAGGTGAGCGGCTGGGAGCACGTGGAGGCGGAGCGGGCAGCCGGTCGCCCCATGATCTTCGTGGTGCCCCACACCTGGGCGGTGGACATGATTGGCCGCTACTTCCCCCTGCAGGGGATCAAGATGTGCACCATGATGAAAAGCCCCAAGGATGCGGTGTTCGACTGGTACATCAACCGCGAGCGCAGCAAGGGCGGGCGTATCTACGAGCGCAGCGTCGGCATCAAGCCCGCCATCAAGGCCCTGCGCAGCGGCGACAGCTTCTTCTATCTGCCGGATCAGGATCATGGCCGGGAGGCGAGCCTCTTCGTGCCCTTCTTCAACCACCCCAAGGCGACCCTGCCGGCCCTGCCCAAGCTGGTGAAGCTGACCGGTGCCCGCGCCGTGCCCATTCTGGCCTGCTACGACGAGGATCAGGGGTGCTACCGGCTGGAGATCGAGGCGCCGTTCGACCCTTATCCCACCGCGGATCTGGTGGCGGACGTCAACCAGATGAACCGCATGGTGGAGCAGCAGCTTGGCCGCTTCCCCGAGCAGTACATGTGGTTTCTCAAGATCTTCGAAACCCAGGAGCACGATCAGGGCGAGGACGGTCTCTACGAGGCGGGGATCCGCCGCATCCGCCAGGGGCTGCCACCGGAACCTTGATCGACACGGCCACCTTGCGGGCCGTTTCTGACAGGGGTGGCAGGCCACCAGCAAACAGGTGCAAACAAGGTGCAAATAGGGTAAAAGGGCGGTCATGAAAATTCCAAATCGAATCCAACCTCTGGTTGATGACGGCCTGGTGGACGATGTCATCAGCCGGCTGATGAGCGGCAAAGAGGCCGACGTCTATGTGGTGCGCTGCGGCGACGAGATCCGCTGCGCCAAGGTCTACAAAGAGGCGTCAAAGCGCAGCTTCAAGCAGGCCGTGGTCTATCAGGAAGGGCGGCGGGTACGCAGCAGCCGCGATGCCCGCGCCATGGAGAAGGGCTCCAAGTACGGTCGCAAGCAGCACGAAGAGGTGTGGCAGAACACCGAGGTGGATGCCCTGTTCAAGCTGGCGGCGGCCGGGGTGCGGGTGCCCAGGCCCTATGTCTGCCTCGATGGCGTGCTGCTGATGGAGCTCATCACCGACGCCGACGGCAACGTCGCTCCCCGTCTCAACGACGTGGCCCTGACCCGTGAGCAGGCTCTGGTGGATCATGGCAAGGTGATCCGCTACGTGGTGCGCATGCTCTGCGCTGGCCTCATTCACGGGGATCTCTCGGAGTTCAACGTGCTGGTGGACGAAGAGGGGCCCGTCATCATCGACCTGCCCCAGGTGGTGGATGCCGCCGCCAACAACCAGGCCAGGGCCATGCTGGAGCGGGATGTCGACAACATGCGCAACTACTACGGCATGTATGCCCCCGAGCTGCTCAAGACCCGGTATGCCCGGGAGATGTGGTCCTTGTTCGAGGATGGCAAGCTGGGCCCCGAGACCGAGCTCACCGGCCTGTTCGAAGAGAGCCGGGAGGCCATCGATCTGGATGGCGTGCTGCACGAGATAGAGAGTGCCCAGGAGGAGGCCATGGCCCGCCGGGCCAGGTTGCAGGCGGAGCAGGAAGAGGAGTCCTGACGGGCCTTCATTCCAATCAACAAGAGCGCCATGGGCGCTCTTTTGTTTTGGACCCTGGCTCAGAGCCCGGTCAGGGGTGGCGCCTTGAGACGGGGCCCCTGGTAACCCGTCACCTCGCCAAAGCGCGGATGACCACTCTCCCAGTCGGCGGCGGCGGTGCGAATGGCCTCCTTGTCGACGCTCACGAAGTTCCACCAGATCTGCAGCGGTCTGGGCAGGGGTTCGCCGCCAATGAGCAGCAGCCGGGCACCCGGGCGCAGGGTCAGCATTACCTCCCGGTTGCCGGGGGGCAGGTAGAGCAACTGCTCCGGGGCCAGGGCCTCCCCTGCGACGATGGTCTCCCCCGCGAGGGGAAAGAGGCCGTGCTCGAAGGCGAGGTCCAGGGGGAGGGTGATCTCGCCTCCCTCGGGGGCGTGCAGATCCAGCCCCAGAATGGGGGAGAAGTGCAGGGTGGGGGCGCGCTGGCTGCCGTGCTCGCCGATGAGCAGGGTGAGGGTGATCTCCCCTTGCTGCCAGCGGGGGAGCGTCGGGTAGTGATCGAAGCGGGGCGGGGTATGCTGATCCGCCTCGGGCAGGGCTATCCAGAGCTGGGCGGCGTGCAGATCGGGCTGGTTCGGGACCGACTCCTCGGTGTGGGCGATGCCCCGTCCTGCGGTCATCAGGTTCACCTGGCCCGGACGGATCATCTGCTTGCTGCCCAGGCTGTCCCGGTGGAGGATCTCCCCCTCCAGCATCCAGGTGAAGGTCTGCAGGGCGATGTGGGGGTGGGGCCCCACATCCATGCCGGGGGCGCCGGGGGCAAAGCGGGTCGGGCCGATATGATCGAGAAAACACCAGGGCCCGATGGTGCGCCGCTCCTTGACCGGGATGGCGCGAGCCACCGGGATGCCGCCCACATCGGTGAGGCGGGAGGCAATGCGTTGCCACTGTTGTGTCATGGGGTGCTCCTTGTCGAGGAAAAGGTTGGCGCACGCGCGCGCAGGTGGCTGCGTCTGCCGGGAGTTGGACATGCCGTCTCGCCCGGTGCCGGTGAGTGATGCCGAGGTTACTATGCCCCAATCCGGCGCCGGATGGCAAAGACGGGGCACAGCGCCTGCCCTGAGGGCCTAGCCCGGCAATTGCAGCCGGGTACTGTATGAACGTACAATAGTCCCATCCCACTCTTGAGCCCGACCACCTGCATGACCGACATCCAGCCCCTCCCTCCCGTGACCCCGCCGCTCGACGGCTTCATCCTGACCCGCCATGGTCGGGATGTGCAGGGGCGTACCGAGATCGTGATGTGGCTCTGGAGCGCACAGGGACCGGTACGGGTGGTGGTGCCGGGGCAGGAGCCGGTCTTCTTCCTGCCGGAACGCCACCTGGAGGAGGCGGCAGAGCTCTTCAAGGGGGCCGGGGTGAGGGGGCGTTTTCGCCGCCTCCCCATGCACACCTTCGAGGGGAGCCGGGTGGTGGGCTGCTACTTTGCCACCCTGAGCGCCTTTCACCGCGCCATCGAGCTGCTGCTCATCCGTGGTTTGGAGCACTTCGAGGCGGATATCCGCCTGCCCGAGCGCTTTCTCATGGAGCGCTTCATCACCGCCGGGATGCGCTTTGACGGCAAGGCGAGGCGCAAGGGGGGCAGGCAGGGTTACTGGGAGGTAAACGAGGCGCGCTGTGCGCCGAAGGCGGTGACGCCGACCCTCTCCTGGGTCTCCCTGGACGTGGAGTGCGCCATGGATGGCACTCTCTTCTCGGTGGGGCTTCATAGCGAAGAGGACGCGCGGGTCATCATGATTGGTGCCCCGGAGCCGGACTCGCAGGACTGGGAGACCCCCGTCGAGTGGGTGGCGGACGAGCCAGCCCTGCTCGCTGCCCTGGAGGGCTGGTTCAGCCTGCACGATCCCGATCTCGTCATCGGCTGGAACGTGGTGAATTTCGACTTTCGCCTGCTGCTGCGCCGCGCCGAACTCCACAAGCGGCGGCTGCGGCTCGGGCGCGGGCGGGAGCTCTGCTTCTGGCGCTCGTCCCGAAACGACCCCCAGAGCGGCAACGTCATCATCCCAGGGCGCATGGTGCTGGACGGCATCGATACCCTCAAGAGCGCCACCTGGCAGTTCCCGAGCTACAGCCTGGATGCGGTGGCGAGCGAGCTGCTCGGGCGGGGCAAGGACATCGAGGACGTGGCCAACCGGGGGGAGAAGATCACCGAACTGTTCCACTCCGACAAGGAGGCGCTGGCCCGCTACAACCTGGAAGATTGCAGGCTGGTGTGGGAGATCTTCGATTTCTGCCACCTCATCCCCTTCGCCATCGAGCGCGCCTCCCTCACCGGTCTTGAGCTCGACCGGGTGGGCGGGTCGGTGGCGGCGTTCACCAACCTCTATCTGCCACGGCTGCACCGCGGTGGCTATGTGGCGCCCAACCTGCCGGCAGACGGCGGGCTCGCAAGCCCCGGCGGCTATGTGATGGACTCCAAGCCGGGGCTCTATCGCCACGTGCTGGTGCTCGACTTCAAGAGCCTCTACCCCAGCATCATCCGCACCTTCTGCATCGACCCCATGGGGCTGGTGGAGGGGCTCAAACATCCGGATAACGCCATTCCAGGCTTTCGCGGCGCCCTGTTCTCCCGAACCCGCCACTTCCTGCCGGATCTCATCGCCACCCTGTGGGCGGCGCGGGATCGGGCCAAGGCCGCTAGTAACAAGGCCCTCTCCCAGGCCATCAAGATCATCATGAACTCCTTCTACGGGGTGTTGGGGTCGGGGGGTTGCCGCTTCTACGACCCAAGGCTCGCCTCCTCCATCACCTTGCGGGGCCACGGCATCATGCAGCAGACCCGGGAGTGGATAGAGGCAGAAGGGTTCGAGGTGATCTATGGGGATACCGACTCCACCTTCGTGCACCTGGGGAGCGATATCCGTCTCGAACAGGCGGACGAGATTGGCCAGCGGCTGGCGAAGATGATCAACGACAACTGGGCCGCGCTGATCAGGCGGGAGTTCGACCTGCCGAGCCATCTGGAGATCCAGTACGAGACCCACTACCGCCGTTTCCTGATGCCCACCATTCGCGGGCTGGAGAAGGGGAGCAAGAAACGCTATGCGGGACTGGTGGGCGAAGGGGAAGGGGAGCACCTGGTGTTCAAGGGGCTGGAGACGGTGCGCACCGACTGGACACCCCTTGCCAAGGCATTCCAGACCCGGCTCTACGAAATGGTATTCCACGACCAGGATCCCAGCAGCTATGTGCGCACCATGGTGGACGAGACCCGGGCCGGCCGTCACGACGATCTGCTCATCTACCGCAAGCGGCTGCGCCAGAAACTCGAGGAGTATCAGAAGAACGTGCCGCCCCATGTGCGGGCGGCGCGCCTGGCGGATGAGGAGAACCTGCGCCGCGGCCTGCCCCAGCGTTATCAGCACAGGGGCACCATCGCCTACCTGATGACCCTGAACGGCCCCGAGCCTTTGGAGTACCGGCGCAGCGCCGTCGACTACGAGCACTACATCGACAAGCAGCTCAGGCCCATCGCCGACGCCATCCTTCCCTTTGTGGGGGAGTCGTTCGAGCGGATCTGCGGCCAGCAGCTCGATCTCTTCTGACGAAGCGAGGTAAACGCGGCCGCCATGGCACGACAATGGCGGCCCGCGGGCCAGAGGGGACAGGAGGCAGATGACGGGGGAGAGCGGATGTCAGAGCCGACCAATGCAAAAAGCCCGCTATCAAGCGGGCTTTTCAAATCTGGTGCGTCCTAGTGGATTCGAACCACCGACCCCCACCATGTCAAGGTGATGCTCTAACCAGCTGAGCTAAGGACGCAGGGTGCGCAAGGCGACTTTGTGTGTCATTGCAGGGGAGTGGTGGGTTTAATTGGATTCGAACCAACGACCCCTACCATGTCAAGGTAGTGCTCTAACCAACTGAGCTATAAACCCACATCTGTGTTCAACCGGATTCGAACCAACGACATTGCCTACGCCATGTCAAAGTACTGTTCTAACCGACTGAGCTATAAACCCGTATCAAATTCATATCTGCAATTTATTCAAACTGTTATGGTGCGTCCTAGTGGATTCGAACCACCGACCCCCACCATGTCAAGGTGGTGCTCTAACCAGCTGAGCTAAGGACGCATAACAGGGTTTCGTGATGGTGCGTCCTAGTGGATTCGAACCACCGACCCCCACCATGTCAAGGTGGTGCTCTAACCAGCTGAGCTAAGGACGCATCACGAAAAGTGGTGGGTTTAATTGGATTCGAACCAACGACCCCTACCATGTCAAGGTAGTGCTCTAACCAACTGAGCTATAAACCCACTTCATAAACCGGGCTGAAGACCCGTTTTATCCCGCCAGCACTGCTGGCGTGGTCGGCATACTACCCATGGCCCCCAAGGCTGTCAACAAGGGACATGCACAAAGGAGACTGTTTGCCCAGTTCTTGTGCAGCCTGTTGATTTTACAGGCGAGCCGTCCCAAAAGTGCGGCTCCCCGTGCCCCTGGCCGCGCCCTATTGCGCCCGGGAGAGGGCTGTGCAGGCCGCGGGGCTGGCGAAGCGGCCGTAGATGACGCGCAGCCGCGCGCCCAGCATCAGGGCGGCGGAGGTGAGACCGACGATGAAGCCTATCCAGAAGCCCTGCGGGCCCATGCGCGGTACCACCCAGTCGGTCAGCCCCAGGATCATGCCGGTGGGCAGACCCAGCCCCCAATAGGCGACGATGGTGACGTAGAAGATGGCCTGGGTGTCCTTGTAACCGCGCAGGGCCGCCGCGGCCACCACCTGTACCGAATCGGAGATCTGGTAGATGGCGGCGAAGAAGAGCAGGGTGGCGGCGAGGCCGATCACCTGCAGGTCGTCGGTGTAGATCCCCGCGATGGGGTCGCGCAGCAGCACGGTGAGGGCGGCGGTCGCGGCGGCGACTCCCATGCCCAGCATCAGGCCGGTGCGGGCGGCGACCCTGGCCTGATCCGGTTGACCTTCCCCTATGTTGTGACCGACCCGGATGGTCACGCCGACACCGATGGAGAGGGGCAGCATGAAGACCAGGCTGGAGAAGTTGAGCGCAATCTGGTGACTCGCCACCGTCTCCGCACCGAAGGGGGCCAGCATCAGGGCCACCACGGTAAACAGGGTCACCTCGCAGAAGATGGCCATGGCGATGGGAAACCCCAGGCGAAACAGGCGCCAGATCCGGCTGCCGTTGGGGCGTGCCAGTTGGGCGAACAGGTTGATGCGCTTGAAGTGGGCAGAGCACTTCACATAGACGATCATCGCCAGCAGCATGGCCCAGAGCACGATGGCAGTGGCCACGCCGCAGCCGACGCCGCCGAGTTTCGGCATGCCGAAGTGGCCGTGAATGAAGATGTAGTTGGCGGGGATGTTGACCGCGAGCCCCACGAACCCGATCACCATGGTCGGCATGGTGTGGGAGAGCCCCTCACTGAAGTTGCGCAGCACCTGGAACATCACGAAGGCGGGCAGGCCCCACAGGATGGCGTGCAGGTAGCCGGCAGTCTTGGCCGCCATGACGGGATCCACGTCCATGAACTGCAGTGCCAGGGGGCTGAAGTAGAGTGCCACCATGGCGATGGGCGTGACGATGAGGGCGAGCCAGAAGCCCTGGTGCACGGCGGGGCGTACCTCGTCCTGCTTGCGGGCGCCGTTGAGCTGGGAAACGATGGGGGTGAGGGCCATGATGATGCCCTGCACCAGCAAGATGATCGGCAACCAGAAGCTGGACGCCACCGACACGGCGGCCAGATCCACGGCGCTCACCTGTCCCGCCATCACGGTATCGACGAAGTTCATGGCGATCTGGGCCACCTGGGCTACCAGAATGGGGCTGGCTAGACGAACGAGCTGCTTCGCCTCGGACCAATAACGTTGCACTGACACCTCCGAGTGGATCAGATAAAAGAGAAAGAACGGGCAAGAGAGATGGGCTTTTGCCTCCTCGTCCTGAGGAGACAAAATGCGGGGGTGTCATTCTAGCCTGAAAAACCGCCAACGGGGAAGGTCGGCGGCAGATTTGTAGCCGGGATCAGGCGTCTTCGTGATCGCTGATCAGCAGGTTGGCCGCGGCATAGGCCGCCTGCTCGCGCAGATCCGCCGGTACCCGCTCGTCGGAGGCCACGGCGTTGAGCGCCCGTATGCTGGCGGCGATGGCCTGGGGCACATAACCCTGCTCACCGGAGCCAATCTGGTTGTAGGCGATGCGAATGGCTTCACAGCATTGATATACCTGCATTTTTGTTTCCTCGTTCAGTCTGGATTGATTGGGGTCACTATAGCGATCGCGCTTCTCCTTGTCAGCCGGCACCCTTGTCTTGCAAGGTGGCCGGGGGTAACCTGCCGACAATTCTCACAGCCTGGAGAGACTCATGTTCACCGGCATCGTACAAGGGACCGCCGAACTGGTGGCCATCGATTCACTGCCCAATTTTCGCACCCACGTGATCCGCATGCCGAGCCCGGCCTGGGGCGAGGGGCTGGCCCTGGGGGCCTCGGTGGCCCACAACGGCTGCTGCCTGACCGTCACCCGGGTGGAGGGGGATCTGGTCAGCTTCGATCTGATGCAGGAGACTCTGCGCCTCACCAACCTCGGGCAACTGGTGGTGGGGGACAAGGTCAACGTGGAGCGGGCCGCCCGCTTTGGGGACGAGATTGGCGGCCATGCCATGTCCGGCCACATCATGGGGACGGCCGAGGTGACCTCGGTCATCGACACCCCCAACAACCGCCAGGTGTGGTATCGCCTCGATCCTGCGCTGATGAAGTACGTGCTGACCAAGGGCTACATCGGCATCGACGGCATCAGCCTCACCGTGGGCGAGGTGCGCGCCAGCGAGTTCTGCGTCAACTTGATCCCCGAGACCCTGGCCCGCACCAATCTGGGCTGGGTCAAGGCCGGCTGGCGGACCAACATCGAGATAGACCCCCAGACCCAGGCCATCGTCGACACGGTGGAGCGGGTGCTGGCGGCGCGCCAGTAACCACCTGAGCGCTGCCCCCAGGGTTTGAAGAGGAGGGCGGCATCACGGGAAAGGCGCCCTCTTGTGGAAGAGGCGCCGCCCCAGAGCCTTGGAGACTTCTCTATGTTTGTCGTGACATTGACTTATGTGAAACCGCTGGCGGAGATCGATGCCCTGATCCCGGCCCACATTGCGTGGCTGGAGCGGCAGTATGCCGCAGGCCATTTTCTGGCGTCCGGGCGTCGGGTACCCCGAGTCGGGGGCGTCATACTGGCGCAGGGAGTGAGCCGAGACGCCCTGGAGGCGATGCTGGCAGAGGATCCCTTCAAGCAGGCAGAGGCGGCCGATTATCAGGTGGTGGAGTTTGTTCCGACCATGACGTCGGCGAAGGCGGCGTGCTTGAGGGAGGCGTGATCCAGCCTGACGATGGCACCAGAACAAACGGGACCCACAGGGTCCCGTTTGTTTTTGTCTGTGTCTGGACAGGGGAATTCAGAACAGCTGCTCGTCGTCGGCATCCACGAAGAGTTGCAGGCAGTCGCGGGCTTCATCCCGGTGCAGCCGCAGGTGGATGGGGTTGCAGCAGGCCATGCAATCTTCGTAGAACTCCTGATCCCCCTGGCTGGCATCCAGCTCGACCCGGGTGTGGTGGCCGCAGTGGGGGCAGACGATACGCTTGCTGGTGTATTCGATCATGGTGACCTCCTCGGGCCCGTGGGCCGTCTCTGTGCTCCTGCTGATTCTAGTCGCCACAGGGCGGCGCAACCGCGAGCAAGCGCACGTTTATGAGCGGGCTCAAGGGAGGCTGGAGGTCAGTCCGTGTTGCCTACTTGACCCAGCCGGCCAGCATCTCTGCGTTCAGCTCGGCAAGAGAGCGCAGCTCGTGGTTGGCGATGACCAGACGGGGATCGCCGACCAGTGCCGGGTCCGGCACGATCAGCGCCGTCATGGAGGCTGCCTTGGCTGCCAGCAGGCCGGTGAAGCTGTCCTCGATGGCGAGACAGTGCACAGGCTCGACGCCGAGCTTCTCGGCGGCGTGGATATAGACATCCGGGTGGGGTTTGCCAAAGCGCTCCACCTCGGCGGAGTGGACCGCCATGAAACGGTCCTGGATGCCGAGTTTGCCGAGCACCGCCTCGACCATGGCAAACGGTGAGGAGGTGGCGAGCCCGATCTTGAGCCCTTGGGCCTCGATGAGGTCGAGGGCTTCCAGCACCCCGGCCTTGGGCTGTCCCTCTTGCAGGATGAGCGCGATCACCTGATCCAGGATGCGCTGTACTACCTCTTCCTGGCTGGGGCTGCTCCAGGGGCGGATCCGGTACCAGTGGGCCACCAGCTGATCGATGCGCACCCCTATGGTGGAGTTGCAGTCCTCCTCGGTGTGGAAGTGGCCCAGTTCGGCGAAGACGGCCATCTGTGCCCGTTGCCAGAAGGGTTCCGAGTCGATCAGAACACCATCCATATCGAAGATCACGGCAGTTAACATCTTGTACTCCTGACATAGGTGAAGGGGGGATTATAAGCCTGGTGCTTCAATGGGAAAGGGGCAGTCACCTGCCCCTTGCGCCGGATCACGCAGATAAACGTTTGTTTTTGCGTGGTAAAGCGGATTGCCTAGAACAGTACTTCTACCCGGGCTGCCACCGTTTTGGCCTGCTCCACGGCTTCCTGGCAATCCTGCCCACGGGCGAGCGCCACCCCGAGGCGACGACGACCGGCGATCTCCGGCTTGCCAAAGAGACGCAACTGGGCACCCGGCACCAGGGCCAGTGCCTCGCCAATCCCCTGATAGCGGATATCCTGGCTGTGGCCTTCCCGCAGCACCACGGCAGAGGCGCTCGGGCCGTACTGGGTGATGGTGCCGACGGGCAGCCCCAGGATGGCGCGCACGTGCAGGGCGAACTCGGAGAGATCCTGGGAGATCAGGGTCACCATGCCGGTGTCGTGGGGGCGGGGGGAGACTTCGCTGAACCACACCTCGTCGCCCCTGATGAAGAGCTCGACCCCGAACAGACCGTAGCCGCCAAGGGCTTCGACCACCTTGGCCGCCACCTCCTTGGAGCGGGCCAGGGCCAGCTCGCTCATGGCCTGGGGCTGCCAGGATTCGCGGTAGTCGCCATCCTCCTGACGATGGCCGATAGGCTCGCAGAAGTGGATGCCATCGACCGCGCGCACCGTGAGCAGGGTGATCTCGTACTCGAAAGGAACGAAGCCTTCGACAATCACCTTGCCACGACCGGCACGGCCCCCCTCCTGGGCATAGGTCCAGCTTTCATCCAGCCTGGCGAGATCGCGCAGCAGGCTCTGCCCCTTGCCGGAGGAGCTCATTACCGGTTTTACCACGCAGGGCAAGCCGATGGCCTCGACGGCGGCCACAAACTCCTCCTTGCTCTGGGCAAAGCGGTAGGCAGAGGTGGGCAGCCCCAGGGTTTCGGCGGCGAGGCGACGGATCCCCTCCCGGTTCATGGTGAGCTGGGTGGCGCGGGCATTGGGCACCACCTTGACCCCTTCCTGCTCGAGGGCGGCCAGGGTGTCGGTGGCGATGGCTTCAATCTCGGGGATGATGAGGTCGGGCTTGACCTCGGCCACCAGGGCGCGCAGGGCGGCACCATCCAGCATGTCCAGCACGCGGGCCTGGTGGGCCACCTGCATGGCGGGGGCGTCGGCATAGCGGTCGGCGGCGATCACCTCGATACCGAGCCGCTGCAGCTCGATGGCGACCTCCTTGCCGAGTTCGCCTGATCCCAGCAGCAGGGCGCGGGTCGCAGTGGGGCGGGTGGCGGTTCCAAACATCTGATCTCTCCTGAGGTCGGTGGTCAGCAGAGCTGATCCGGGTGAGCAAAAAAAGAGGCACGCATGGCGTACCTCAGGAAGTGGGTGGGTGGGCGCGCTGCTCCAGATGGGTGAGCAGGGTGATGGCGCCGATGATGATGGCCGCCCCCAGCCACAAGCGACCGGGGGGCGCCCAGCCAAATACCAGCCAGCCGGCCAGCACGTTCATGGGCAGCTTGGCAAAATCAAAAGGTTGCACGAAGGAGGCCTCCGCCACGCTGTAGGCGCGGGCGATGGACATCTGGGCCAGTGCCGACAGTACGCCCGAGGCGGCCACCAGCAGCCACTGGGTTTCGCTTGGCCACTGCCATTCAGGGATCGCCAGCATGGCGTTGAACGGGGTGCTGAAGACGAGCAGGTAGACGACGATGGTGTGGGACGACTCGCTGGCCGCCTGATAGCGCACCAGCAAGGAGTAGCCGGCCCAGAAGAGGGCGGCCGCCACCGGCAGCAGGGAGGCCAGGGTGAAGTCGTCGGTCCAGGGGGCCAGGATCAGCATGGCGCCCACAAACCCCGTCAGGGTCGCGAGAATGCGGGCCCGGCTCACTTGCTCTTTGAGAAAGAGGGCTGATCCCAGGGTGGCAAACAGGGGGGAGGTCATCAAGAGCGCGATCCCCTGCCAGATGGGGACGGGGACCGCCAGGGCCCAGAGCCAGAACTGGATGCCGGTCACCGCCAGGGCGACCCGCAGCAGGTGCAGGCGCAGCTGGTTCGTCATCAGGGACTGGCGCAGACCGTGGTGCACCAGCCAGGGCAGCAGGCAGACCAGGGCGATCAGATATTGGTGAAAGGCGACCTGGGTCGAGGGGAGGCCGAGCGTGAAGCTGACATACTGGCTCAGGCTGTTGACGGCGGCGAAGCAGAGGCCTGCCACCATCATCCAGACGGCGCCGGCAAAGGGGGAGTGCCTGCGGGAGGAGGTCATGAGATCCGGATCACGTACAAAAAGTGCGGCGGATCATAACGGCAATCGTTTGTCATGCCAAGGGTGCGGAGTTTGATGAGCCCCTCTCTGCCGAGGAAATGCACAGACATCAAATTTTTTGAATGACTTGAGCATCTATTTTCGCTATCAGGCTTTAATGCCAGTCTTTATAGTGACCTCCATCGACAGCCTGGCTGTTCAATTGACAATCAAATGGAGTTTCACCATGGCCAATATCCTCGTTCTGAAGTCCAGCATCCTGGGCCAGTATTCCCAATCCAACGCCCTGATCGACGGCTACCTGGCCGAGCGCCAGGGTGACACCATCCAGGTACGCGATCTGGCGACCCTGAACCTGCCGGTGCTGGACGGCGAGCTGGCTATGGGCCTGCGTGGTGGCGAGAACCTGAACGAGCGTCAGCAAGCGGTGCTGGCCCAGTCCGACGAGCTGGTCGCCGAGCTCAAGGCGAGCGATCTGGTGATCATCGCGGCCCCCATGTACAACTTCAACATCCCGACCCAGCTGAAAAACTGGATCGATCTGGTGGCCCGTGCCGGCGTGACCTTCCGTTACACCGAGACCGGTCCGGTCGGCCTGGTAGAGAACACTCGCGCCCTGGTGGTCAGCCCCCGTGGCGGCATGCACGTGGGCAATGCCACCGACCTGGTGACCCCCTACATGCGTACCGTGCTGGGCTTCATCGGCATCACCGAAGTGGACTTCATCTATGCCGAAGGCATGGGCATGGGTCCGGAGGCGCAAGCCAAGGGGATCGAGCAGGCCAAGGAGCAGCTGGAAACCCTGGCTTACTGATGCGACTCGGGGCCTTGGCCCCCAGTATCCTGAAACAACAACGCAGCCTTCGGGCTGCGTTGTTGTTTTTGCGCAGGCATCACGCTCTGGCGTCGTTATTCACGTAGGAAGTGGCGGCAGCCGCTGCCGACCATCAGAAAGACCGCCACCAGGGAGGCCAGCAGCAGGGTGGTGAGCCACTGCTCGGCGCTGCTGGGGACCTGGGGGAGGAAGAGGCTGATCACCAGCAATGTGCAGAGGGTGATCAGGCTGGTTGGTCGAATGAGGCGCATCATGGGTCATCCTTGGCTGCGGGTGGTGAACAAGAGGCTAACCGCGGTCTGTGACAACAAGATGTATCCATACCTCTTGCGAACATCAACTGACCGGGTAGCCACCACCTTAGCAGCTTTTGCCGACGGAGCCAGCGGCATGGGTCGGGTTGTGATCCGGATCCCTATCTGAACTGCTTCTGATCTTCCTGATAGTGGAAATCGCCGCTGGCCAGCCTGGCGACCAGGGCCTCCTTGTCGAGATCCTGCGCCCGGCAAAGATCATCGAGATCCTCGTAGTGATCACGCAGCTGCATGTTGACCAGGCTCAGCAGCATGTTGACATCCATGGTGGCAAAGTTGTTCAGCTTCATGAGGGTTGCTCGTTGTCCAGCAGGTGAAGTTGTTCGATGGCATCGCTGACGCTCTGCAGGTGCAGGCGAATGCTCTGGCGCGCCTCGGCCGGCAGATAGTCGGTGAGGGTGTGCTGCCAGCTTCCCGCCTCCGTCTTGAGCTGCTGGAACAGGGTGAGCCCCGCCGGGGTGAAGGAGACCAGGCTGATGCGCTTGTCCTGCACGCTGTTCTCGGTGAACAGGATGCCTTTCTCCACCAGACGATGGATCTCGCGGGAGATCCGTACCTTGTCCATGCCGCTCGCCTCCACCAGTTCCTTCTGGCTGATGGGGTAGTGGGGGCCGAGCACCATCATCAGGCGCCACTGGGGCACGGTGAGTTGGTACCGCTGCTGATAAAACTGTTCAAAGGTATCGCGCACCATCTCAGCGGCGTGAACCAGCTGATAAGGAGGGTAGTGCGCGAGCAGCTCAATGATCTTCGACATATGACATCCTGCTGTGGCGGCTGCATCGGGTGCAGTTTCTCTTGATACTTTGGCCTTGATGATACGTAACACAGGGGCATTTGTCTGACCAGTCACCAGAAAAATGTGCGTTTGCGCACGTGTTCTGTCATCGAATCGGCAATTGGGGTCTCAACTGGCCTGCTTGCCCGCACTCTTTCGCAGCCATATCAAGGCGTTGTGGGTCAGCCAGGCCTCGCGACTCTGCAAGGCGTAGAGCGCCGCCTCGTCACGGCTGCCTCCCTGCCAGCGGCGAGGCTCCTGCTTGGGCAAGCGGCGCTGGCCCAGCAAAGTGGCGGGCACATGGGGATTGACCTCCATTGCCGCCGCCAGATGAGGGCGCGCCGCCGCTTCCCCTTCGCAGACAAAGCTCATCAAGGCCTTGTTGTAGAGCAGCCAGCAGGAGGCTTCATCAAAGCGCACCAGCAGTTGTTGCAGGGCATCCCATTCCCCTTGCCAGGCATAGAGGGTGGAGAGGGGGTGGCGGCAAGCGGGCTCGTCGGCGCGACAGAGGGCGAGCAGGGCCAGGTACTCATCCCGTGCCTGCCCAAGCTGCCCAAGTCGCAGCAGGCAATCGGCTCGACCGGCCCTGGCCGCGATCAGAGGGCGTGCCTCGGGGACCTGCCAGCCATGGCCCGCGTGGGCTTGCCAGAATGCCTCATCGAACAGGAGGTTGGCATCGGCAATGATGCGCTCGAACCAGCCAAGGCGAGCGAGGGGATCGCGGCTCCCTGCCGCCAGCTCGAACCACTGCTGCCACTGGCGAGTCTGCTCGTTGTCCAGGGACGGGCTCTCTTCAGGCTCGGCCTCGTAGTGATCCTGGCCGAGCAGGAGGTTGAGGGCCGTCTTCATCTGCTGGCGTTGACGCTTGCAAAAATCGAGGAAGGGGAGCTCGCTGGCCGCAGCCTGGTGCAGCATCATGGCCATGGGCTTGTCGCGAAACAGGCAGAGCTCGGCCACCAGGCTGAAGCGATGGCGGGTCGCCGGATCGTTCAGGTCGGTCGGCGCCAGCCAGCAGGCTACCCCCTGACTGAAGCCATAGCTCCATTGGCCCAGAGGATGGCGCTTGTCAAACACCTGCTCCGGGTTGTCGGTAGAGAGGCGACACTGGCTCGGCAGGGCTAGCTGCGCGTCGTCGGCCTGGGCTTCCAGCTCGGCGATCAGGTGATGCAGCGCCTCGGCACTCTTCTCGTCCAGCGCCGTATCATGAGGCAGCAGGCCGGCCAGCGGATCTTGCCAGTCGGGGGCTACGGGCCCCGTCAGACGGGCGCACAGGAAGCCGTGCAGGGCGGGGTAACTCATCTCCTGCTGGCTGTGGGTCTGGATCCATTGATTGAGATGACGGGTTCGAGTGGCTGGGTTCATCGACGCTTCCTCTGGATTTGACGGCCGCGAAGTCTACCTAAAAGTGGGGTTATTTGCAGCAAAGGGGGAACTGAATGCTGCTAATATCGTCAATCTGGCCGCCCGGGAGCGGGAAAAGAGGTCAGACACAGGGGGGAGGGGCTAGGTCCTGCTGCCGCTCTGGGGTAACATGCGCGCCTGCATGACATAAATCGGCCCCGTCCTCTCTCATCCGACGGAGGCGATGCACCTCTATATGACGGGTCTTCCATGAGATGGGCCCATCCGGATATTGAAAGAAGAGATCACCATGTTACAGATTGGCAAGATGAACACCCTGACCGTCGTCGAGATCGAGGAGCGCGGCGCCTGGCTGGCGGCGGGGGAATACGGCGAGCTGCTGCTGCCCAGGCGCCAGTTGCCGGAAGGCGTCGCCGAGGAGAGCGAGGTGTCCGTCTTCCTCTATCTGGATGCGGATTGCGAGCCGGTGATCACCACCGACAAGCCCTTCGCCATGGTGGGGGACATCGTCGGTCTCAAGGTGGTCAACGCCAACAAGATTGGTGCCTTCCTCGACTGGGGCATGAAAAAGGATCTCTTCGTACCAAGCCGCGAGCAGAACAAGCCGATGCAGGTGGGCCATGTCTATCTGGTGCACCTGATGCTGGACAACGAAGGGCGCATGGTCGGCACCAGCCGTCTGGAGCGCTTCCTGCGCATCGACCCTCCTTTCAAGAGCGGTGACGAGGTGACGGTGCTGCCGGGGGAGCACACCCCCCTTGGCATCAAGGCCGTGGTCAATGGCCAGTACGCCGGCATGCTGTTCAAGAACGAGGTGTTCGGCCGCGTGATGACGGGCCGACCGCTGACCGCCTGGGTCAAGCAGGTGCGCGAAGATGGCAAGCTGGACCTGACCCTGCAAAAGCCGGGGCTGGCCCGGATGGATGACGCCGGTGCGCGCATCCTGCTGCGCCTGCAAAAGCAGGGGGGCAGCCTTGCGGTGGGAGACAAGAGCGATCCTGACGTCATCTACAAGATGTTCAGCATGAGCAAGGGCACCTTCAAGAAAGCGATCGGCGGCCTCTACAAGCAGGGCAAGATCGTCATCGAGGAGCACAGCATCCGCCTCGTGGGCTCCGACACGCCGGCAGGGGACGAATAAGGTGCCGAGTCCCTGCATCGGTGACTGCCGGGCCAAGGAGGGGCTCTGTCTCGGCTGTGGCCGCACCCTGACCGAGATAGGCCAGTGGTCCGTCATGGACAGCGAGGCCCAGCTGGCCCGCATGGCCGAGCTCGATGGCTCGAAGAGCACCCATGCCTGCCCGGGCTGCGGCGAGCCGGCGTTCTGCGCCGTGTCGGCGGGGGAACCCATCGAGCGCTGCTGGTGCAGCCAGCTTCCCGCGCTGCCCATGAGCGATGCCAGCGCCTGCTGGTGTCGCCGCTGTCTGGCCAAGGCCATCGCGGCACGCCCCTGACTCGGGCATCGCAAAAAACGAAAAAGGCGCCTGGGGCGCCTTTTCTTATGCCTGTTGCTGGCGGTGCCAGCGGATATGTACGTCGTGCTCGCTCTGATCCCGTGGGAGGAGGAAGGTGGCGTAGATCACCTCGAACTCGTCCTGATGATCCAGCAAGCCGACCCAGACCTCGGCCCAACGTGCCATGTCCACCGGCTCGCCGAGTTCGGTCGACCAGTCGGCATTGGGCAGGGTTGCCTCCACCGCGCCACGTTGCTCGAACTCGAGGGTGATGTCGACGATTTGTTCGGGGGCCAGCATGTCGGCGGCCTGCTCCAGAAACTGATCATAGGCCCACTCGACCAGCTGATCCGGGCTACGTTGTTCCATGAAATCACTCCAGATACGTCCAGGTTCGCCACTTTAACAAGTATTGGGATGGGCAGCCAGCCCGGGGGCGGTGACGCCGTGCTGTCAAATGGCGGGATCAGGGGATAAGGTTAACAGAGCCGCCAGCAGGGGCGGCGTGACGGGGCGGCCTGGCAAGATGAAGCGACGACAGTACAGAAGGCAGATCAAGCGGCGGCGCGAAACCTGGTGGTGGCACTATCTGCCCCTTCATCGGGAAACCGTCGGCGGCCATCTGGGGCCCGCCTCTGATCCGCAGGATGGCGCTACTCTGTGCCGTGGACCCGGTTCAGGGTGACTTGCCCGAGTTGACCCATCTGACGACGGATCCAGGCCGAGCGCTGCTGCACATAGGGTGAGGGGGGCTTGACCCGATAACGCCAGGGGTTGGGCAGGGCGGCGGCGAGCAGGGAGGCCTCGTAGCGGGTGAGGCGTATCGCCGGCTTGCCGAAGTAGTGCCTGGCGGCCGCCTCGGCGCCATAGATGCCGGGTCCGAACTCCACGATGTTGAGATACACCTCGAGAATGCGGGACTTGTCCCAGCCCAGCTCCATCAACAGGGTGAACCAGGCCTCTATCCCCTTGCGCAGGAAGCTGCGATCGCTCCACATGAAGAGGTTCTTGGCGGTCTGCTGGCTGAGGGTGCTGGCACCGCGCACCCGCCCGCTTTGCTGGTTGTGCCTGAGGGCCGAGCTGATGGCATCCATGTCAAAACCGTGATGTTCGGCAAAGCGCTGATCCTCGGCGGCGATCACCGCCAGTTGCAGCTCCCGGGAAATCTGCTCAAGCGGCACCCAGTCGTGCTTCACCTCGGCCACCTTGGCAGGGGGAAACAGGGCGCGTTCGAGGCGCCAGGTCCACATGGGAGGGTCGATGAAGCGCAGCAGCGCGACCGAGACGATGGTGCTCGCAAAGGCGGCCAGCAGCAGCTTGCCGAGCCAGCCCAGCAGTCGCCGTCTGCGCGAAGGCCTCACGGGCTCGGGCCTGCCGTCCCAGTCATAGTGGCCAGGATCATCGGGATCCGGAATTATTGGGGCTGCCATTCGATGTGGCAGAACTTCTCGTCGACGCGGCGGGAGAGCAGCATGCGGGCAAACAGGTGCTCGTACTCTTCTTGTTCGTTGCCAAGGCCGACCCAGATCTCGGCATAGTCGGCGTCGCTCACCTCAAACCCCACGTCGGCCGCCCAGTCGTCGGCGGGATCGGTCTCCGCCAGCAGGCCGCGGTCGTTGAACTCCTGATTGAAGCGGACGATCTCCTGCTCGGGCAGGTTGTCGGAGGCCAGCTCCATGAAGAGTTCGAGGGCGGTGTCGAGCAGTTCCTCGACGCTGTGCATTTCGTCATTCAAAGACATAAAAGCCGTGTTCCAGATAAGGGGGGAGGGAAAGTCCGTCGGCAGCGCCTCGGGGTGCGCGGTATTCTAGCTGGCCCTGATGCCCTTGGCGAGATGCGGGGACGCCAGGCATTAAAAAACCGGATCCTGGGAAAGGATCCGGTCTTCATTGGGGGAAGGGGTCGCGCATGGTGCGTCAGCTCATCCCTTCTTCTGGTCGTCGGCAAAGGTGATGTTGAGCTCCAGCACCGACAACTCGTCACTCTTCTGATCAAGCTGGACGGTGATCTTGTCCGGGTCGATCTGCACGTATTTGCGGATCACGTCGAGGATGTCCTGCTTGAGCTGGGGCAGGTAATCCGGCCCCCCTCTGGATGAACGCTCGTGAGCCACGATGATCTGCAACCGCTCTTTGGCCAGTTGTGCGGTGTTCTGTTTCTTGTTGGAACGAAAATAATCCAATAATGACATGCTTAACTCCCGAACAGTCGGCTAAAGAAGCCCTTCTTCTCTTCTTCCAGAAAACGGAAATCCTTGGTGTCACCCAGCAGACGGGCGACGGCGTCCTCGTAGGCCTGACCGGCATCGGACTCCTTGTCCAGAATGACCGGCTCGCCGGAGTTGGAGGCGCGCAGCACCGCCTGGGACTCCGGGATCACCCCGAGCAGTTTGATGGCCAGGATCTCCTGTACGTCCTGCACGCTCAGCATGTCGCCGCGGTTGACGCGGGTCGGGCAGTAGCGGGTCAGCAGCAGGTGCTCCTTGATGGGATCCTCACCGCGCTCGGCACGGCGGGACTTGGAGGCCAGGATACCGAGGATGCGATCCGAGTCACGCACGGAAGAGACTTCCGGATTGGTGGTGACGATGGCTTCGTCGGCGAAATAGAGCGCCATCAGGGCACCGGATTCGATACCGGCGGGGGAGTCGCAGACGATGTAGTCAAACTGCATCTCCGCCAGCTGATCCAGGATCTTCTCCACCCCTTCACGGGTCAGGGCATCCTTGTCCCGGGTCTGGGAGGCGGGCAGGATGAACAGGTTTTCGCAACGCTTGTCCTTGATGAGGGCCTGGTTGAGGTTGGCTTCCCCGTTGATGACGTTGACGAAGTCATAGACCACGCGCCGCTCGCAACCCATGATGAGATCCAGGTTTCTCAGACCAATGTCAAAATCGATGACCACGGTCTTGTGGCCACGCTGGGCCAGACCGGTGCTCAGTGCCGCGCTGGTTGTCGTCTTGCCAACGCCACCCTTGCCCGATGTAACGACTATGATTCGCGCCATTCTCGCTTCCTTGTAACTCTATTTGATTCGGTCTATACGAAGTTGTTCATTGTCGAGCCGGATATGGACCGGCTCTTGTATCACGCCTGCAGGCAATGCATCGCTGAGCTGGAAGGTGCCCGCGATGGAGAGCAGCTCGGCCTGCAATTGCTGGCAATAAATGCGGGCCTTGGGATTGCCCTTGGCCCCTGCGATGGCTCGGCCACGCAGGGCACCATAAACATGGATGCTGTCATCGGCGATGACTTCGGCGCCAGGGCTCACCGAGCCCAGCACCACCAGCGAGGTGCCGGCTGCATAGATCTGCTGACCGGAGCGCACCGGGCCCACGTGGACCTTGCTTGCCTCCACGGGCGCTGGCACCGGGGGAACCGATGCGGCCTCCACTGGCTTGGGCTCAGGCACTGGCGGCGTCGGCTCAGGTTCTGCCTTGCGGCTCTTGCCTGACACCATGACGGCGAGGCCTGCCGCCTTGGCGGCCGTCTTCATCGCCTCGTCCCGCGCCCCCGTGATCCCGACCAGCACGAAGTCTTCCGACTCGACCAGCTCCCTGAGCTGTTCGAAATCGGGGATCGCCTCGAGGCGTTCCACATTGAGGACGAGGGGGGCACAATTAAAAAACTGGGGGGCCTGCGCGACCTTGGCCTCCAGCAGTTGTCGGATCCGGGCCGGATTGCCATCGCTGAGATGCAACACAGAAATAGTGAAGGTGGTCCCTTTCAATTCGTTATCGCGTTCAACCATGAATCTTCCCCGAACCGAGACGGTAATACGTTATTGTTATTCAATTCCTGATGTTATAGTTTGCCACCACCAGAGGCAATAAACCCGTCGGATTATATCAATTTCCATGTTGTGTGCAGTCTATAAAAGTCGCAAAAAAGCCGAGACCTATCTCTTTATTGAACGAAGAGAGGACTTTTCCCGCGTTCCCGAGGTGCTGATGAGTACCTTCGGGCATCCCGAACTGGTCCTGATGACCAAGCTGGACCCGGCCAAGCCCCTGGGGCTGGCCTCCACGGAGCGGGTGATGGCCGCCCTGAAGAGCCAGGGCTTTTATCTGCAGGTGCCACCGCCACCGGAAAACCTGCTGGAGCAGCACAAGGCGCAATTAAAGGGCGCACGATGAGGGCGGGGCGGCTGGCACTGCTGTTGTCAGGCGCCCTGTCGGGATCGCCGGTGCAGGCCGGCCCCGATTTTGACCAGTACGTGGCAAGCCTCAAAGAGCAGGCGCTGGCGGCGGGCATGTTGCCCGAGACGGTGAGTGCGGCCTTTGCGGATGTCCACCTTGTCGATGCCGCCATCAGGCACGACAAAAATCAGCCGGAATTCAAACTGACCCTGGACACATATATTCCCCGGGCGGTGCCGGAATGGAAAGTCAAGCAAGCCCAAACCTTATATCGCCAGCATTTGCCGCTGCTCACAAAAATAGGCCGGGAATATGGGGTACAGCCCCGCTTTATTGTTGCCTTGTGGGGAATTGAAACCAATTTCGGCAAAATAACCGGCCATTATCCCCTTATCTCTTCTCTCTCGACCCTGGCCTGGGACGGTCGCCGTGAAGCCTTCTTCAAAGGCGAGTTGTTCGATGCCCTGCGCATTCTGGAGCAGGGACATGTGAACCCCGCCAACTTCAAGGGATCCTGGGCGGGGGCCATGGGACAGGTGCAGTTCATGCCCTCGTCATTCCTGCGATACGCGGTGGATCAGGACGGGGACGGCAAGAAGGATCTCTGGGGCAATCTGGCGGATGTATTTGGATCGGCTGCCAATTATCTGAGCCAGAACGGCTGGCGCGAAGACCAGACCTGGGGACGGCGGGTGAGGGTGCCAGAACGCCTGGACCCCGCCTTGCTGGGGCTTGATACCCGCAAGTCCCTGGCGACCTGGCAGGCCCTCGGGGTTCGCCAGCAGGACGGCTCACCTCTGCCTGTGGTCGACATGCAGGCCTCCCTCATCCGCCCTGACGATATTCACGGGCGAAGCTACCTTGCCTATGACAATTACCGGGTACTGCGTCACTGGAATCGCTCCCCCTATTTCGTGGTGGCCGTCGGCACCCTGGCCGATCGCATCGTGAAATAGCTCTCCCCCGTTCTCCTGTCACGGCGAATGGGTGGAGGTGATATGCCCGTCTCTTTTTATCCCTTGTCGGCCTCCCTTTATCCACGAACGCTGCCCTTTAAATCGCGACCAAAAAAAAGCGGGAATATATCCCGCTTTTTTCATGTCATCGCAACTCGGCGTTAGTCGCAGGCAACCTGCATCACCTTGATGGCCAGGCCACCGCGGGAGGTCTCGCGGTACTTTGAGTCCATGTCCTTGCCGGTGATGTACATGGTCTCGATCACCTTGTCCAGCGACACGCGCGGCTTGGAGGTGCGACGCAGGGCCATGCGGGAGGCGTTGACCGCCTTCATGGCGGCGATGGCGTTGCGCTCGATGCAGGGTACCTGTACCTGGCCGGCCACCGGGTCGCAGGTCAGACCCAGGTTGTGTTCCATGCCGATCTCGGCGGCTTCACAGACGTGCTCGGGGCTGCCGCCCATCAGCTCGGTCAGGCCGGCGGCGGCCATGGAGCAGGAGACGCCCACTTCACCCTGGCAGCCCACTTCGGCGCCGGAGATGGACGCATTCATCTTGTAGAGCATGCCGACGGCGGCAGCGGCCAGATAGAAGCGGGTGTACTCGTCGCGGCCCACCGGCTGGATGAACTTGTCGTAGTAGGCCAGCACGGCCGGGATGATCCCGGCGGCGCCGTTGGTCGGTGCGGTGACGACGCGGCCACCGGCGGCGTTCTCTTCACTCACCGCCAGGGCGAACATGTTGACCCAGTCCACGATGTTCATGGGATCGTTGGAGAGGTTCTCGTTGGTGGTCAGCTGGCGGTAGAGCGGCGCGGCGCGGCGCGGTACGCGCAGCGGGCCGGAGAGGACGCCCTCGGTGCGGCAGCCGCGCTCGATCCCTTCCCGCATGGTGGTCCAGATCTTGCCAAGCTTCTTGTAGATCTCTTCCGGGGTGTTGAAGCACTTCTCGTTTTCCATCATCAGGGCGGAGATGGAGAGACCGCTCTGGCTGCAGTGGGCGATGAGCTCGGCGGCACTCTTGAAGGGATAGCTGACGGACATGTCGCCGCTGTCACCCTTGCCAAAGTTCTCTTCGTCGACGATGAAGCCACCGCCGATGGAGTAGTAGGTCTTGCTGTAGACGGCGTCATCTTCGATGAAGGCAGTCAGCCTCATGCCGTTTTCGTGCAGGGGCAGGGCCTCGTCATGGAAGATCATGGCGCCCTTGGGGAAGCTGACGGTGTGGCAGTGCAGGCCGATGGGCAGACGACCGGTCTGCTCCACGCGGGAGATGAATTCTGGGATGGCGTCGATGTCGACGTTCTCCGGCAGGTTGCCCGCCAGACCCATGATGATGGCGGTATCCGTGTGGTGGCCTTTGCCGGTCCAGGAGAGGGAGCCATAGACATCGACCTGGATCCGGGTGATGTCACGGATCTTGCCGCCAGCACGCAGTTCATCCACGAACTGTTTGGCTGCCTTCATGGGGCCGACAGTGTGGGAAGAGGAGGGGCCAACACCGATTTTGAAGATATCAAAAACGCTGATCATGTAACAATTACCTCAGGGTAGAAGGGGGCGCCATGCCCACTCGCAGAAAAGGGATCCATGGGACGGGTCTGTCGTCACAAAGGCCAGGGAACCGGATAACCACAGTGTAACGGTTCAATGCCTAAAAAAAGTTGAAACAGATCTATTTTTGTTGAATTCGTGGCGCGAGTATAAAATTTATTTTGATGGTTATCCATTTTGTTAAGCGCCAGACAAACGTTTTGCAAAAAAATACCCGGCGATGCCGGGTATTCGAGTGCCATATGCGGCTTTATCACAGCGGCTTAACACTCGGTGATGTTGACGGCAAGGCCGCCCCGGGCGGTCTCCTTGTACTTGGTCTTCATGTCGTTGCCGGTTTCCCACATGGTTCTGATCACCTTGTCCAGCGACACCTTGTGCTCGCCGGTGCCACGCAGGGCGAGGCGGGCGGCATTGATCGCCTTGACTGCGCCCATGGCGTTGCGCTCGATGCAGGGCACCTGCACCAGACCACCGACGGGATCACAGGTCAGCCCGAGATTGTGCTCCATGCCGATCTCGGCGGCGTTCTCGACGATGGCGGGGCTGGCGCCCAGCAGCTCGGCCAGGGCACCAGCGGCCATGGAGCAGGCCACGCCGACCTCGCCCTGACAGCCCACCTCGGCCCCCGAGAGGGAGGCATTCTTCTTGTAGAGGATGCCGATGGCGGCGGCGGTGAGGAAGTACTGCATTAGCAGCTCGTCATCCACCTTGCGCACGAAACGATCGTAATAGTGCAACACCGCGGGGATGATGCCCGCTGCGCCGTTGGTCGGCGCCGTCACCACCCGGCCCCCGGCGGCGTTCTCCTCGTTGACGGCCAGCGCAAAGAGATCCACCCACTCCATCACCATCAGCGGATCCTTGTTGAAATTGGTCTCGCCACAGAGCTGGCGATAGAGGGCGGGAGCCCGGCGCTTGACCTTGAGGCCGCCTGGCAGCACCCCCTCGCTCTTGCAGCCACGCTCCACACACCCCTGCATCGCCTGCCAGATCTTGCGAAGCCCGGCCTTGATCTCCGCTTCCGAGCGAAACACCTTCTCGTTGGCCAGCATCAGTCCCGAGATGGAGAGGCCGCTCTCCTGGCACTGTGCCAGCAGTTCGGCGCCGCTCTCGAAGGGATAGGGGATGGGGTGGGCGGCATCGAAGCGGGCCGCCTCTTCCCGGGCGTTGGCGAAGTGACTATCCTCGATGATGAAACCGCCCCCGATGGAGTAGTAGGTCTGCTCGAACACAAGGGTGTCACCCTCATAGGCGCGTAAGGTCATGCCGTTGGAGTGGGCGGGAAGGGTCTTGCGCCGGTTGAAGAGGATGGCGCCGATGCGGGGAAATTCGCTGGGTTGCTCGCCGCCAAGGCAGAGGGTCTGGGTCTGCTCTACCTGGGCGAGGAAGGCGGGAATGGCCTCGATGTCCACGGATTCGGGTTCAAATCCGGCCAGTCCCAGGATGATGGCCTTGCCGGTGCCGTGCCCCTTGCCGGTCTGGCCCAGTGAGCCGTAGCACTCGACGACGACGCGTCCGGTACGGGAGAGGAGTGCGTTCGCTTTGAGGGTCTGGATGAAGGCGCAGGCGGCCCGCATCGGTCCCACGGTATGGGAGGAGGAGGGGCCTATCCCGATGGAAAACATGTCGAAGACACTGATCATGACGTACTCCAATTATGGATTTCGTCTAAACATTGTAAATTTTTTGTAGTCGTTGAAAAGGGGGGAGATAGCGGGGTGTGATGGCGGTAGGGAAATGGGCGCGGGAGAGGCGCGCCATGGGGGAGCCGCTCGGCATCCCATGGCGCCCGTGATACATCAGTCGAGAAACTCGCACAGATAGGCGGAGGCGATCTTCACTTCCAGCTTGAAGGAGGAGTGACCGGCCACGTCGAAGGATTCCCCCTGCTGGTAGGTGTGCCACTCATCTTCGTCGGCCAGCTGGATGGTGAGGGCGCCCTTGATCACCGTCATGCGCTCCGGGGCGGCGGTATTGAACAGGTACTCGCCCGCTTCCATCACACCAACGGTAGATTTCTCACCTTTTTGCTCGAAACCGATAGATTTAACATTTCCGTCAAAATACTCGTTAACTTTCAGCATCTTTTCTTCCCTGTATGCACGTTTGCAGAGCCAACGTAGCACACTGTTTTGGATGTTGTCATGGTAAAAGGAGCAAAAACAGCCGTGTCTCTTTTGAGGCTTTACTTTCTCATAAAGTTATCAATGCATTTCGTTAACGGATTCTGATGTAAAACGGGGCGCAAATATGAGATAAAGCGCACCGCCAGAGCAATGGAGAGGATTTGACGCTCTGGGTGGTCATTTACGCTGTAAAAGTGTGAGTAATTGCTAAATAAAGGAACATTCTGTGTTAACAAAAGGATTAATCAAAAACATCGGCTTCCAGGTAGTGGTGGCCATGGTGCTGGGCGCGCTGGTCGGGGCGCTCATGGGAGAGCAAGCCACGGTGTTTGCGCCGCTCGGCACCCTGTTTATCCAGCTGATCAAGATGCTGGTGATCCCGCTGGTGGCGGTGGCCATCCTGTCCGGGGCCGCCAACCTGGGGGCCAGCCCCGCTGCTGGCAAGATTGGCGTCACCACGCTCGCCTTCTTCCTCGGCACCTCCGCACTGGCGGTGTTCCTGGCGCTGGTGATGGGTCAGGTGTTCAAACCTGGTGTGGGCGTTGACTTTGGCGCCACTGCGGCCATGTTCTCCGGCGACTACGCCGACAAGGGTGCACTGCCCGATGCGGTGGCCACCCTGCTTGGCATGATCCCGACCAACGTGTTCAGCGCCTTGAACGAGGCCAACATCCTGCAGATCCTGGTGTTCTGCATGTTCCTCGGCATCGCCCTGGCCAAGCAGCCCCGTGAGCGCGCCAAGCCGCTGGTAGACGGGCTCAACACCCTGGTGGACGCCTTCGTCTGGATGATCAACAAGGTGATGCTGATCGCCCCCATCGGCGTCTTCGGCCTGATGGCCGACGCCATCGGCACCTACGGCTTCGACGTGCTGACTCTGGTGCTCAAGCTGTTCGTCGTCTATGTCGCCGCCATCCTCATCTTCGGCTTTGTGGTCTATCCGCTGCTGATCGCGTTCTTCTCCAACACGCCGGTACGCAAGTACTTCTCCGCGATGAAGAAGCCGCAGATCGTGGCCTTCTCCACCGCCTCTTCCATGGCGACCCTGCCGGTCAACATGGAGACCTGCGAGCGCGATCTGAAGGTGACCAACGCCACCGCTTCCTTCGTGCTGCCGCTGGGCGCCACCATCAACATGAGCGGCAATGCCATCTATTACGGCCTGGTCGCCATCTTCTTCGCCCAGGTCTATAACATCGATCTTTCCATGGGTGCCTGGGCGGCGATCATCGTCACCTCCACCCTGGGTGCCATCGGTCAGGCCGGTGTACCGGGCCCGAGCTTCCTGGTGGTTGCCGTGCTGCTGGCGGCCGGGATTCCCATCGAGGGTCTGCCGCTGCTGTTCGCGCTGGATCGTCTGTTCGACATGATCCGCACCGCGCTGAACATCACCGGCGATGCGGCCTGTGCCATCATCGTCGATCGCTACAGCCCGGATTACGATCCGAACCGCTGGAGCAAGGAGGCCTGATATCGGTCGTCCACGATGCATGACAAGAGGGAGGCTTCAAGCCTCCCTCTTTCATTTGTGTTTATTTGCTGGCGGTGATCCCCGCTTGCCTCGCCCGTCTGCGTGACTCAGGGGGAGAGGTGTGCCAGGGCCTGGCGGCAGCGCTGTTCGGCCGCCTCCAGCTCCAGCAGGACCATCTGGATATCTTCCAGCTGCTGCTGCAGGGTCTCCCGCTTGTCGGCCACCAGCCCCAGCATGGTCTGCAACTGGGAGCGGCTGCTCTTGTCCGCATCGTAGAGATCGAACAACTCCCGGATCTCTGCGAGGCTGAAGCCCAGACGCTTGCCACGCAGGGTCAGCTTGAGCCGCACCCTGTCCTGACGGCTGTAGATCCTGTGCTGTCCCTGGCGGGTTGGGTTGAGCAGGCCCTGATCCTCGTAGAAGCGGATGCTGCGGGTGGTCACATCGAACTCGCGAGCCAGTTCGCTGATGCTGAAGGTGCGGGTGTCGTCCCTGGATTTGGTCATGGGGCTGTCTTGGCTGCCATCTGGTTGTCAATGCAGGCTGGCACCTTACCCAAACGTCAACTTCCCCGCAAGTCTTGTTCCTGTCGCGGTCGCAGCATATGTTATCCCGATGTAACAAGGAGAGTGCTATCGATGGATATCGTGATTGTGGCGGCCAAACGTACCCCCATGGGGGCCTTCCAGGGGGCCCTGAGCGCGCTCGGTGCCCCCGAGCTTGGCGCCTGCGCCATCCGCGCCGCGCTGGCGCAGGCCGGGATGACGGGGGAGCAGGTCAATGAGGTCTATATGGGTAACGTGCTGAGCGCAGGGGTCGGCCAGGCGCCAGCCCGCCAGGCGGCGCTCAAGGGGGGGCTGCCGGACAGCGTGCCCTGTACCACCATCAACAAGGTGTGCGGCTCCGGCATGAAGGCGGTGATGCTGGCGGCGGACAGCCTGCGCCTGGGGGAGGCCGAGGTCGTGGTGGCGGGGGGCATGGAGAGCATGAGCCGCGCCCCCTATCTGCTGGACAAGGCGCGCAGCGGTTTTCGCATGGGGCACCAGAGCGTGCTCGATCACATGTTCCTGGACGGCTTGCAGGATGCCTACGAAGGCCATCTCATGGGGCATTACGCCCAGTTGAGTGCCGATCGCAGCGGACTGACCCGGGCCGACATGGATGCCTTTGCCATCGCCTCCCTGGAGCGGGCGCTGACGGCGCAGCGCAGCGGTGCCTTTGCCGCGGAACTGGCTCCCGTCATGACCTCTGAGGATACCCTGCTGCTGGCCGAGGATGAGCAACCGGGCAAAGCCAGGCCCGACAAGATCCCCGGCCTCAAGCCGGCCTTCAGCAAGCACGGTACCATCACGGCGGCCAATGCCAGCTCCATCTCGGACGGGGCGGCAGTCCTGGTAGTGATGCGGGGCGAGAGCGCTGCCCGGCTCGGATTGCCGGTGCTGGCCAGGGTAGTGGGTTACCAGAGTCACGCCGCCTTGCCGGCGGAGTTTACCAGTGCCCCCGTCGGCGCCATCGACAAGTTGCTGGCCCGGGTGGGCTGGTCGGTGGAGGAGGTGGACCTGTTCGAGGTGAACGAGGCATTCGCCATGGTGAGCATGCTGGCCATGGCAGGGTGCGGCATTCCCCATCACAAGTTGAACGTGAACGGCGGGGCCTGTGCGCTGGGGCACCCTCTTGGCGCCAGTGGCGCCCGCATCCTGGTGACCCTGATCCATGCCCTGCGTGCCCGCGGGCTCAGACGAGGGGTGGCGAGCCTGTGCATCGGGGGAGGGGAGGCAACGGCCATCGCCATCGAGGCAGGCTGAATGCGTGGGTGAGATTGCTGCGGCTTGATGAAATGACAACGTCCCTTCAAGAGGGACGTTGTCATTTCTGGTGGGAGTGGACCGGTTGCTCTTCCATGGCCTGAAGCTGCTGGTTGACCCAGGCGGTGGCGCTCAGATAGAGGTGGCTGACCTTCTCTTCGTTGAGGCCGAGCCGGACGGTGTTGGCGGCGACCCGCTGCCAGTCGGCTTTCTCGAAATCTTCACAGAACGCCAGGTAGAACCCGAGCTTGCCCTTGCGGGTGAGCAGGGCGGCACGAATGTCGTCGGTCAGGGGAATGGAGCCGAGCAGCTGATCCAGCGGTTCGCCCATGAGCACGTCCAGCAGGGAGAAGAGGCCGGTGACAAAGGCTTGCTGTGCCTGCTCTGCGGGCGCATGG
Source organism: Aeromonas sp. S19(2024) (assembly GCF_041402625.1). Taxonomy (NCBI): domain Bacteria; kingdom Pseudomonadati; phylum Pseudomonadota; class Gammaproteobacteria; order Aeromonadales; family Aeromonadaceae; genus Aeromonas; species Aeromonas sp. S19(2024). The sequence continues at coordinate 343,960 of NZ_JBGLQU010000003.1, forward strand.
GTCTGGGCCAGCAGTTCGCAGAACCGGGCTCTGATGAGGGACATCTGGTGGAGTTCGGCGCTCTTTTCACTTCCCGCACTGGTGGCGGCGATCAGGGCGACGAAGCGCTTGAGCTGGGCGTGCCCCAGGGAACTTGCGGCCTGGCGAAACGAGGCGATGGGCTGGGGGAAACGCTTGAGGTGGTTGATGTAGCGCAGCAGCTTGAGGGAGAGGGTGAGATCCTGGTTGAGCAGTTGCTCAATCTTGTCCAGATCCGGCTCGGTCTGATTGACCACCTCGAGCAGCTGCATCACCACCAGCTGGGCCGGCGGTATGGTGGGCTGTTGCACCATCTGGGGGCGGCTGAAGAAAAATCCCTGGAACAGGGTGACGCCGAGCTGCTTCATCCGCTCGAACTCGGCCTGATCCTCGACTTTCTCGGCCAGATAGGTGAGGGGCAGGTGGCGATGATTCGCCATGAAGTGCTCGATGCAGGGTTGCGGCGTGCTGCGCAGGTCGAACTTGATGATATGGATGTAGGGGAGGAACCTGTCCCAGTCTGAGACCATGGTGAAGTCATCCAGCGCCAACCGATAGCCCAGCCCATAGAGCTGGATCACTTTTTCCAGCAGCGCATCGTCGGGCTCGGCATCCTCCAGGATCTCGATCACCACCTTGTCACGGGGGAGGCATTCGGCCAATCCATCCAGCAACAGGGAGTGGGGGAAATTGATGTAGCAGGGGTGATCTCCGATGAGATGATCGATGTTCTGCTGCAAGAACTGCTCGGCAACCAGCCTGGAAGTGGCCTGCTGTGCGGAGACGGAGGGAAATACATTGTCCAGGCTGTCGCGAAACAGCAGCTCATAGGCTTGGGTGTTCAACTCCCGATCCAGAATGGGCTGCCTTGCTACATAGGAATACATGCATCTCTCCACCATGGTTACAGGCTTGATTCTATGGTGAAGCGGATCACTATGCCAGTGCCGACCGGTCGGGAAGGTCAACAACTGGCATACTATTTGTCAGGAAACCCGGGGTGTCAGAACAGGTAGTTGAGCTGCAGGCCGGCGAGCCAGGCATCCCCTTCCGAGGTGCCATTGAAAGTGGAGGTGGTCTGCGGGATGCCGGGCCTGAGCTGCATGGTTTCGCTCACGTCCACCTTCTTGCCGTCGATCAGGGTCAGCCCCAGATCCAGCGAGAGGTGGCGGTCAATCTGGTAGCCTACGCCAGCGCTGTACCAGACCCGATCCGAGTCGGGGATGGAGATGGTGCGGCGATCCGCCGGGACCGGGCTGCGGTCGTAGGCGATACCGGAGCGCAGTTGCCACTGGGGGGCCAGCTGGTAGGTCATCCCCAGGGCATAGCGCCAACTGTCTTCCCAGTGCTCCTCCTTGATGTGCATGGTGCCGTGGTGGTCGAGCTCGGATTCGAGCTGCACGAACTTGCTCCAGTTGGTCCAGTTGATGCTCGAATGCAGCGCCAGGGCCGGGGTGAGTTGATGGAACAGAGCCAGCTCGGCGGTGGCGGGCAGAGGCAGATCCAGGCTGCCGGTATCGGTGAAGGGCTGGCCCCTTTGATCGATGCCGATGGCGTCACCGGAGAGGGTCAGGGTCACGTCGTGGCGATAGGAGAGACCGACGCGGGTTGCCTGCGACAACTCAAGCAGGGTGCCCAGGTTCCAGCCCATGGCCCAGCCATCCCCTTTCAGGTGCTTGGCTATCTGGTTGTTGGAGGGGAAAGTGCCGCCCACTTCCCCTTCCCCCTGAATGGCGGAGAGACCGGCCCCGACGGACCAGACGCGGTTGATGCGATAGGCAAGGGAGGCCCCCAGATCCACGGTCTTGATGTCGGAGACGTTGCCGAAGTGACCGGCGTTGTAGTTGTCCGGCATCTTGACCCCGAGTCCGTAATAGGAGGTGGCGGCAAGTCCGAGGCGCCATTGCTCGTTGAGGGGCACGATGAGATAGGCGTTGGGCACCCAGGCGTCACCCGCAATGTCGTGGGCTCCGGCATCCAGGCTGACCGGCCCCTGGGGGGTAGGCACCCGTGTGGTGCCCTCGATGTTGACGTCGGGGTGCACGTGGATAACGCCGCCGGAGAAGGCCAGGGTATCGAACCGGGTCATGGCGGCGGCATTGCGGGAGAGCACGCTGGCATTGTCGGCGATGGCGGCCTCACCCGCGAAGGCACGCCCCATGCCGGTGGCGGATTGCTCCGCGAGCTGGAAGCCGGCAGCCTGCACCTGGCTCGACAGCAGCAAGAGGGCTATGAGGGAGGGTTTGAACGTCGGATGCATGGTCTTTCCTCGGGATGAACTGGGTGTTCATTCTGTTATTCGGTTGGGGCCGGGATTTTATATGGTATGACAAGCAAGGCAACGGGGAGAGGGGAACGTGCGGCAAAACGGGATTAAATGCTGAAAGAAATCCCCATAACAGCTTGATAAAAAAAGAAAAGAGTACAGTTGTTTACTACAGCTGTGCGCTCAGTTGGCGAAATTGGATAAAAAAAGAGCGCCCTGGGGCGCTCTTGATGATGACATGAAAATCAGAATTTCATGTTGAACTGGGCGGAAGCCAGCAGGGCGTTGCCGTGAGAGGTGCCCTTCCAGCGCAGCGCATCGCTGTGGTTGCGCAGGCCTTCGTTCACGTCCACTTCCTTGCCGTCCAGATAGGCCATGCCGAAGTCGAGGCTCATGTCCGGATTGATGTGGTAGGTGGCACCGGCGCTGTACCAGATACGGTCGGAGTCAGGAATGCTCAGGCTGCGGTATTCCGGCTCGATGGGGCTGTTGTCGTAGGCGAAGCCGATACGGGCTTCCCAGGACGGGTTGACGTACCAGGTACCGCCCAGGGCGTAACGGGCAGAGTCCTTGAACTTCTCGTCTTTTTGCAGGCACACGCCGCCGGCGCAGTTGCTGCTGGTGGCCTTGAGCTCCTGGAAGGCGCTCCAGTCGGTCCAGTTCACGGAGTAGTGGACAGCGAATTGCTGGTTCAAGCGGTGGTAGCCTGCGAACTCGGCCTGGGCCGGCAGATCCAGTTTCAGGTTGCCATCGACGACGCGATTGCCGGAGGTGGCACCCTGGAAGTCGCCGTCAAAGCTCAAGTCCACCTGGGAGCGGTAGGTCAGGGCGAGACGGTTGTTGTCGTTGATCTCGTACAGGGTGCCGACGTTCCAGCCAAAGCCCCAGGTGTCGCCCTTCAGGTGCGCCAGACGGGTATCGGAGTTGGCGCCCGGAATGGCGGCGGAAAGCGCACCGGCATAACGGTTCAGCTCGGCGGCGGCGTAGACGGCATTGATGCCGGCACCGACGCTGAAGCTGGAGTTGATGCGATAGGCGATGTTGGGGTTGATGTTGAAGGTCAGCAGCTCGGTGTCACCGGCGCCGGCACCGGCCGCGAAGGTCTTGGAATATTCGGTGGAAAGGCCGTAGTTGGAGAAGAGGCCGATCCCCCAGGCCCACTGATCATTCAGGGGCTGGATAAAGTAGGTGGCCGGCACGAAGGCATCGGGGGCGATGTCGCTTTCGCTGGACGGAGCCAGCTTGGTGGGGCCGGCATAGATGTCGCCAGCCACGTCCACGTCGGGCTTGATATAGGTGCCGGATACAGACAGTGCCATCTTGTCGAAGGTGGTCATGGCCGCCGGGTTGCGGGACAGCACGGCCGCGTTGTCGGCGATGGCTGCTTCACCTGCGTAGGCGCGCCCCAGACCGGAGGCCGAGTGCTCGTTCAGCTGGAACGCGGCGGCGAAGGTCTGGGTGCTGGCCAGGGTCACGGCCGCAGCGATCAGGCTTTTCTTGAAAAAGGCAGTTGTCATAGTGTTCTCTCTTTGTAAGCAGATTTTCTGTCGACATCGCGGCTCTTTGGCGGCTATTGACGACATGATCTGTTGTTATGTCAGCTTCTTCCCATTCATTGCTGGCGTGATTCTATGGATCTGGTAGGAGGTAAGAAATCAGACCAGTGACAGCAGAATACATAAAAGTTTCCATTGTGTTAATCATTTGTTTTAACTTGCCGTTTTATTAGGCTGATTTATCTATTATTGGATAAATAAAGCACAAACGGTGCCGTTTGCGTCATTTAAAATAAATAGTAAAAATGTGACTTCGCGCGGGCAATGGGCGGGAACATGCGGGGATGTGGGGATGAACAGGCAGACAATGAGGATGTCTGCCTGTGATGTGGCTGAGGCGGAGGACGAGTCAGCCTGGGTCAAGGTCTGTTAAATGGACCAGTGCAGACGTGACTCAAGCTGGCGGGCAACCGGGGCGAGGGGTTCCTGCATGTCTCCGATGAGCACCATGTTGGCCCCCTTGAGCGGCAGTATCTCCCCCTTGAGGGTCCCGTCTGCAAAATCGGACTGGATCGTCAATGGCAGGTGCTTGGGGACGAGGAACAGGGTGACCGGTCCCATCTTGCCCTGCAGCACCATGTGCAGGGCCGGTCCCTGGTAGAAGGCGCAGTGGTTGACATAGGTTACCTTCATGCCCGGCATCTCGCTCAGGGTGGCGCCATATTTCTCCATTTTCGCGTTGATGGTGTGCAGGCTGACCCGCTCATCCACCGCATGAATGAAGGGCTCTTCCCCATAAACGTGGGACATGGCGACTTGAGCCAGCGACAGGGTGTCCGGTGCGACAGGCCAGCTGATCCAGCGGGTGCTCATGCCGAGCAGGAAGGCGACCGAGGCCGCGATGGCCAGAGCGCGCCATGGCGTGCGTGCAGGGGCGACGGGTAGCGGAACCACCTGCTCCTCTTCGGCTGCCATCGCCTGCCTGAGCAGGATCCGCTCCGCAAGACCGGCCGGTACGTCCACTTCCAGAGTGCTGCGCACCTGGCGCTCGAGCTGCTGCATCTCGTCCAGATGCTTGCGATTGGCCGGTGACGCCTCGGCGGCTTTCAGGAAGGCGGGATCCCTGTCCGAGGGGTGAGTGATGGCCCGGCGGCGAAATTCAAGCTCATCCATTGGTGTGTCCTCTCTGTTGTTTCGCAGACTCCATGGCCTCTTTTATCTGGTTGCGGGCGCGAAACAGCCTTGTCATGACGGTGTTCTTGTTCAGGCCGAGTTGCTCGGCGATCTCCTCCCCGCTGAATCCCCCCAGTACCTGCAGCAGCAGCGGCTCCTGATACTCGGCAGGCAGGCGGGCGATGTGGCGCCTGAGCCATTCGTGCTCCATCTCCTGCTCGCTTGGCAGGACACCCTGATCCCGCAGGGGGTGCTCGTCGAGGTCGACGAGATCGAACTGCTTTCGCTCAAAGCGGCGGGCATTCTCCCGCCGCAATATGGTGATGAGCCACGCCTTGGCAGCCTTGTCGTCCAGCAGGGTATCTATCGCCTTCCAGGCGCGCAGGAAAGTCTCCTGCACCAGATCCTCGGCGATTTGCGGATCCCGGCACAGCCAGTAGGCGTAGCGGTAGATGTCTCCGTGCAGGGCGTGCACCAGGGCTTCGTACTTGGTTTGTTTGTCTGCCATCTCCTCATAGACCGGAGAAGCGCAGGGATCCTTTCCCGTGTCGGCCCTTTTTCTTCTGAAAAAACCTAACGCCATAAAGGGGTGTCCTGTTTCATGAGGGGCGCATCATGCACGCATCCACGCCAGTATTCGAAGACCATAGGCTATCGCAAAGCTCTCCCAGGTGCACAACTCCCTGGCGAGCACCTGCCTGGGCAGGTGTTCGCCAGGGACTCGCTTGGGGGAAAAACAGGCCCGATCCAGGCCGTCCAGCAGCGCCCCCATGGCGGGGTCGCGGTGACAGGGCAGCCTGGCCAGATGCAGACAGGGGGTGTCCCAGCGCAGGACGGCCCAGGTCAGCAGGGTTTCCCTGGCCTCGTCAGGAGAGCCCGTGGCGAGGGCCCGTTGCAGGCGATAGAAGGCGCGCCAGCGCGGCCAGCGGCGCATGAATGCCCGCAGCAGGATGGCCAGGAGCACCCAATAGAGATACTGGACCCCTAGTGCGGGGGAGGCGGGAGTGGCGCTCTCCCTTGCCGTGAACACCAGAGGATGTGCGGGCAGGCGCGCCTCCTCGATGCGACCGTTCTGGGTGTTGAACCAGCGCAGGGTCTGGGGGGGCAGCACATAGCGCCCCGCCTCGTCGGCGGTCAGGGCCTGGCGCCACTGGCGCTCGAAGCGAAGCGCCCCCTCGGCCACGAATCGCTCCTGCTGCTGCTCGCCGTCCGGCTTCATGGAGAGGCCGGCGGGCAGGGGTGGGGCCGGCAAGGGGGGCAGGCGGTTGCCATCCCCCCCTTCCATCACCAGGGTGAGGGTGCGGATCACCGGCTCACCCACCCTGGCCTGCGCCGGGCTGAACTGCTGGCGCAACACCAGGCTGCTCGCCACCGGCTCCAGGGGGGCCTTGTCCACCTTGATGAAGAGGGTCGCTGCCCTGGCGGACAGCAGATCCCCCGCGTTGCCCGGTGCAGTCGCACCGGCCTGGTCCTGGTGCGGCAACCGCCCCTGGAAGCGGGGGGATTCGACGGGATGGAGCCCGGGCCCTTTGGCCTGCAGCAGCCATTTTCGCGTGAGACGTCCTGGCAGGCCGGGGCTGGCGGGAGAGTCCCAGCGATCCTCGCCAAGGCGGCGAATGGTAAAGGCCGGGGTGATGGGCTCGCCGAGGTTGGGGGCCTCCAGGTTGGCAGGCAGCCAGAGGGTCAGCTCATAGATGAAGGGCTGGCCGGGGTAGAGATTCCCCTCATGGAGCACCCGGGCCTGCAGCTCGACCGGAGAGAATACCGGGTCTTGTGCTGGCATCAGGGTGCCGTCCAGGGAACGTGTCGGCACCACCAGGGAGGGGGTGAGATCGGCGCCAAGGGGCAGGGAGGGCACCTGGCGCGGACTGGTATCGAGCAGGTGCAGGGGGATCTGCCAGCGGGTCAGGCTGCGGCTCTGGGCACTGACCCGCTGGATGCTGACCCGCCCGACCGCAAACTGGCGCAGCAGCGGTTGCAGGTTGAGATCCTCATCGCGGTACATCCCGTCGGCCTCGATGATGAGCAGCCAGTCGCGCTCGCTCGCCCCCGGCAACAGCTCGGCCTCGGCAGGAGCGGCCTGCACCCGCATGGCGCACAGGGCGAGCAGCAGCCAGCAGCCGATCCGGGGGGAGAGCAAGCGCAGCACGAGGATCACCAGGGCTCCTCCACCTTGATCAGGGGGCGGCGCAGGGCCTCCTTGCGAAGGCGCTGCTCCAGCAGCAGCACGGGGGGCGCCGGGGGGCGAGGAGCCTCTGAGGCGCGGGCGGGGTCGGGAGTGTCGGCCTGCGCCGGGGCATTTGCCGAGGGCGTTGTCTGCGGCGGGTTGGCCCGTAGCAGGGCCAGGTTGTGCAAGGCATCCCTGTGCCCAGGTTCAAGGCGAAGGGCGCTCAGATAGGCCTGCTCCGCGGCGGCAAGATCCCCGAGCCAGACCAGGGCATTGCCCCTGTTGTAGTGGGCGGTGGCGCTGTTTGCCCTGCCATAGGCGGCGACGGCCCTGGCGTAATCCCCGGCTCTATACCTGGCGTTGCCTTGCCAGACCGGATCCTGGAAGGCGTTGGCCGCTTCCCGATAGTGTCCCTGGCGATAAGCCTGCCAGCCTGCTTCATCTTGTCGGGAGGCCGCCTGCAGGGAAGGGGGCGCGACGCCAATGACGAGGATCACCAGCAGCCAGTGGGCGCCGATCCGCGCCAGCAGCGCCAGGGGGAGCAAGGTGATGAGCAGCCAGGGGCCGAGATCCCGGGATTGCCCCTGCGTCAGGGTCTGGCCCATGGGCAGGGGGGCAAAGCGGGGCAGGCCGGAATCAAGCCAGGCCAGCCTGCCTCCGGTACTGGCGGCAAGGGCGGTCATGGCCTCCTCGTCGGGCGCCGGCAAGGTGTGGCCGATCGGGCTGCCGAGCTGCCAGCGCTCGGCGGCCACGCCGGGTAGCCGAGTCTCCTTGCCCCCGCTGGCCAGCAGGATGTCGAGCCGCGGGGCCGAGCCTGCCTTGCAGAACAGGTCGTTGAGGCAGGGCCAGAGGGCGGCGATGCGATCGCGCGCTGTCCCGGAGAGGCCGTCGGTCACGAGCAGCAGACGGGCGGACTGGCCCGGCGGGATCAGGGTGAGGGCCAGGGCCACGGCGCGCTCGGGGGCGCTGCCCTGGACAGGCATGATGGCCGGGCGCAGGTCCGGCAGCAGCAGGGCGATGGCCTGATGATCCCGGGTGGGAGGCATGGCGAGGTAGGCATCCCCGGCAAACAGGATGAGGGCGATGGGATGGGCCGCGTCCTGCCGCGCTATGTCGGCCAGCATCTCCTGCAATCCCAGCCTTACCCGGGTTGCCCGGTCCGGCGCCAGATCCTGTGCCAGCATGGAGTCGGAGAGATCCATCAGCCAGATATCGAGGGCCGGGCTCGGCATGGGGAGACTCTGCTGGCGCAGGGCGGGGCCCGAGAGCGCGAGGATCACCGGCAGACAGGCAAGCCAGCGCCAGGGGATGGCCCGATGGCGGCTCGGCAGCAGATAGGCCTGCATGGCCGGGGAGAGCAAGCCGGGATCGCGGCGGCGGCGCCACCCCTGCCACAGCCAGGGGAGCAGGGCCAGCAACCAGAGGGGGCGCAGCAAGATCAGCTCCATGGTGCCACCATCATGGCCTGCCTACTCATGGGATGGCCTGTGTGACAGGGAGATGCGCCAGCGGGCTGGCCAGCAGAGCAGCAGCCAGGCCAGGGCCAGTGGCCAGGGGTAGAGCTCCTGGTGGGGCCGGGAGAGGGTCTGGGGCCGGGCGAGGGGCTCCAGGGTGTCGATGGCCTGGTTGATGGCGGCGAGATCGCCCCGGTTGCGGGCGCGAAAATAGCGGCCTCCTCCCAGCGTCGCCAACTGCTGCAACAGGGCTTCATCCAGTTCGGCACTGGGATCGGCGTCCCCTGCGGGCCCGGCGAAGGTGTCGGGGTCGGCGCCCACCCCCAGGGTATAGAGACGGATGCCGGCTTTGGCGGCGAGCCGGGCCTCGGTCAGGGGATCCGCATTGCCCGAGGTATTGCGCCCGTCCGTCACCAGCAGCAGGGCGGTGGGGCGGGTGGGGTCGGCGTGCTGGCGTGCCAGCAGGATGGCTTCCCCCAGGGCCGTGGTGCGCCCCACCAGATCGAAATCGAGCTCCCTGGCCAGGGTGAGCAGGGCCCCGGTCTCCTGGGTGAGGGGGGAGAGCAGATAGGCGTGATCGGCAAAGACGACCAGGGCGATGCGATCCCCCGGGCGGGAGGCGACAAGGTTGCTTATCTGCTGGCGCACCGCGGCAAGCCTGTCCGTTTGCTCTCCGTCATCCAACATGTCCTGGGTGCGCATGCTGTCGGAGAGATCCACCGCCAGGATGAGGTCCCGGCTGCTCTGGTAGTGAATGATCGGGGGCTCCTGCCACTGGGGGCGGCACAGAGCCAGTACCAGGGCGCACCAGCAGATCATCATGCGCCACAAGGGCTGCCCCGCCTGGGGCTGGAGCAGGGGAAAACCTCCGTGAACGAGTCGGTTTCCTCCCTTGCGCCCCTTCATGGGAGGCAGGCCGAAGCGCACCAGCAGCGGCAGGGCGAGGGCGAGGGAAAACCAGGGCCAGGCGAGGATCATCGCGTACCCTCCGGGGGAGGTGCCCCTCGCTTGCTTGCCGGGAATCGCGGCGCGCTGACGCAGCGTCGCCCCCAGGCGAGATAGGCGAGGCGCAATCTTTTGCGCTGCGCTTCATCGGGCACTCTGCCCCCATAGAGCCAGAGTGGCCACTGGGCGGCAAACCGGGAAAAATCGCTCCCCCCCTTGTTGTCCAGCCAGGCGAGCCAGGCCTCCCCTTGCAGGGGGGCCGCCTCGGGCCAGCGGGCCATGGCCGCTTCTCGCAGGGCATCCTGCAGCTTGGGGACGAGATCGTCTGCCTGCCAGTCTATCCGGTGCGCCCAGCGGCGCTGGCGCAACAGGGTGAGGGCCGTCGTGGCGATCAGGCAAGCGGCGATCGCCGCGATCAGCAGCCCCCCGAGGGCCATCAGGCGAGGATCCTGTGCAGGCTCGAGAGCGGGGCCTTGGTGGATGTCACGCAGCTCGGCACGGATGGCTTGCAAGGACTCGCTGGACGAGGGCTGGCGATATGCATCCGGTGCGGGCACGCCCTGCTCCCCCCTCAAAACAGACGGCATCCGCCCTCCTGCCACTGGCGTTGCAGGGTGGCGCCGTTGTCGAGGCGATAGAGGCGCGTCACCAGGGGCAGCAACTGCTGGCGACAGGCCTCGGCCTGCTCGTCGGCCGCCCTCTGGTAGCGGGCGCGAAAGCGGGGATCTTCTCCCGCGAGCCAACCGCTGTGTCTGCCTGCCTGCACTGCCAGCTGCCCCTGTTCGGGCAGGGCGGCTTCCAGGGGATCGCGAATCTGCCAGTAGTGGATATCGTGGCGCAGGCGAAGGCGTTGCAACTGCTGGCAGAGTGCCTGGTCCGGTGCCTGGTGATGGCTTATCAGGGTCAATCTGGCCCCGTGGGGCAGGGTGAGTCGTGCCAGGGTCTGGGCCAGCGTCCAGGGCGGGGGGGCGCGATCCAGCCCTGCCTCGTAATGGCGGCAGAGCGCTTCCAGCAGAGGCATGAGAGAGCCGCGCTGGTGCTCTGTGTGGGGGACTGCGCCCTGGCAGATCAAGGTATTGGCCTGTTTCTCCCCCTGCCAGAGCAGGGCGGCGGCCAGCTCGCAGCCAAGGCGGGCCTTGAGCTGGGCGCGGGAGCCAAAGTACATGGCGGGTGAGAGATCCAGCAGCAACCAGTGGGCCTGATCCTGCTCTTCCCCGTAGAGGCGGGTGTGGGGGCGACCGAGGCGGGCGGTGACCCGCCAGTCGATGTGACGCACCTCGTCACCGGCCTGATAGAGGCGAAGCTCCCTGAAATGGAGCCCGGGCTGGCGCCCGATACGCCCATGGGCCGCCTGATGAATGCGGGCACGCTCGCCCTGGCGGGTCCAGAGGCGCACCGCCAGCAGCCGCTGGAGGGTGAGGGCGATGTTGGGGTGATCCCGGGGCTCGGCGACGGGGGTCATGGCGATAGGGCTGCCTGTGGGGGCCGGCTCAGGGGCATGGAATGGCATCCAGCAGCAGGGTGATGATCGCCTCGCTATCGAGGTTGTCCGCCAGCGCCTGATAACTCGGGATGAGGCGGTGGCGCAGCACGGCTGGCGCCAGCTGCTGGATGTCTTCGGGCAGCACGAAGTCGCGCCCGGCGAGCCAGGACCGGGCCCGTGCGGCTCTTGCGAGGCCGATGCTGGCCCTGGGGCTGGCCCCCACCGCGACCAGGGGGTCTAACTCGGGGCACAGGCCGCTGCCGGGGCGGGTGGCGCACACCAGTTGCACCAGATAGTGCTCGAGGCGCCCCTGCATCTGTACCCCTTGAACGGCGGTGCGGGCTTCCATCAGGTCGGACTGGCTCAGGGTGATTGGCGGCGTCGGCAGGGCGTCGCCACGGGCGTTGAGTTGAAGGATGGCCAGCTCCATGGCGGGGCTGGGGTAATCCACCAGCAGCTTGAGTAAGAAGCGATCGAGCTGGGCCTCCGGCAGGGGATAGGTCCCTTCCTGCTCGATGGGGTTCTGGGTGGCGGCGACCATGAAGAGGGAGGGCAGGCGCCAGCTCTTCTTGCCCACGGTGATCTGGTGCTCGGCCATGGCCTCCAGCAGGGCGGACTGCACCTTGGCCGGCGCCCGGTTGATCTCGTCCGCCAGCACCAGGTGGTTGAACAGGGGGCCGGGTTGAAACACGAAGCTCGCATCCTGGGGATGGAAGACCTCGCTGCCGGTGAGATCGGCAGGGAGCAGATCCGGGGTGAACTGGATACGGGCAAAGCGCCCCTCCACGGCACCGGCCAACGCCTTGACCGCCCGGGTCTTGGCAAGACCGGGGGCCCCCTCGATCAGCACATGTCCTTCACATAACAGGGCGATCAGCAGCCCCTCGATGAGGGGGCCCTGTCCCAGGATCTGGCTGCCCAGATAGTCTCCAAGTGCTCTGAACTCGGCCGCTGCCATGCGATAAACCCGTTGTTTTTATGGAAGTTGATCTTTTTATACCCCAGTTGGCTCACAAGGGCGAGGGAGGGTGGCAAGATGGGGACAATTTAGTTTCAATCAGCCGTATGAAAGTTGTGATTGGATTGTTAAGATGTGGCGCAATGAGGTCAGACCTCTGCCTTTTTAACCCAAGGAGCCAGGATGAAACAGCCATTGAAACTGACGACTCGCCAGGGCGAACGGATAGCCGTCGTGGCGGGTCTGCGCACCCCCTTTGCCAAGCAGGCCACCGCTTTTCACGGCGTGCCTGCGGTGGATCTGGGCAAACTGGTGGTGAGCGAGATGCTCGCCCGCACCGATCTCGACCCCAAGCTCATCGACCAGCTGGTGTTCGGCCAGGTGGTGCAGATGCCGGAAGCGCCAAACATCGCCCGGGAGATCGTGCTTGGCACTGGCATGAGCGTCAGCACCGATGCCTATAGCGTGTCGCGCGCCTGCGCCACCAGTTTCCAGGCGGTGGCCAATGTCACCGAATCCATCATGGCCGGCACGGTGGACATCGCCATCGCCGGCGGTGCCGACTCCTCTTCCGTGCTGCCCATCGGGGTCAGCAAGTCTCTGGCCCGCGCCCTGGTGGATCTCAACAAGGCGCGCAACCTCCAGCAGCGTTTCAATATTCTGCGCCGTCTGCGTCTGAAGGACCTGCTGCCGGTGCCCCCGGCCGTGGCCGAGTATTCCACCGGTCTCTCCATGGGGCAGACCGCCGAGCAGATGGCCAAGACCCACCAGATCAGCCGCGAGGCGCAAGATGCGCTGGCCCACCGCTCCCACACCCTGGCGGCCGAAGCCTGGGCCCAGGGCAAATTGAGTGGCGAGGTGTTCACTGCCCACGTGCCCCCCTACAAGTCGCCGCTGGAGCGGGACAACAACATCCGCGAAAGCTCGGATCTGGCGAGTTACGCCAAGCTCAAACCGGTCTTTGACCGGGCTCACGGCTCGGTGACCGCCGCCAACGCCACCCCGCTCACCGACGGCGCCGCCGCCGTGCTGATGATGCGTGAAGGGCGGGCCCGCGAGCTGGGTCTGGAGCCGCTGGGTTACATCCGCAGCTTCGCGTTTTCCGCCATCGATGTCTGGCAGGACATGCTGATGGGCCCCTCCTATGCCACGCCGCTGGCGCTGGACCGTGCCGGCATCACCCTTGGGGATCTGACCCTCATCGACATGCACGAAGCCTTTGCCGCCCAGACGCTGGCCAACCTCAAGATGTTTGCAAGCGCCGAATTTGCCCGTGACAAGCTGGGCCGGGATCAGGCCATCGGCGAGGTGGACATGGAGAAGTTCAACGTGCTCGGCGGCTCTTTGGCCTTTGGTCACCCCTTTGCCGCCACCGGGGCGCGCATGATCACCCAGACCCTGCATGAACTGCGGCGCCGGGGTGGGGGATTGGGGCTCAACACCGCCTGTGCGGCGGGTGGGCTGGGTGTGGCCATGGTGCTGGAGGTGGAATGATGAGTGCCAAGACTTTTTCTCTGGATATTCGCAAAGACGGCATCGGCATCCTCACCATGGATGTGCCCGGTGAGAGCATGAACACCCTGAAGGCCTCCTTTGCGGACGAGATCCGCACTCTGTTGGCCGAGGTAAAGGGGAACGGGGATCTGATCGGCCTGGTGATCGTCTCCGGCAAGAAGGACTCCTTCGTTGCCGGGGCCGACATCGCCATGCTGGCGGCCTGCACCAGCGCCCAGGATGCCGAAGCGCTGTCCCGGGCCGGACAGGAGGTGTTCGCCGAGATCGAAGCCCTGGGGATCCCGGTGATCGCCGCCATTCACGGCCCCTGCCTTGGCGGCGGGCTGGAGCTGGCGCTCGCCTGTCATGGCCGGGTGGTGACCGATCACGGTAAAACCGTGCTGGGCCTGCCGGAAGTGCAGCTCGGCCTGCTGCCGGGCTCCGGCGGTACCCAGCGCCTGCCGCGCCTCATCGGGGTGGCCAAGGCACTGGATCTGATGCTGACCGGCAAGCAGGTGCGGGCCAAACAGGCCAGGAAACTCGGGCTGGTGGATGACATGGTGCCCCCATCCATTTTGCTGGAGGCCGCCATCAAGCTTGCCAAGAAGGGCAAGCCGCGCCACCACCTGAAACGGGATCTGCAGGGCAAGGTGCTGGAGACCAACAAATTTGGTCGCAAGGTGCTGTTCGATCAGGCCCGCAAGGGGGTCAAGGCCAAGACCCGGGGCAACTACCCGGCGCCGGAGCGCATCATCGAGGTGGTGCGCATCGGCGTGGAGGAGGGGATGCAGGCCGGCCTGCAGGCCGAGGCCCGCCACTTCGGCGAGCTGGTGATGACGCCGGAATCCGCCGCCCTGCGCTCCCTCTTCTTCGCCACCACGGAGATGAAAAAAGAGGTGAGCTATCAGGGGGCCGAGCCACGCAAGGTGGGTCATGCCGCCGTGCTGGGGGGCGGCCTGATGGGGGGGGGTATTGCCTTCGTTACCGCCACCAAGGCGGGGGTACCGGTGCGGATCAAGGATGTGGCGAGCGCCGGCATCGGCAATGCCATGCGTTACAGCTACGACCTCCTCGCCAGGAAGCTCAAGCGTCGCCAACTGCTGCGCAGCGAGCTGGAAAAACAGATGAGCCTGCTCACCGGCACCCTGGACTATTCCGGTTTCCACCGGGTGGACATGGTGGTGGAAGCGGTGTTCGAGGAGATCAACCTCAAGCACCAGATGGTGCAGGACGTGGAGCGCGAGTGCGGCGAGCACACCGTGTTTGCCTCCAACACCTCCTCCCTGCCCATCCACCAGATCGCCTCGGCGGCGACGCATCCGGAGCGGGTGGTGGGGCTGCACTACTTCAGTCCGGTGGACAAGATGCCGCTGGCCGAGATCATTCCCCACGCGGGTACCAGTGCCGAGACGGTGGCCACCACCCTGGCCTTTGCCCGGGCCCAGGGCAAGACCCCCATCGTGGTGAAGGACGAGGCGGGCTTCTATGTCAACCGCATCCTGGCGCCCTACATGAACGAGGCGGCGCGCCTGGTGCTGGAAGGGGAGCCGGTGGAGGTACTGGACGGCGCTCTGCTCGACTTCGGTTTCCCGGTCGGCCCCATCACCCTGCTGGACGAGGTGGGGATCGACGTGGGAGCCAAGATCTCCCCCATCCTCGAAAAAGAGCTGGGTGGCGAGCAGTTCCAGGCGCCCAAGGCCTTTGACAAGCTGCTGGAAGACGATCGCAAGGGGCGCAAGAACGGCAAGGGCTTCTATCTCTATGGCAAGGCGGCTCCGCGCAACAAGCTCACCGGCAAGGAGGGCAAGAAGACGGTGGACGCGAGCGTCTACGACGTGCTGGGCGTCAAGCCCCAGGCCAAGCTGGCCAGGCAGGAGATCGCCGAGCGCTGCGTGCTGTTGATGCTCAACGAAGCGGCCATGGCCCTGGATGGCGGCGTGGTGGCCTCGGCCCGGGATGGCGACATCGGCGCCATCTTCGGTATCGGCTTCCCCCCCTTCTTGGGCGGTCCGTTCCGCTACATGGACAGCCTCGGCATCGACTATCTGGTGGGGCGCCTTGAGCACCATCAGAAGCGCTTTGGCGACCGCTTCGCCCCCTGTGCGCGGCTGAAAGCGATGGCGGCGGAGCAGCAGACCTTCTACTGATGGCTCTCGACGGCATGCATCGAACGAGGCGACCCCAAGGTCGCCTCGCTTTTTGTTGGGCGTACCTTTCCGGTTTGGGGCGAGGGCGCGAAGAAAAACGGGGCGGAGAGGGGTAAAACCTTGATCTGGCGCAAACTGGTGCCCCATTTATTACTTTGGTGGCATAGGACTCAGGCGCGGGTTGAGGTCAAATAGTCTCATCAGGAACGGGGGCGACCCCGTCACGAAAGGGACACCCATTTCACTGGATGAAGGACACACTATGAGTCTGCTTGAACACACCATCTGGACTGTATTGGGGTATGGGGCCATGCCCTTTATCTTCCTGAGCGGGTTCGTGGCAGTGGCAGTGACCTGCTGCCTGCTGCTCAATGCCTTCGGGGTCAAGTCCGCCGAGAAGTGAGTCACTCTCGTTCATGCCGCCAAATGCCAGTCTCACGACTGGCATTTGTTTTTTGTGTCTTCTGAAGCACTTGTCCCGCCCCTGATGGGGTAAAGGGAGCGCAAGACGGTCGAACCCGGCGGCCATTTTGATTACACTGACGCCCGGCATGTCCGCCTCCTTCTCTTTTATCAGGTATTCACGACTTCTATGGCGCTCAAGGCAACCATCTTCAAGGCCCAGATCAGCTTGTCTGACATGGATCGCAATCTCTATCAGGACTTCTCCCTCACCCTGGCCCGTCACCCCTCCGAGACCGACGAGCGCATGATGATCCGCCTCGCGGCCTTCGCCTGGCATGCCGCCGAGCGGCTGGAGTTCACCAAGGGGCTCTCAGCCGACGACGAGCCCGAGCTCTGGTGCAAGAACTACTCCGACGAGATTGAACTCTGGATTGAGCTGGGTCAGCCGGACGAGCGCCGCCTCAAGAAGGCATGCAACCGCTCTCGCCAGGTGGTGCTCTACCTTTACGGCGGCCGTGGCACCAGCGTCTGGTGGAAGCAGAACCAGGGCAAGCTCGGTCTGCACGACAACCTGAGCGTCATCGAACTCTCCGACAGCCAGACCCTGCCCCTGGCGGCCATGGTGGAGCGCACCATGCAGCTCACCTGTACCATCTCCGACGGCCAGCTCTGGGTCAGCAACGGCAGCCAGGAGGTGACGCTGGACCCCGTGGTGTTGATGGGACGCCCGGCCCGCGAACTGTAAACGGGATACCCATGTTCAGCGCTCTGCTCAATATCGTCATTCCCGTGTTTGCGGTGGTGGGCCTTGGCGCCCTCTATGGACGGCTGCGACCGGGCGGGGCCCTGGGTTATGTCAACCGGGCCAATATCGAGCTCTTTACCCCGGCGCTGGTCTTCTCGGCCCTGGTGAAATACCCCCTGGATCTGGCGGCGCACCTGCCCCTTGTGGGGGCCGGTGCCCTGGTGATCCTGCTGCCCGGCTTGCTGCTCTCCCTGCTCAAACTCAAGGAGATAGAGCGGGCCGCACTGATCCTGCCCGCCATGTTTCGCAACACTGGCAACCTCGGCATTCCGCTGATGGTGCTCGCCTTTGGCGAGCAGCAGCTCGGCGCCATCGTCATCCTCTTTGTGCTCTCCAACCTGCTCCACTTCTCGGTGGGCATGTTCATCCTCTCGGCCAGCAGCTCCCGCTGGGGCTGGCTGAGAAGCCCCGTGCTCTGGGCCGCCTTCGCCGGGCTGCTGGTGGCCAACCTGCATATCCCGCTGCCGGAATACCTGGTGACCAGCGCCGCCCTGCTCGGCCAGATAGCGGTGCCCCTGATGCTGTTTGCCTTAGGCATCCGGCTGATGGAGGGGGAGCTGGATCATCTGGGGCTGGCCATCAAGTGCAACCTGCTCTACCTGTTGGCGGGGGGCCTCTCCCTGGGGCTCGCCGTCTGGCTGCTGCCCCTGGAGCCTGCCTGGATCCCGCTGCTGACACTCTCGGTGGCACTGCCTCCGGCGGTATTGAATTACATCCTGTGCGAGCAGTACCAGTGCCAGCCCGACAAGGTGGCCAGCATAGTGCTCGGCGGCAATGCGCTCTCGGTGCTGGTGATCCCGCTGGCGGTCTGGTTGGCGCTGCATCTGGGGAGTTGACCCTGCTCTGTCTTCCTCTTCAAGGACGCCCGATGGCGTCCTTTTTATTGCTATCGTGCATGTCCGATTAGGCTTCGCTAATCGAACCTACGACCTTAAACCCGATTGGTTTTGTTCCCCTTGACCTTGCTGGTGATCCCTTTCGGAAACCAGCCCCCTTTACCCACCCGCGCCCGTACCTTTTTCTGATACTGCTCAGGGGATAGCACCTTGGGGGTTTTGTGGCGGGTGCCGTTGCAGTGTCGACAGGCTGCCACGATATTGGCTGACCGATCCGATCCCCCTTCGCTGCGTGGCTGCAGATGTTCCCCAGTACACTGCAATAGCCGTGCTTCGGCAGGAGTGAGGCGGTATTGGTGCATCAGTGCGGCAGGGGAGGATTCCCACATCGGCAGTCCGCAATAGAAGCAGTGAAAAGATTGGCGAACGGCAGCCTGATGGCGTTGTTTGGCGATGTTACCCATGGTCGTGACCTCAATAAGTTTGATATTGAAGTCCGTGACGGTATGAATTAAATGATGGCCGGACGGACTTCGGTTCAAGTTGAAGTCCCGTCGGCCTGACTGGCTCAGAGCGGGTACTGACCAGCTTAGGCGGATCAGCCTTACACCGCTCCTCTTATGAAACAGCGGCAATCAATTAATAGCGGGTGCGCCATTAATTGTAAAGCCAACAAAACAAGAGGATATACATGGCATTGTGGATGCAAACAGGTCCATTCCTGAAGGCATTATGGAAGGGACAGTGTATATATCTGATTAGAGTGCGATTGATGCCAAGTATATAGCCCTGTTTCGGGTTAGATGAAAAGGCTGGGGATCGGAGAGGGATGAATGGGATAAAACAGGGCGGCCTTGGCCGCCCTGTTTATTGATGGGGAGCAGGTTGAACCTGGCCATCCTTGCGCAACTGAGAATAAAGGCCAACTCCCGCCAGCAGGCCGGCGAGGGCCAGCAGCCACCAGATGGCGGTGGCGGGGCGACTGCCCGCATCCCCCAGCATAAAGCCGATGAGCAGGTTGCCAAAGAGCGCCATGCAGCCCCCGGCGCTGGCATAGAAGCCGTAGTAGCTGCCGAGTTGCTCAGGGGGCGCGTAGCGGGGCAGCTGGGCGGCGAAGAGCGGGAAGCAGAGGATGGAGCCCAGGGAGAGCAGGGCCACCTGCGTCAACACGCCTGCCGTCGGCCAGGGGGCCAGCAGGGGCAGGGCGAGATAGCTCAGGCCCATCATGCCTATCCCCAGCCCCATGGCGAGCGGCACTCCCAGGCGATGCTCCACCAGGCGGGAGGCCGGGAGCTGGAGCACGACACCGATCACCGCCGAGAGGGTGAAGACGCCGCCGAGCAGGTGGGTGGCGTCCGGCAGGCTCTGGATATGGGCGGGGAGGGCGAGATAGAGCTGGTGGAACAGGATCTGGTAGCTGCCTGCCAGCAGGGTGAACCCCATGAAGGGGCGCTGGCGCACTATCTCCCCCCATTGGCGCAAGATGGCGCCACGGGGGCTCTGGTTGCTCACCGGGCGTTTGGGCAGCACCCGGTATTGCAGCACTCCGAGCAGGGCGAAGAGGCTCGCCGCCAGGATCCCCGTCAGGGTATAGCTCTGTTGGGTCAAGGTGAGGCCGACCAGGGGGCCAAGCAGCATGCCCGCCTCGCTGGCCAGATTGTGCAGGGCGAAGGCGCGCTGACGCTGGCTCGGGTTGTGGCATTCGCTGGCAAGGTAGGCCTGGGCGCAGGGGGTGAAAAGAGCCCCCGCAAAGCCGGTGAGGGCGGCGGCCAGCAGCAGGATGGGCAGGGACTCGGCCCAGCCCAGCAGCACGAAGCCCAAGGATCGTACCAGGCAGCCCCAGACGATGGCGGGATGGTAGCCGATGCGATCTCCAAGGGTACCGCCCAACAGGAAGAGCCCCTGCTGGCTGAAGACCCGCATCCCCATGACGAGGCCGCAGGCCCAGCCGGCCAGGCCGAGCCCGCTGCCCATGTGCTGGGCGAGGAAGGGCATCATCATGTAGAAGCCGAGGTTGAAGGCGAGCCCATTGGTGATGAGCAGGCGGGCGGCCGGGCTCATGTCCTGCCAGTCCCGCCAGTAGGAGGCGCCGTTCATGGTCGCCTCCCGCCAGCGCGTGGGGCGGTGGTCGCCGGGGTGGCGCAGCACTGTGTCATGATGTCTTTCGCAGGGTTCTGAGGAAGGGGATGCCGTGCTGATCGTGGCTTATCTCCACCGGCACCTGGTAGAGGCGCTCGATGAGGGCCGCGTCGAGCACCCGGGCGGGGGGGCCGAAGGCCTGCAGATCTCCCCCTGCCAGCACGATCAGCTGATCGGCAAACTGGGCGGCCAGGTTGAGGTCGTGCAGCACCACCAGGGTGATCCACTGCTGCTCCCGGGTCTGCTGGCACAGGTGCTCCATCAGTTGCATCTGGTGGTGCAGGTCCAGGGCGCTGACCGGCTCGTCCAGCATCATGATGCGGGGATCGCGCAGCAGCACCTGGGCGAAGAGCACCATCTGCCGTTGGCCGCCGCTCAGGGAGTAGAGGGGGCGATCCGCCAGATGGGCGATGCCGAGCGCCTGCAGGGCGCGGCCGGCAGCCAGGATGTCCTCGTCCGCGAGGCGCATGGAGAGGCTGTCGAGGCGCCCCAGCACCACCACTTCGATGACGCTGAGGTCCAGCTCCAGCTGGATGTTCTGGGGCATGTAGCCAAACTGCTGGCGCCACCTGGCCTGCGACATCTGGCGGGCACTCTGGTCCCCGAGGCGAATGTCGCCACTGTCCGGGGTCAGTTCACCAAAGAGGGTGCGCATCAAGGAGGTCTTGCCGGTCCCGTTCGGGCCGATGATCACATGGACCTGACCCGGATGCAGGGTGAGGCTGAGATCCCGCAGCAAGGTCTGCTGGCCGAGGGAGAGGGAGAGTCGGGATATTTCAAGCACGTTTACGCCCCCTGCCGAGGATCAACCAGATGAAGAAGGGCACGCCAATGAGCGCGGTGACGATGCCGATGGGGAAGAGGGCCCCCGGAATGATGGACTTGGAGAGTACCGAGGCCGCCGAGAGCATGCAGGCGCCGCACAGGGCGGAGAGGGGGATCAAAAAGCGCTGATCTTCCCCCACCAGCATGCGGGCGATATGGGGGGCCACCAGGCCGACGAAGCCGATCACGCCGACGAAGCTGGTGGCGGTGGCGGTGAGCAGGGCGACCAGCACCAGGGTCTTCATGCGCAGCCTGTCGACATTGACCCCGAGACTGCGGGCGCGGGCTTCCCCGAGGCGCAGGCTGGTAAGGGCCCAGGCATCCCGGTAGATGAGCAGGGTGCAGATCAGGGTGACGACTGCGGTGATGATCAGGGAGTCCCAGGTGGTGCGCATCAGGCTGCCAAACAGCCAGAACAGGATCTGCTGGTTGAGCTCGGGGGAGGAGAGGAACTGCAGCAGGGAGAGCAGGGACTGGAACAGGAACAGCAGGGCGATGCCCGCCAGGATCAGGGTCTGGCTGCTGACATGGCGCATCATGGCCAGACCAAACAGCAGGCAGGCGGCAAACATGCACACAATGAAGGCGCCGGCCGGGATGGCCACCAGGGGAGGAAGCCCGAGGCCGCCGGTGTAGAGGGCCAGCGCCGCGCCAAGGCCCGCCGCTGCCGCGAGCCCGAGGGTATAGGGACTGGCGAGGGGGTTGTCCAGCAGGGTCTGCATCTGCACGCCGCCAAGGCCGAGAGAGGCCCCGACCACCAGGGCCATGAGGGCGATGGGCAGGCGCATGTCGTGGACGATGGTGCGGGTCATGGGATCGGCCTGGGCGGGGGAAACCAGGGCATCGATCACGTCGTGCAGGGCCAGCAGGGAGGGGCCGGTGGCGATGTCGAGCACCAGGGTAATGCACAGGACCAGGGCGAGCAGCAGGAGCCAGTGCCAGCGACGGCGCTCCCGTTGCCGCTGCCGGGCGAGGGTCTGCTGCAGGGCAGCCAAATCATTCATGATGTCAATCCTGAAACGGGCGCCGCAAGAGGCGCCCACGAAGGTTGAAGGTTAAAGAGCGATAGCGAAGGTGCCGTCTGCCTTGACCGGCAAATAGCGCCGATAGAAGTCGAGGTAGTTGGCAAGCGGATCCATCTCCTTGAACAGGCTCGGATAGAGCGCCTTGGCCATGAACTGGACCATGGTGTAATCGAGCAGCGTGCGGGAGGCGCCCTGGTAAATCCCATAGATGCGCTTTTCCTTCACCGCTGGCAGGTTCGCCCAACCTTTACGCTCGGTAAAGGCCTGGAGCCGTGCCCGAGCGAGCGCGGGATTGACACCCTGGCCCAGCAGCACGGCGGTGGGGTTCTGGGTGGATTCAGTGCCGGTGAGGAAGATGACCTCGGGTTTGGAGACCAGAACCTGCTCGGGGTTCATGGGGCCGTACCATTCCACAAAGGGGGCGGCGATGTTGTCGCCGCCAGCCAGGTGGCCGAGCGGACCCCACATGCCCTTGCCATAGCTGAAGCCATATTCGTCAGGCCCCTTGTTGCCAAACTCCACGTAGAAACGGGGCTTGGGCAGATTGGCTGCGGCGATCCGGCCATGTACTTCGTCGATGGCATGCTGGTACTCGTCTGCGAGCTGGCGAGCGCGAGGCTCGGTGCCCGCAATCTTGCCGAGCAGCAAGGTACTGGCCTTGTGATTGGCGGGGAGTTCCATGTTGTAGTCCACGACCACCACGGGCAGACCGGCCTGTTCGAGACGGGCCACGTCCTGGCCAAGACCTTTGTATTGCCAGTCGGCCAGAACGACGACGTCGGGTTTGAGGGCGAGCACTTTTTCCACCGAGAAGGTCTGCACTTCTACCTCGCCTACGTCGGCTATCTCCTTGAGGGACGGGCGATGGGCGGTAAAGAGGGACCAGTTGGCAGGACGCCAGCCTTCCCAGGCCTCGCGAGAGATGCCGACGACCCGATCGAAGGCCTGTTCGCCACCGACGGCCATGTAGTCTTCAAAGTAAAATGCGAGCACTACCCGCTTGGCGGGGAGATCGACCTGGACTTCCCGTCCCAGCACATCTGTCAGGGTTTCAACTTTCGCCTGTGCGGTGCCAAACAAGCAGCAAAGGCTTGCCAGCACCAGGCTGGCATAGCGGGAGAAAAGTGTCATCTGCGTGTGAACTCCATCTTGTCTTGTGGTTTTTTGTCGTTTTTGTCACCGGCAACCTGAGGTCGCCGGTGGGTTCTCCACCGGGTGGAGGAGGGAATGAGCCGGAGAGACCCCGGCCCGACACTTAGTGCGCGTTGTGCTGATGAATGCCCAGCATGAAGGTGCCCTGGGGACGGATGGGCAGGTAGTGCTGGTAGAACGCCTGATAGGTGGCCAGGGGGTCGAGATCCTGGAAGAGGTCCGGATAGAGGGCCTTGGCCATGAACTCGATGAGGGCGGCATCCATGATGCTGCGGGTGGCGCCGTGATAGACCGCGTAGAGGCGACCCTGCTTCACCGCAGGCAGCTCGCTCCAGCCCGGACGGGCGGCAAAGCCTTGCAGACGCTGGCGCACAGTCTCTTCCGACACATCCTGGCCGACCTGCATGGCGACGGCACTGCTCACGCTTTCGTAGCCCGCCATCAGGATCACCTCGGGCTTGCTCGCCAGCAGTTGTTCCGGGTGGATGGGACCCCAGCGATCGACGAAGGGGGCGGCCACGTTGTCGCCACCGGCCAGCAGGGCCATGGCGCCCCACATGTCCTTGCCATAGGTGTAGCTGTACTCGGCCGGACCCTTGTCACCCAGCTCGATGTAGACCCGGGGCGGCGTGCGCTTCGCGGTGGCGATGCGGGAGGTGATGGTGTCAATCTTGGCCTTGTACTCGTCGGCCATCTTGCGGGTACGGGCCTCCTGGCCGGTCAGCTTGCCAAGCAGCAGGGTGCTCGCCATGTGCTGTGTCAGGGTCTGGGCGTTGTAGTCGATGACCACCACCGGGATCCCCGCCTGTTCAAGGCGTGGCAGGTCGGCGCTCAGGGCCTCATATTGCCACTTCGCCAGGATCACCAGGTCGGGCTTGACCGCCAGGGTCTTCTCGATGGAGAAGCTCTGATCCTGCACGTTGCCAAGGTCCGGCACGTTGGCCAGTTGTGGCTGGCTGGCCACGTAGAGAGACCAGATGGCGGGACGGGACTTCATGAACCAGCCCAGGGACATGCCCACCAGGCGTTCGGCCCCGCCTTCACCGGCCACCGCCAGGTAATCTTCGGGATAGAAGCCGAGCACGATGCGGTTTGCCGGAAGGCTCAGGGAGACCTTGCGGCCCATCACATCTTCCACTTCAACGGGGGGGGCGGCCTGCGCCATCCAGCTTACCAGGACGAGCTGGCCGAGCAGCAGCAACTTTGCCAGGGGGTGACGAAACATCTTGTAGCACCTCGAGAATAGAGACGGTCAAAAAAGAAAGTGAGAACTATTGCTATTCGCGAGCGCAAAAGCAACAAACGTTTGTGTCATCCCCTCTCTTGTTATTTCTGTCATTACTGGAACCGGTTCCACAAGAGCACCAGGAGAGAGTCCCATCCCCCGGTTTTCTGCCTTCTCGGGCCACGCAGGGGGTGGCGCCCGGTATGGCGCCCATGGATTTGCCCATGATCCAGTGTCTGTGAGTGGGGTTGCTCACGAAATGGTACCGGGCAGAGGCCTGCCGTAATGCTCCCCCCGTCTGCCCCGGCGCCGATGTCGATCCCTGACAGAGGCCGCCAGCAGGGGCTAGGGGTGGCGACAACTTCCTGCGCAGCGATGGCAGACACTGCCCATTCGGGTATTGCCCGTCACCTTGGCGCAACATTTTGTTGTCATTGTTAGCCAGCTCGCAGCAGCCTCGGCATCGACGGGGCAGAGTGGGCGCGCAGTTTCGGCCGGGGGCTGACATGCCTCCCGTTGATGGCTGCATCCAAGGTGCTGCGGCCCGCCTTGTGCGGGGCGCCAATAACATGATCTGCAAATAAAAAAGGAAACTGACCATGTCAGGAAGACACTCTCTGGTGGCGCTGGCCGTCGGGCTGGCGCTCGCTGGACAGGCACAGGCGCAACTGCTTATCACCGAATACCTGGAAGGGTCCGGCAACAACAAGGCGCTGGAGCTGAGCAACCTCGGCAGCGACGCCGTCGATCTCTCCCAATACCGGCTGGCACTCTACGCCAACGGCAAACCCATCAGCGAATCACCCACCAACAGCCTGGCGCTGCAAGGCACGCTGGCCCCGGGCGCCACCCTGGTGCTGGCCAACCCCTCTGCAAATGCCGAGATCCTGGCCAAGACGACCCAGACCAGCGGCAACCTGGTGTTCAACGGTGACGATGCTCTGGTGCTCTATCGCGGCAGCGAGATAGTGGACAGCGTCGGCCAGGTGGGGGTGGATCCGGGCACGGCCTGGGTGTCGGGGAGCGTCTCGACCCTGGACATGACACTGCGCCGCAAGGCCACCGTCACCATGGGCCGCACTGATGCGACGTCGCCTTTTGATCCGGCGCAGGAATACGTGGCGGCCCCGAAAGATGACGCCAGTGGCCTGGGTTGCAGTGGCGATGGCCCCTGCGATGGTACCCAGCCGCCCGCCTTCGTCTGCCCGGTGGATCAGTTGGTGCCGGTGCCCGCCATTCAGGGCCCGGGCAGCAGCAGCCCGCTGGTGCCGGCCGGCAAGTTCGAATCGGAACAGGCCTATGCCACCCGCGGCGTGGTGACCCAGGTAGTGAGCGGCCTCTACAAGGGCTTCTTCATTCAGGATGAGCAGGGGGACGGGGATCCGGCCACCTCCGACGGCCTCTTCGTCTACAGCACCAAGGCCAACGCTGCCATCGTGCCGGGGGCTGAGGTGTGCGTCTCGGGCAAGGTGAAGGAGTATTTCAATCAGACCCAGATCAACGCCGACGAGCTGGTGGTGACTCGGCCCGCTGGGGCAGTGCCGGCGGCAGTGGATCTGGTGCCGGTGGCGGGCGAGAGCCTGAGCCAGC
This sequence comes from Aeromonas sp. S19(2024), assembly GCF_041402625.1. Lineage (NCBI taxonomy): Bacteria > Pseudomonadati > Pseudomonadota > Gammaproteobacteria > Aeromonadales > Aeromonadaceae > Aeromonas > Aeromonas sp. S19(2024). The sequence goes on from NZ_JBGLQU010000003.1 coordinate 369,563, forward strand.
TGCTGGAGCGTCACGAGGGGATGCAGGTTCGGCTGGTGCCGGGTTCCAGCCTGGTGGTGACCCGCAACTTCAGCTTCGATTACGACGGCAAGCGCAACAACCTGGTGCTGGCCTATGGCGCGCCGCTCATCAAGTCGACCCAGAAGTTTGCCGCCATGAGCCAGGAGGCGAGCGACTGGGCCCTTCGCAACCAGCAGAACCAGCTGGTGGTGGAGACCGACGCCAAGGCGCCGGATGGCGTGCTGCCCTGGTATCCCGGCTTCAATGCCGAGGACGGTTACCTGCGCATCGGCGACAGGCTCAACGGGCTGGAGGGGGCCCTCGGTTACTCCTACAACCTGTTCAGACTGGTGGCCAGCAACCGCATTGACGCGAGCCAGATAGATCACAGTGGCTGGGATCGGGTGGAAACCTCCGAGCTCGCCGAGGCGGGGGATCTGCGGGTCGCGAGCTTCAACGTGCTCAACTTCTTCACCACGGTCGTGGGGGGCGATGCCAACCCCACCGGTAGCAACCGGGGCGCCCTGACGGTGGCGGAGTTCGAGTTGCAGCGCACCAAGATCGTCAGCGCCATCACCCGCCTCAACGCCGACGTGGTGGGGCTGATGGAGATCGAGAACAACGGCTACGGCGACAACTCCGCCATCGCCAATCTGGTGGCGGCCTTGAACGCCGCCCAGCCGGATGAGGCGGATCACTACCGCTGGATTGCCTCGCCGGATGGCAAGCCCATTGGCACCGACGCCATCACGGTGGGGCTCATCTACCGACCCGCCAGCGTGAGCCCGCAAGGGGCCGCCAGCCTCATCGCGCTGCCGGTGCAGCAGGCCGAGGCGGTGGACGCCAGCGGCAAGCCGGTGACCATCAATCAGGGGATGCGCGAGTCGCTGGTGCAGCGCTTTAGCTCGCCCAAGGGGGATGCGCCGCTGACCCTGGTGGTCAACCACCTCAAGTCCAAGGGCTCCGCCTGCTTCGAGGATTACCCCGACTACGCCACCGCCGATCCGCTGGATGGTCAGGGCCACTGCAACGCGCTGCGGGTCTCTGCCGCCAAGGTGCTGGGAGAACAGCTCAAAGAGTTGGCCGGGGATCTGCTGCTTATCGGCGACATGAACGCCTACGGCATGGAGGATCCCATTCGGGTGCTGACCGACTATGATCCGGCCGCCCAATCGCGCCAGATCATGAGCGCCTCCTTCACCACCCTGGCGGGCCAGCCCTTCGAGGAGAGCGGCAGCGCCCTTGGCAAGGGGTATGGTTTTGTGAACCTCAACACCCGCTTCCACGGCACCGACACCTACTCCTACAGCTACGAAGGGGAGCTCGGCAACCTGGATCACGCCCTGGCAAACCCGAGTCTCGCGGCCAAGGTGATCGGCATCGAGGATTGGCACATCAACTCCGCCGAGAGCAACTTCTTCGAGTACGGCAGCAAGTACAGCGGCCAGCTGGCGAAATCCGAGGGCCCCTTCAGCGCCTCGGATCACGATCCCGTGCTGGTAGCCATCCAGTATCCGCTGCCACCCGCCGGGGTATTGAGCCTCGAGAGCGCCGCTGCGAGCGTGGAGGAGGGCAACACTCTGGTCTTGAGCGTGGCGCGCCGTGACGGCAGCTATGGTGAGGCCAGCGTCAGCTACCGCATTGCCTACGGCAGCGCGGACGCAGGCGACGTGGCACCCCTCACCGGCACCCTGCACTGGGCCGCCGGACAGAGCGACAGCCAGACCATCAGCATCCCGGTGAAGAGCGATACCCTGCGCGAAGGGGACGAGACCTTTACCCTGGAGCTGTTTGACCCGAGTGGCGCGACCCTAGGCGAGCAGCACCAGACCCTGGTGACCATCAAGGACAAGCTGGCGCCGTCCACCATCTCGCTGGCGCGCGCCAGCCTGACGGTGAACGAGGGGCAGTGGTTTGCCGAGATCCCCCTGGTGCGAAGCGGCGATCTGAGCAAGCCGGCCCGGGCCCGGGTGGCCCTTGACGGGGTCACCGCGCGCTGGGGACTGGATTTCCTGCCCTGGTTCGGCCAGACGGTTAGCTGGGCCGCGGGCGAGGGGGGCAGCAAGTCGGTCAAGGTGCTGATCATCGATGACTGGTTCGTCGAGCCCACCGAGCAGTTCAGGGTGAGCCTCGATCGGGTGGAAGGGGGCCAGCCCGGCGCCCTGCAGCAGACCCGGGTCGACATCCAGGACAACGACAAGCCCTGGTGGCCCTTCGGTCGCCACTGAGGATGATTGAGCAAAAGAAAGGGGCCTGCGGGCCCCTTTCTGTTGAGAAAACGTTTGTTGGGAAGACCTGTTGCAGACAGGTGGGGTTGCGAAGATGAAAAAGGCCCACCGTCATGGTGGGCCTTCCTCATGGCAGGGCGCTCCTAACGGAGTATCAACCCTGCGCGTTGCTCAGTACCAGCTTGCCATCTTTGACCGGAATGGTGGGGCCGGGTTGCTTCTCCATGCGTACCACCCCTTCCTGGCCAGCGAGGCGGTAGGTGACGTCATAGCCGATGGTGCGGGTGCTGCTCTCCTGCACCGTTTTGCAGCGCTGCTCCGTGGTGGTGTAGGTATCACCCGCCTGCATGTTGCCCTGCACCTGATTCCCGGCATAACCCCCTGCCACGGCACCGGCGGCGGTGGCCACCTTCTTGCCGCTGCCACCGCCAAACTGGTGGCCGACCACGCCGCCCAGGGCTGCGCCAACCACGGTACCCAGGATCTTGTGCTCGTCCTGCACCGGCTTGCGGTGGGTCAGGGTGACGTTGCGGCACTCCTGACGCGGCGTCTTGATGGTCTCGGTCACCGGCTTGCTGGCCAGCACCTCGGCAAACTGGGGCTCTGATGAAAACAGGGATCCGCTGGCGACCGCCGACAATGCCAGCGCAGAGGCCACACCGATCCCGACACCTGCCAACATGGATTTGTTCATCACTCTTCTCCTCGTACTCATACCCGTTGAGGGCTTGGGATCATTCTTCGCATTTTGCGCCGCAGGCTCAAGGCAAGGGCCACGGGATCGCGACAGGGGCTGACTGCGCAAAAAGTGACCGCGCAAAAATAGCGTCGGCGATTGGCGACAGGGAGAGCAGGGCCGAGGGCCCCTAAGACGTTTCGCTAATACCTGGGATCTGGCCCCCTTGATACCCTTTCATCCGGTTCCAGCCGGTATCCTGGCCCCGCATCAGGGCGCAATGCCGGTCGTGGTGAACCGCGAGAGCCACCCCGTTTTGTGTCCCTGTGAGGAAGGATCCGATGACAGAGCAGAACATGTACGACGCCGGCCTTGGCAAGACGCCCGCCAATTTCGAGGCGCTGACCCCCTTGAGCTTTCTGGGGCGGGCCGCCCGGGTCTATCCCGACTATCCGGCGCTGATCCACGGGCCCCTGCGCCAGAGCTGGGCCCAGACCGAACGCCGTTGCCGCCAGCTCGCCTCGGCCCTGCGCCGTCGCGGCATTGGCGAGGGGGACACCGTCTCCATCGTCGCCCCCAATGTACCGGCCATGTTCGAGGCGCACTTCGGGGTGCCCATGAGCGGCGCCGTGCTCAACACCATCAACACCCGGCTCGATGCGGACGCCATGGCCTTCATCTTCCAGCACGCCCGGAGCAAGGTGGTGCTGGTGGACCGGGAGTTTGGCGCCGTGGTGCGAAAGGCGCTCTCTCTCATTGACAGCCAGCCCCTGGTGATCGCCATCGACGATCCCCTCTACCGGGAAGGGGAGCTGGTGGGCGAGCTCGACTACGAGGGGTTCATCGCCCTGGGGGACGGGGACGAACCCGGCTGGCTGCCGGCGGACGAGTGGCAGGCCATTTCCCTCAACTACACCTCCGGCACCACGGGGAACCCCAAGGGGGTGGTCTATCACCATCGCGGCGCCCACCTCAATGCGATCAACAATGCCCTCTCCTGGGAGCTGCCCAAGCACCCGGTCTACCTCTGGACCCTGCCGATGTTCCACTGCAACGGCTGGTGCTTCCCCTGGACCCTGGCGGCCACCGCCGGGGTGAGCGTCTGTCTGCGCCACGTGCAGGCGGCGGCCATCTACGGGGCGCTGCGCGAACACAAGGTGAGCCATTTCTGCGCCGCCCCCATCGTGCTCAATATGCTCAACAATGCCGATCCGGCACTCAAGCAGGGGCTCGACCACCCCATCAAGGCGATGACGGCGGGGGCAGCGCCACCCGCCACCGTGATCGCCGGCATGGAGGCGATGGGGATCGCCGTGACCCATGTCTATGGCCTCACCGAAACCTATGGCCCCTGCGTGGTGTGCGAGCCGCAAAGACGCTGGCAGGGGCAGGATGCCACCACCCTCTCCCGTCTCAAGGCGCGTCAGGGGGTGGCCTCCCCCCTGCAAGGGGAGATGCGGGTCATCAACCCCGTCAGCGGCGAGCCGGTCTCCATGGATGGCAAGACCCTGGGAGAGATAGTGCTGCGGGGCAACATCGTCATGAAGGGCTACCTCAAGAACCCGGCGGCGAGCGAGGAGGCGATGGCTCAGGGATGGTTTCGAAGCGGGGATCTCGCGGTCTGGCACCCGGACGGCTATGTGGAGATCAAGGACAGATCCAAGGACATCATCATCTCCGGCGGGGAGAACATCTCCAGCCTGGAGGTGGAGGACGTGCTCTATCGCCACCCCGATGTGGAAGAAGCCGCGGTGATCGCCATGCCGGACGAGACCTGGGGGGAGGTACCCTGCGCCTTCGTCAAGCTCAAGGAGGGGCGCGAGCTCACCCAGGCCGAGCTCATTGCGTTCTGCCGCGAGCAGATGGCCCACTTCAAGGCCCCCAAGCGCATCATCTTCACCCCGCTGCCCAAGACCTCCACCGGCAAGGTGCAAAAATTCATGCTGCGCAAGCAGTTGGCGTGACGACAAAGGCGCCGCGCCATCAACGGGCCTGCGGGCCCGTTTTGTGTTGCGTGATGCAAAGAAGCAGGGCCTCGCCGGTAGCGGTCGCCAGCCAACAAGACGTGCCTTTCGAGCCCGTCCCGGCTTACCATGGCCGCCATGTCCCGCCAGCCTGAGGATGCCTGTGAGAAAATCGGACCGACTGTTTCAACTGACCAACCTGCTGCGGGCGCATCAACCCCTGACCGCCCGGGATCTGGCGACGCGCCTGTGCGTGTCGGAGCGCACCATCTACCGCTATATCGACGATCTCTCTTTGGCGGGCATTCCGGTTTACGGGGAAGCCGGGCTGGGCTATCGGCTGAGCGAGGGGTTCGAGATGGCCCCGTTGCAACTGAGTGCGGCCGAGCTGGAGGCCCTCATCACCGGGGTGAACCTGGTGGCGGTGCTGACGGGCAAGGGGATGGCCGATCCGGCCCGCGCCCTGCTCGCCAAGATTGAGGCGGCTCTGCCCGCCAAGGAGGCTCGGGCACCTCGCGTCCCCGTGGTGCGGGTGCCGGACTATTCCACGGCGCACCCTGCATACGCTCGCTGGGACAGGTTGCACGACGCCATCACGGCCGGTCACTGGCTGCACATTGGCTACCGGGATGCCAGCGCCAGCAGGACCGAACGCCAGCTCTTTCCCCTCGGGCTCTTCTACTGGGGCGGATGCTGGACGCTCGGCGCCTGGTGTGCGCTGCGCCGGGCCTACCGGGATTTCAGGGTGGATCGCATCGACACCCTGGCGCCGTGCCGACCGGGAGAAGGGGCACCACCTGGCGCGACCCTGGCCGATTACCTTGCCCTGCGCCAGTCGGACGCGTTTCCCCCTGGGCGCAGTGGCGCCGAAAAGGTCATTCAGGACTGACACAAGGCTGTCAGTAGCCCTTCGTTATGCTGGGTTCTCCAGACCATCCACAACGGAGAAAACGAGATGATCATCAAGGGTGACATGCAAGAGGCAGGGGGCGTCGAATTTGCCACCTTCAGGCTCAGGGAAGGGGTGACGGAGGCTGATTTGCTCGCCCTGTCACGGCGGGTCGAGTCCGAGTTTCTTGTCCAGCAATCCGGGCTCATCATGCACTGCCTGCTGCGCGGCGCCGACGGCCTCTATGCGGACGTGGTGATGGCCCCCAGCCAGTCGCTGGTGGAAGCCTACTGCCAGCAGTGGCTGCACAACGACGTGGCAGGGGAGTACCTGACCCTGCTTGACCATCACTCGGTCAACATGAGCTTCTGGACCCGTATCGGCTGAGGGCGGAGCGGGGCCTGCCATCCCCCGGTGAGATGGCAATCATGAAATGAAACGGGCCTATAGGGCCCGTTTTGTTGAACAGAATTCAATAATTACTTCGTGTGGCGCTTATGCAGGCGCTGCACCACATCCTTCAAACCCAAGCCTTCGTTTTGCAGCAAGACGGTCAGGTGGTAGAGCAGGTCAGCGGATTCGTTGATGAGCTCTTCTCTGTCTTTCGCCATGGCGGCCAGGGCCACTTCCACCCCCTCTTCACCCACCTTCTGGGCGATGCGCTTGGTGCCTTTGCCATAGAGGCTGGCGGTGTAGCTGGTGGCGGGATCTGCCCCTTTGCGTGATGCCAGGATCTGTTCGAGCTCGGCCAGGAAACCGAGCGGCGGCACGGGGTGGCCGTCGAAGCAGGAGGGGTTGCCCAGATGGCAGGTGGGGCCGACCGGGTCGGCGGCAATGAGCAGGGAGTCCTGATCACAGTCGGTGGTGATGGCGACGAGCTTGAGCACATGGCCCGAGCTCTCGCCCTTGGTCCACAGGCGCTGCTTGCTGCGGCTGAAGAAGGTGACCTGGCCGGTGGTCTGGGTCTTTTCCAGCGCCTCGCGGGTCATGAAGCCCTGCATCAGCACTTCGCCGCTGAGGGAATGCTGGACGATGGCGGGGATCATGCCCTCACACTTGGCCCAGTCCAGGCGCTCGGCCAGCGGCAATGCATTGTCTACTGCTTGATTATTCACGGATGGCGACTCCTTCGTTTTTCAGCCAGCGTTTCAATTCGGGAATGGGAATGAGGCCCTTGTGGAACACGGAGGCGGCCAGCGCCCCGTCCACGTCGGCCAGGGTAAAGGCATCGCGAAAGTGCTCCATGGCCCCGGCGCCGCCGGAGGCGATGAGGGGCACCTTGCACACGGCGCGCACCAGCTTGAGCTGCTCAAGGTCGTACCCCTGACGCATGCCGTCCTGGTTCATCACGTTGAGCACTATCTCCCCCGCGCCCCGGTGCTGCACTTCCTGTACCCACTCCAGGGTGGTCCAGGTGGTGGTGCGGGTGCGGCTCTCGTCGCCGGTAAACTGTTTGACCTGATATTGACCGAGGGCGGCATCGAAGTAGGAGTCGATACCCACCACCACGCACTGCACGCCGAAGCGCTCGGCGAGCCGGGTGATCAGGGTGGGATCGGCCAGGGCGGGGGAGTTGATGGAGACCTTGTCGGCACCGAATTCCAGGATCTGGCGGGCATCCTCCACGCTTTTGATGCCGCCGGCGACGCAGAAGGGGATGTCGATGACTTCCGCCACCCGGCTTACCCAGCTCTTGTCCACTACCCGTTCGTCGCTCGAGGCGGTGATGTCATAGAAGACCAGCTCATCGGCGCCCTCGGCGGCGTAGCGGCGGGCGAGGTCGACAATGCCGCCCATCACCTCGTGGTTGCGAAACTGCACGCCCTTGACCACCACGCCATCTTTGACGTCGAGACAGGGGATAATACGCTTTGACAACATGCTCATTGCTCCATGTAAAGCACGGTTAAAGAAACGTCGTTCTGCCGCCGGCGTTGGCCCGGGCGGCGGACGGGAACACGGTTGGCATGCCTTGAACGGGGGCCCATGAAGGGAGAAACGACAGGCCCGGCAGGCCGTCTCGTCGCCTCTGGGCACCCCACTATATGCATGACTTCATTCAGTGATTCAACCCTTTGTCGCCCTTCACCTGCCCCGGATGGCAGGCTGGCGCCTCGGGGAGGGGAGCCCGATCGTCCGGGTGGGTCTCGTCCGTTGCCATATGCTGGCGCAGGGTGAGCAGGGCGGCATCAAAATCAAACGCCTTCAGTTGCCTGGTCAGGGTGTCGCTGCGAGACCCCAGCATGAGGCGAAGGGGACCGGCATACTGCTCGTAGAGGGGGATCACGGCGGTGTCGCTTTGCACCAGCAGGGCTTCCATCTGGCCCAGCAGTTGCTGGCGCCAATGATCCCCCAGGGGCACCAGATCGGTGGTCGGGGTGGCGAGATCGTCCCCGAGCAGAGCGCAAAGGGCGGCGATCTCTTCATCGATGGATGACATGAGTCCGGTGGGCTCAGTGTTGCCGTCCGCGATGGCCTGCTCCAGGGCCAGGCAGTGGTGCGACAGCTCATGTGCCCCCAGGGTGCTCGCCACGCCGCGCAGGCTGTGGACCATGCGGGTTGCATCGCTGTGCTCCCCGGCCTGCAAGTGGCGGTGCAGCCGGGTCATGTCCTGGCCATGCTCATGGATGAAGTAGCGAAGCAGGGCCAGGTATTTCTCCTGATTGCCGTTGAGGGCCGCCAGCCCCTGGTCGAGATCCAGACCCGGGTGTGCCTGCAGGCGGGCAAGGGGGCCTGTCACGGGATGGCGAGTGCTGTCGTCCGGGGCAAGCTCGGGGACCTTGCCCTGGGGCAGCCAGCGCTGCAGGGCTTCAAACAGCTTGGCGGGGGTGACGGGCTTGGCAATGAAATCGTTCATGCCGGCCGATGCGCTCGCCTTTCTGTCCTCCTCGAAGGCGCTGGCGGTGAGCGCCAGGATGGGCAGCCTGTCCATGCCGGGCAGGGCCCGGATGGCGCGGGTGGCGCTGTAGCCATCCATCACCGGCATCTGTATGTCCATCAGGATGAGGTCGAAGGGGTGCTGGCTGACGAGGGCCAGGGCCTCCTGGCCGTTGACGGCCGTCTCGATGACGAGGCCGCTGTGGCACAGGAGCTCAAGCACCACTTCCCGGTTGATGGCGTTGTCTTCCACCAGCAGGATCCGGGCGTGGCGAGGGAAGCTGAAGGCCTGTTGGTTCCCCTGCTCGGACGGGGTCCGGGAAGGAGCGTCCTCCTTTGCCTTGAACAGCCTGGCGGTAAACCAGAAGCAGCTTCCCTGGCCTGGCTCGCTGGTGACCCCGACCTCGCCCCCCATCAGGGCGGCGATCCGGCTGGTGATTGCAAGGCCAAGGCCAGTGCCGCCATATCTGCGAGTGGTGGAGACATCCGCCTGTTCGAACGCCTGGAACAGCTTCTCGCGCTGCGCAGGGGTGATGCCGATGCCGGTGTCTTCCACCTCGAAGCGCAGCAGGTAGCCGGTGGTGAGGGGGCGGGCCAGCCTGACGCGCAGGGTGACGGTTCCCTGCTCGGTGAACTTGATGGCGTTGGTCGCATAGTTGAGCAGGGCCTGGCGCAGGCGGGTGATGTCGCCGTGCACCCAGGCGGGGGTATCGCCGATGTCCGTCACTATGGTGAGCCCCTTGGCCCTGGCCTGGTCGTTCATCAGGGCGCGGACGTTGTCCAGCATGGCGGTGAGGGAGAAATCGGTCAGCTCCAGCGTCATCTTGCCCGCATCGATCTTGGAGAGATCCAGGATGTCGTTGAGGATGCTGAGCAGGTGCTGGGCGGCAGTGTCTATCTTGGTCAGCCGTTCGAGGTCGGTGGGATCCCGGGTGTCGCGCTTGAGCAGATAGGTGAGCCCCAGGATGGCGTTCATGGGGGTGCGGATCTCGTGGCTCATATTGGCAAGGAAGGCGCTCTTGGCGTGGTTGGCGCTTTCGGCCCGCTGGTGGGCCTGGGCCAGCTGCCGGGTGCGCTCGTTGACCATCTCCTCCAGGTGGTAGCGATACTGGTCCAGCTCCTCGCCGAGCTGCTTCTTCTCGGTGATGTCGGCCTGGACCGTGACGTAGTGGGTGATTTCGCCGCTCTCCTGGCGGATCGGCGACACCGTGGCCAGCACCTGGTAGTGGGAGCCATCCTTGCGCTGGTTGATGAATTCGCCATGCCAGCGCTGGCCGTGGTTGATGGCATCCCACAGGGCGACATAGCTGGCATCCGGGGTGAGGCCCGAGCGCAGCAGGGACGGGGTCCGGCCTATCACTTCGTGCTGCTGGTAACCGCTGGCGGCGAGGAAGGCGGGGTTGACGTACTCGATGCGCGCCCGGGTGTCGGTGATGAAGACGCCGTCAGGGCTCTGTTCGAGGGCCAGGGACAACTGGCGCAACTGCTGCTCGGCCAGCTTGCTCTGGGTGATGTCCAGATGGATGCCAAGGAGGCGCACGGGCCGCTGCTGGGCGTCCCGGTAGACACTCCCTTTGCTCACCAGCCAGCGGATGCCGCCATCTGGCAGCAGGATCCTGAACTCCAGCTCGACGGGGGCGCCGCTGACCGCCCGCTCCGCCAGCAACTGCTCGATGCGGGGCCTGTCATCCGGATGCAGGCAGGCTTGCCAGGCGGCCAGCTCGCCGAGCGCCTCGGCACTGCGGCCATAGAGGCGGGCGCATTCCGGCGAGAAGAAGAGGCGGTTGCTGACCATGTCCCATTCCCAGATGCCGACATGGGCCCCTTCCTGGGCCATCAGCAGGCGCTGTTCGCTCTCGCGCAGGGCGCTGCTGACGGTTTCGGCGCGCACCCGTGCACTGATGGCGTCGTCCATCAGGTTCAGGGCTGCGAGGCGAGCACGACGCTGGGTATCGAGCGCCATCTGCTGATTGTGTTGCAGGCGCTGCTCCGCGAGTTTGCGCTCTGTGATGTCCTGCACGGTGCCGTAGAGCTCGAGTATGGTGCCATCCCTGTCCCTGAGCGCCGCTCCGCGGGCAATGACCCAGGCGGTCTCCCCCTGCTCCGTGATCACTTCGGCATCGCACTCGTAGGGCTGCCCGTCCATCCTGCAGCGCTCGACGGCCTGGGCCACCGTGTGCCACCCCTCCTGGGTGAAGTATTTTCTGACCTCGGGATAGACGGCGGGGGGGAGGGCCGGATCCCGGCCATAGATGCGATAGATCTCCGGTGACCAGAAGTGGCTGTCATCGGCCACGCGCCAGCGCCAGTTCCCTATCTTGGCGAGACGCTGGGACTCGCGCAGTATGGCTTCGTTGCGGCGCAGCGCCTCCTCGGTCTCCTTGTTCTGCCGGTTGTCCTCGATGATGGAGATGAAGTAGTCGGGATTGCCTTCGGCGTCGCGCACCAGGGCCACCGTCAGAGTGGTCCAGATGATCTCGCCCCCCTTGTGCAGGTAGCGCTTCTCCAGGGTGTAGTGGGGGATAGTTCCCGCCAGCACCCGGGCCACATGGGCCTCATCGAGGTAGAGATCGTCCGGGTGGGTCAACTGCTGGAATGTCATCCCGGTGAGCTCGTCGGCCCGGTAGCCCAGGATGTGGCACAGCCGCTGATTGACACGCAGCCAGTGTCCATCGGGGGAGACCAGGGCGATGCCGACCGCCGCCTGTTCGAAGGTGACCTGGAAGCGGTTCTCGCTCTGCTGCAACTGGTTCTGGGTGTTCATCAGCTCCTGCCAGCGCAGGACCTCTCTGGCCCGGGCGCGATGAAAGGCGGCACTGAGCACGCTGATGAGCAGACCGTTGGCGATGAGCAGGCACCATTGCACCAGATCCTGGCCAGCCTCGACACTCAGTGAATAGATGGGGGGGAGCATGAAATAGCTGGTGACCAGGGCGGTGATCAGAGTGCAGAGCAGACCTGGCAACAAGCCCCCCAACAGGGCGCAAACGATGATGGGCAACATGAAGAGAACCAGCAGCGGTCGCTCGCCAAAGGCGATGGGCAGCTGGACCCGGATTTGCAACATCAGAACGGGCAGCAGCACGGCCAGCAGGGAGATCCCCCAGCGCTGGGTGGAGGGGCGCACATGCCACAGGGGTGACCAGCTCATCATGGGAGATCCTCCGGTGGCATGGGGGCCTGGGGATAGGGGGGCGGCACTCCGAGCTGACGGGAGAGCCCGTTGATCTGGTGCTTGAGGGCCAGCATGGCGAGTTCCCTGTCCACCATCACCTTGTTGAACCGCTCCAGCTCATGGTTCTGCTGGCGCAGCTCGCTGGCCTGGCGGGTAAGGGCCTGTTCAACCTGCTCCCGTTCGGTGACATCGAGCAGAATGCCGATGATGGCGGGCTGGCCGAGGTAGTCGACGCGCCGCCCGTACAGCTCGACCTCCAGGGATTCCCCGTGCTGATGCAGGGCACTGAAGCGGGTGTGGATATCGCGCGCGTCCTGCTCGCACGCGTGCACCAGCTCGGCGACCCTGGTGCTGTCCTTGGGAGCGGCAAGGGCGTGTAACTGGCCAACGGCGATCAGCGCCCCCGGGGTGTCATAGCCAAACAGTCGGGCAAAACAGGGGTTGATGTAGCAGAGCCGACCCTGCTGGATGATGTAGATCCCGGCAAGGGATTGCTCCACCAGTGCACGGAACAGTCCCTCGCGCTCTCGCAAGTCGGCCTCGGCCCGTTTGAAGTCCGTGATGTCCCGAGAGATGCCGAAGATCCCGATCACCTGCCCCTCGCTGTCTTGCAAGGGGCCTTTGGTTGCGAGAAACACATGCTCGCCATCGGGCAGGGTCAGGTACTCCTCCTCGGTCTGCACCCGGTTGCGCTCTATGACCTGGCGCCCGGATGCCATCAGCATCTGCGCCTGCTGCTGCGGGAAGAGCGTCAGATCATCCTGGCCCAGCACCTCGTCAACCGGCTTGCCGACAAACTGGCTGGCGGCCCGGTTGAAAAGGATGTATCTGCCCTCCTTGTTCTTGGCGAAGATGGCGTCTTCCGAGCTGTCGGCGATGGCGGAGAGCAGTTGCAACGCCTCCAGCCGCTGGGACTGGGAGTGCTGAAGCTGCTCGGCCATCTGCAGCCGGGTGTGCTGGCGCAGCAGGATGATGCCGGCGTTGGTGACAAAGAGCACCAGCAGGCCGATGAGACCGATCCAGACGCTCTCCTTGAAGGTGGCCTGGTAGAGTTCCGCCTTGTCGATCTTGGCCAGCAGGTACCAGTCCGTGTTCATGACCGGATAGACAACCCCGAAGACCTCGCTGCCCCGGTAATCCTGGCCATAAAGCACCTGGGGCGTGCCGCGTTCGGCGAGCCGCAAATACTGGGCTGCCAGCAGGGTGGGGTGGGTGACGGGATAGTGCAGGGTGAGAGCCGGTTCCGGGCGATAGCGCAGGCTACTCAGATAGTGGACCTGATCCCCCTGCTGGCGAAACAGAATGGCTTCTCCGCTGCTGTCTGGGACGGGCCAGGCCCCCAGGATCTGATCGAGCCAGCGATTTGCGCTTATCTGCATCACCAGCACGGGGGCAGGTCCTGCAGCAACCTCCAGATTGACCAAAAAGTCCAGCCTGGCGTGACCGCGATCATCGAGATAGGGACCAAGACGCATGACGTTGCCCTGCTCGAGCCGTGGCAGGGCGTCACGCAACGTGGCATTCATGGTGTCGCCACCCGGGGTATGCCACAGGGGCTGTCCGGCAGGATTGAACACGGCCGCACCGTGAAATCCGCGTACCGAGATGAATTCGAGCAGCCTTGCCAGTGGTGGCGTGATCGCTTCGGGTGAGGATGGTGCTTGTCCGGGACGATAGAAATCAGTACTGCCCAGACCCTTTATGAGCTGGTGAATATCCTGCTCGTGGGTTCCGAGCCACTCGGTGACGCGCTGGCTCTTGAGATCCGCGATGGCTTCGAGACGAGCCACCTCCTTGTTGCGTGCCAGTTCGATGTTGCGGGCGATGGCCATGGCGGTCAGGGCCAGAATGAGCCCGTTGAGCAACAGGAAGGGGATCCATTGACGCCTCGTAAAGACAGGTGTGCTGCCGGTGGTGTCAATGCGACGACGAAGCATGGCATAAAGCATGAGGGCCGTGATGAGGATGAAGAGCCAGCCCTTGATGGTGCTTGCCATGGCGAACTGGGCAGGGGTGCTGAACAGCCACTCCACCGCCTTGTCGGAGAGCAGGATCCACAGGCTTGCCACGGCGGCATAGGTGAGCACGACGTTGAGCACATGTGCCCGGGTCAGGGGAGCCTCAGCCATCCACGGCCTCGCTGCCATCCTGGTAGCGTTCGGCAATGGTGACGAACGCGTCGAAATGGCGATCGAAGGCGGTCACGACATCGGGATCGAAATGGTGGCCACTGCCGGAGAGGATGAGGGCGCGAGCCTCGTCGTAGCTCATGGCCGGCTTGTAGACCCTGGCGCAGATGAGGGCGTCAAACACGTCTGCCAGCGCCATCAGGCGGGCCGAGAGGGGTATGGCGTCCCCTTGCAAGCCATCCGGGTAGCCGCTGCCATCCCACTTCTCGTGGTGCCAGTGGGCGATCTCCTTGGCCAGGGTGAGGAAGGCCAGGGGTTGCTCCATGTCCTGTTCGGCCTCCTCGATGGCATCGCTGCCGAGCTTGGCGTGGGTGCGCATGATCTGCCACTCCTCCGGGGTCAGCTTGCCCGGTTTGAGCAGGATGTGGTCGGGAATGCCCACCTTGCCGATATCATGAAGCGGTGCGGAGCGGCTCAGCAGGTCGATGTAACCCGGGGTCAGGGTATCGGCGAAACGGGGGTGATCAGCCAGGGCGCTCGCCAGCAGACGCACATAGCCCTGGGTGCGCAGGATATGGTTGCCGGTTTCGGGGTCGCGGATCTCCGCCAGATGGGCGAGAGCTCGGATGGAGACCTGCTGGATCAGGTCGTTTTCCGCCATTCGCCGCGCGACCTCGGCTTCCAGCGCCGCATTCTGGTTTTGCAGACCGTCACGGGCCTGCTTGGCCTCCAGCTGGGTACGCACCCGGGCCTGAACGACCACCGGTTTGATGGGCTTGGTGATGTAATCAGCGGCGCCGAGGGAGAGGCCGAACTCCTCGCTCTGGGGGTCGGCGAGGGCGGTGAGCAGAACGACGGGAATACGGCTGCTGATCGGGGACTGACGCAATTGCCTTAGCACTTCATAACCATCCATGCCGGGCATCATCACATCCAGCAGGATGAGGTCAGGCTTTGGATCCGCGCTGACGATGCGCAGGCATTTTTCCCCGCTCTGCGCAGCCAGCACGCGGTAATGAGGCGAAAGCAATTCGGTCAGTACCATCAGATTTTCGGGTGAGTCGTCGACGATCAGGATGGTGGCGTTGTGAGGTGTCAACATATGTCTTCCATGACGCTATCCCTGTGAGGTCGAGTATAGAGCCAATTGCTGCCAAATCATAAGGTTCGCCCCCATCGGGGAGAAAGAGGCCTGCCCGGATGGGCAGGCTGTCTGATGCCGGAAAGGGGCGCGTCACGCAGCGCGGCCGTCACCCCAGCAGTGAATGGCTTCTGCCACGTCAAACTTGCCCTCCAGCAGGGCACGGCCGAGGATGATCCCCTTGACGCCGGTTCCCTTGAGCGCCTCGATATCCGCCAGGCCGCCGATACCGCCGGACGCCTGGAAGCCGACGCTCGGGTAGCGGGCACAGAGATCCCGGTAGAGTTCGACGTTGGTGCCCGCCAGGGTACCGTCCCGGCTGATGTCGGTGCAGAGCACGTGTCTGAGTCCGGCGGGGAGGAAGCGCTCGATCAGCGCCTCGATGGAGATGCCGCTGTTCTCCTGCCAGCCAGCCACTGCGATGTGGCGGTTGCCCTGTTCATCGATGTTGACATCCAGGGCCAGCACGATGCGCTCGGGGCCATATTTCTCCATCCAGCTGGCCACCAGATCCGGGGATTTGACGGCGGTGGAGCCGATCACCACCCGGCTGGCGCCGGCCGCCAGCAAGTCAGCCACATCCTGTTCGCTGCGCACGCCGCCGCCGACCTGCACCGGTGCCTCGGTGGCGGACAGCAACTGGGCGATGAGGGCCAACTGGCGGGCCTTGGCATCCTTGGCGCCGTCCAGATCCACCAGGTGCAACTGAGCCGCCCCCTGGCTGACATAGTCATCGAAGCGGGCCTGCGGGTTGTCGCTGTAGGCGGTTTTCTGGCCGTAGTCGCCCTGGTAGAGGCGCACGACCTGACCATTGATAAGGTCTATTGCGGGAATAATCATGCCTGTCATAGCTCCAGAAAGTTTTGCAGTAGGCGGGCACCGGCCGGGCCGGATCGCTCCGGGTGGAATTGGGCGCCAAAGAAGTTGTCCCGCCCGACGATGGCGGTAAAGGGCAGGCCGTAGTCGCAGGTCGCCAGGGTCGCGTCGGTCACCTCCAGCGCATAGGAGTGGACAAAGTAGAAGTAGCTGCCGCTGGGGATGCCTTTGAGTAGCGGGTGGGTCTCGTCGTGTGCAATCTGGTTCCAGCCCATGTGGGGCAGGCGCAGGTTGCCCACCTCCATCAGGCGGATCCTGCCAGGCACGATGCCGAGGCAGTCGATGAGCGCTCCTTCGCTGCCATCGGCGCTCATGTTCTCTTCCGAGGCCTGTGCCAGCATCTGCATGCCGAGGCAGAAACCGAGCAGCGGCTGCTTGGCGGCGCGAATGAGGGGCACCAGTTCCCGCTCATTGAGGTTCTTCATGGCGGCGATGGCGGTGCCGACGCCGGGCAGGATCAGTTTGTCCGCCTGCTCGATGTCGGTGGCCTTGCAGCTCACCCTGGGTTGCACGCCGAGGCGCTCGAACGCCATGCGCACCGAGGCGAGGTTCGCGCAGCCGGTGTCGATGATGACCAGGTTCTGCTTCCCCATCACAGCACCCCCTTGCTGGAGGGAAGCTCGCTCCCTTCCACGCGAATGGCCTGGCGCAGGGCGCGGCCAAAGCCTTTGAACAGCGCCTCCACCTGATGGTGGGTGTTGCCGCTGCCCACCTTCATCTGCAAGGTGATGGCCATGGCGTCAGAGAGGGAGCGGAAGAAGTGGGG
Source organism: Aeromonas sp. S19(2024) (assembly GCF_041402625.1). Classification (NCBI taxonomy): domain Bacteria; kingdom Pseudomonadati; phylum Pseudomonadota; class Gammaproteobacteria; order Aeromonadales; family Aeromonadaceae; genus Aeromonas; species Aeromonas sp. S19(2024). The sequence goes on from NZ_JBGLQU010000003.1 coordinate 386,284, forward strand.
CACCATCTCGGTGGCCATCTCTCCCACGCTGTCGCGACCAAAGCCGCTCGGGCAGTCGAACACGAAGTAGGGACGGCCGCTCAGATCCAGCGCCGTGGCCACGTCCAGCTCGGTCAGCGAGGTGTTGTCAGCCTCCTGGCGGGGACGCCCGTCGATCACCGCTTGCACCTCGTCCATCGCCAGCACGAAGCCGAAGCGGCCGATGCCGCGCTTGTTGCCAAGTGCCTGGCGCAGGGCTTGACCCAGTGCCAATCCCACATCTTCCACCGTGTGGTGATCGTCGATGTGCAGATCGCCGCTCACTTTGAGCTTGAGGCGAAAGCCCGCGTGGGTCGCTATCTGATCCAGCATGTGATCGAAGAAGCCGATGCCGGTGGCGATCTGGTTGCCACCGCTCTTGTCGAGATCCACCGCCACCTGGATGCGGGTCTCCTTGGTGTAGCGCTCCACCTCGGCCACGCGCCCCTTGGAGAGCAGCTGATCACGAATGGCAGTCCATCCGTGATCTTGCGGGTGGTAGCGTATGCCGCGGATGCCCATGTTTTCGGCAAGCTGGATGTCGGTCTGTCTGTCGCCAATCACGAAGGAGTTGGCAAAGTCGATGCGGCCCGAGGCGAGATACTCCTTCACCAGCCCAAGGTGAGGCTTGCGGCAGCTGCAACCGTCGGTGGGGAAGTGGGGACAGATCAGCACTTGCTCCCAGGTGACGCCCTGGGATTCGAAGAGGTGCATCATCAGGTCGTGAGGCGGCTGGAAGTTTTCAAGGGGCAGGCTGGCGGTGCCGAGCCCATCCTGGTTGGTCACCATCACCAGCACGTAGCCGGCGGCCTGGAGCTCACGCAGCACAGGTATCACCATGGGCTCGAAGCGCAGCTTCGCAAGACTGTCCACCTGCTTGTCGGTGACCGGCTCCTCGATCAGGGTGCCGTCACGGTCGATAAACAAAAACGGGGTTTTCATCGCTACATCCTTGCTTGTCTTACAGAGAGGGTGGGGGCAGGTCACGCAGCACGGCCAGCACGGCGTCCATTTCGCCCTGATAGCCGATGGTGATGCGGATGCTGTTGTCAAGGCCAGGCTTGCTGGAGAAATCACGCAAGATGATGCCGGCGGCCTTCATGGCGGCGAACACGGCGGCGCCATCCACGAAGCGCACCAGCACGAAGTTGCCCTTGTCCTCGAACACTTCCTTGACGCAGGGCAGACGAAGCAGCTCCGCCTTGATGAGCGCCTTTTGCTTGTTGAGCTCCTGCACCCGCTCCTGCATCAGTTCCAGCCCCATGGGAGAGAGCGCCTGGGCGGCAATCTGGGCGATGGGGTCGGGAATGGGGTAGGGCGCGATCACCTTGGCCAGCATGGCAATCACCTCGGGATCCCCCAAAGTAAAGCCGCAGCGGATCCCCGCCAGCGCGAAGGCCTTGGAGAGGGTGCGGGTCACCACCAGGTTCGGGTATTGGGCCAGCAGGTCCACCACGGAGGCCTCCGGGCAGAACTCGATGTAGGCCTCGTCCACGACGATGATGGCGCGGTCCCGTGCCTTCTCCAGCAGGGCGACGAGTCCCTTGCGGCCCACCAGATCCCCGGTGGGATTGTTGGGGGAGCAGAGGAACACCAGCTTCACGTCAGAGAGGCGATCGGCGATGGCGGGCCAGTCCGGCTGACGGCTGGCGGTCAATGGCTGCTCGACAATCCCCACGCCACAGGTCTCGGCGCTGATGGCGTACATGCCGTAGGTGGGGGGGCAGATGAGGATCTGATCTTCCCCCGCCTCGCAGAAGGTGCGGATCAGCAGCTCGATGGCCTCGTCGGCGCCGCGGCTCACCAGCACCTGATCCGGATTGATCCCGGCGTAGGCGGCATAGCCATTCACCACCTCGGCCGGCTGGCACTCGGGATAGCGGTTGAGGCGGCTCCCCTCGACGGTGAAGGGATAGGCCAGGGGTGCCTCGTTGGCATTGAGCCAGACGTGGCCCTTGCCGCCGATGCGGCGAGCGGACTGGTAGGGTGTGAGAGCCCGCACGACGCGACGGGCCAGATTGACGATGCTCATGACAAATCCTTCTGCTGTGCTGTTTGTTGGGGCTCGGCGGCCAGGGCGTTCAACCTGAGGGTGACGGCATGCTTGTGGGCATCGAGTCCCTCGGCCTGGGCGATGCGCTGGACAATGGGGCCAAGGCCGCGAATGCCGTCTGCAGTGAGCTCTTGAACCGTGTAGCGGCGCTGATAGTCGGCAAGCCCCAGGCTCGAGCAGGTGCGGGCATAGCCGTAGGTGGGCAGGGTGTGGTTGGTGCCGCTGGCGTAATCACCGACCGATTCCGGAGTCCATGCCCCAAGGAAGATGGAGCCCGCGTTCTCGAGCTTGTCCAGCAGATCCCGGGGGGCCCGGGTCTGCACGATGAGGTGTTCCGGGGCATAGGCGTTGGAGATGGCGCAGGCCTCCTCCAGGCTGTCGCAGAGGATCACCAGGCTTGCCTTCAGGGCTTGCTCGGCGATGTCGCGGCGGCTGAGGTCGGCGAGCTGCGCCTGGAGCTCGCTGCCGATGGCATCGGCCAGGGAAGCGGAGGTGGTGACCAGCACCACCTGGCTGTCGGGGCCGTGCTCGGCCTGGGAGAGCAGATCCGATGCCACGAAGGCCGGGTTGGCGCTCTCGTCTGCGATCACCAGCACCTCGGAGGGGCCGGCTGGCATGTCGATGGCGGCGCCCCGCCAGTCACGGGAAACCTGCCCCTTGGCTTCGGTCACATAGGCGTTGCCCGGGCCGAAGATCTTGTCCACCTTGGGGATGGTCTGCGTGCCATAGGCCATGGCCGCGATGGCTTGGGCGCCGCCGATGGCGAACACCTGGCGAACGCCACAGGCGCGGGCGGCAAACAGGATCTCGTCGCTCGCCGGAGACGGGGTGCAGAGCACCACCTCACGGCAACCGGCCAGTCTTGCCGGAATGGCCAGCATCATCACGGTGGAGGGGAGCGGCGCGCTGCCTCCCGGGACATAGAGGCCGACCCGGCTGATGGGTTGGGTGCGCAGCTCGCACAGTACCCCGGGTTGGGTTTCGACTCGGACGACGGGCTGCACCTGGGCGGCGTGGAAGGTACGGATATTGGCGATGGCGGCCTCGATGGCGCCCTTGATGTCATCACCGAGTCGAGCGCAGGCGGCATCCACTTCCGCGTCGCTCACCCGAAGCTGTTCGCGGGGCGCGCGTTCGAAACGCTGGCTCAGCTCGCGCAGGGCCTCATCGCCCCGGCTGCGTACCGCGGCAATGATGTCTCGCACCACGGTACCGATGTCGGCTTCGTCGCCAAGGGCGGGCCGGGTCAGGACCTCGGCTTGCCGGGCGGGGGAGAGGGTCTTCCAGATCAGGGTCTGCATGATGTGTCTTCCTTATTCCATCATCTCGGCTTATTCCATCATCTTTTCAATGGGCAGCACCAGGATGGAGCTGGCACCCAGGGCCTTGAGCTGTTCCATGGTCTCCCAGAACAGGGTTTCGCTGGAGACGACGTGCAGGGCCACCTGGTTGGTGTCACCGGCGAGCTGCATGATGGTGGGACGCTCCGCCCCCGGCAGCAGATCGGTGATGGCATCGAGCTTGTCTTTGGGGGCGTGCAGCATGATGTATTTGCTTTCGCGCGCCTGCTGCATCCCCTGGATGCGGGGCAGCAGCTTGTCGATGAGTTTCTGCTTGGCATCGTTCAGGGGGTTGGGAGCCTGCACTAGGACGGCCTTGGAGCGGTAGATCACCTCGACCTCTTTCAGGCCGTTGGCTTCCAGGGTCGCGCCGGTGGAGACCAGATCGCAGATGGCATCGGCCAGACCCGCGCGGGGGGCCACTTCCACCGAGCCACCCAGCATCACGCTCTTGAAGCCCAGGCCCTTCTCGTCGAAGAAGCGCTTGAGCAGACCGGGGTAGGAGGTGGCGATGCGCTTGCCGGCCAGGCTCTCGGGTCCTGTGTAGTTGACATCGTCCGGCACCGCCAGAGAGAGGCGGCAGCCGCCGAAGTCGAGCTGCTTGAGGGTCTTCACCGCAAAGGGCTGCCCCTGGGCTGCGCGGATGAGCTGCACCTCTTCGAGAACGTTCTCGCCGATGATGCCAAGATCGACCACCCCTTCCATCACCAGGCCCGGGATGTCGTCATCACGCACTCGCAGAATGTCGATGGGCATGTTCTCGACATGGGCGATGAGGCGCTGTTCCCGCAGGTTGATCTTGAGGCCGCAGCTCTTGAAGAGGGCCTGGGAATCCTGGCTCAGACGACCGGATTTTTGCATGGCGATGCGCAGACGTTGTGTTTCCATTGCTCGATTTCCTTCTAGTCAAAAACGAAAAAACCCTCGGAAGTATGTGCTTCCGAGGGTTCATGAATCTTGCGGTCCTTTTGGAAGTCACCAGTTAAGTGTCTTCCAGCAGTCAACCTCCTGAAAGACTATTCGGGATGATGATGGTGATGATGAGTCTTCAGGTTGGTGAACTTCATGATGTAATCAATCCTTTACAAATCAGATGCCGTTGTTGACGCCCGGTTTAAACTACCTGCCTTGACAGAAAAAGCAACCGAAAAATGTGATCCGGACGATTAAAGTTGAGAAAACGGTTTTCTGGTCGATAACTAGACAATGAGATGCCAAAGGAGGCGACATCATGCCCAGCCAGGACCTGTTATTTCCCATCCTGCCCCGCGCACCCTCGACACCGAGCCCGGATGACATCAAGCGGGAGGTGACCCAGATCAGCCAGAAACATCAGCTGCGCAAGATAGGCACCGACAATGGCGGCGGTGGCCAGCATCACCAGCAGAGGGAGCAGCCGCCAAAGCCTGATCAACCAGCGGTGCAGGATGATGATCACAAACCGGATCCGGACCATCGGATTGATCTCTTCGTCTGAACGCATTATCAGTCCCGCTTTTTCCGCGCTTTTGGCATAATGCCCGCTTTTGCAGCGGGACATGCCTTTGACCATCATCCAGACCCTGTTCAAGCCAGACGGCCCCCTGGCCCGCCATATTGACGGCTTCAAGGCCCGTGCCCCGCAACTGGAGATGGCCGAGGCGGTGTCGCGCGCCATCAAGCAAGGTGGCCGCTTGCTGGTGGAGGCTGGAACGGGCACTGGCAAAACCTATGCCTATCTGGTGCCTGCGCTGGAATCCGGCAAGCGGGTGGTGATCAGCACCGGGTCCAAGAATCTGCAGGAGCAGCTCTTTTATCGGGATCTGCCCACCATCACGGGGGCGCTTCACTACACCCCGCCGGTGGCACTGCTCAAGGGGCGCAGCAATTACCTCTGCATCGAGCGGATGAACCGGCTGTTGAGTGAATCCCATCTGCAAAAGCCCGAGATCCTGAGCGATCTCGTGAAGGTCAAATCCTGGTCGACCGCCACCGACAACGGCGATGTGGGGGATATCCCGGGGCTACAGGAGAACGCCGAGATCCTTGCCCACGTCACCAGCACCAACGACAACTGCCTGGGTCGTGACTGCCCCTATTACGATGATTGTCACCTGGTCATCGCCCGGCGCCGTGCCATGGACGCCCAGGTGGTGGTGATCAACCACCACCTCTTTTTCGCCGACATGGCGGTCAAAGACACCGGCTTTGGCGAGCTGGTGCCCGAGGCGCAGGTCTATGTCTTCGACGAGGCGCACCAGCTGCCCGAGATCGCCAGCCACTACTTCGGCAAGTCCGTGGGCAGCCGCACCATCCAGGATTTGGCGCAGGATATCCAGCTCGCCTACCGGGCAGAGGCTCATGACATGGCCCAGCTTGGCAAGGCGGCGGACAGGCTCGCCATTGCCAGTCAGGATCTGCGCCTTGCCTTCGGCGTGGAGGGGGGGCGCGGCAACACCCGGGATCTGCTGAGACAATCCCTCTGGGCCCAGGCGCTGGCCCGTCTCAACGATGCCATCGGGCTCTGTTATGAAGTGCTGAAACTGGCGCTCGGGCGAGGGGAGCAGCTGGATCACTGTTTCGAGCGCATCAGCGAGCTGCGTACTCGCCTTGGGGAGGTGCTGGCGATCAATCAGACCGGTTTCTCCTACTGGTATGACTGTTCGCGTCTGCACTTTACCCTCAATCTGACGCCGCTGTCGGTCGCCGAGCGCTTTGGTGCCGAGGTGCAGCGCCCCGAGGTGGCCTGGGTCTTCACCTCGGCCACCTTGACGGTGGACAATCGCTTCGCCCACTTCGTCGCCGAGATGGGGCTGGCCGGCAGCGCCGAACTCATTCTCGACAGTCCGTTCGATTACGCCGAGCAGGCGCGCCTGTGCGTACCCCGTTTCCTGCCAGAGCCCAATGCCTTCGGGCGCGGGGAGCCGCTGGCGACCCTGATGATCCCCCTCATCAACAAGACGCCGGGGGGGTGCTTCTTCCTCTGCACCAGCCATCAGGTGATGCGCCAGGTGGCCGAGGTGCTGCGCCGGGAAATCGGCCGCACCGTCCTGCTGCAAGGGGAAGACAACAAGCAGCGGCTGCTCAAGACCTTCGTGGAGAACGGTCGGGCCGTGCTGGTGGCCACCAGCAGTTTCTGGGAGGGGATAGACGTGCGGGGGGCGGCATTGTCCTGTGTTATCATCGACAAGCTGCCTTTTGCGAGCCCGGACGATCCCCAGCTCAAGGCACGGGTGGAGGATTGCAAGCTCAAGGGGGGGGATCCCTTTGCCGAGCTGCAGTTGCCCAAGGCGGTGATTGCCCTCAAGCAGGGGGTGGGGCGGCTCATCCGTGATCGCAGTGATCACGGCGTACTGGTTATTTGTGATCCTCGGGTGGTCAACAAGCCCTATGGCGCCACCTTCATCAAGAGCCTGCCTGCCATTCCACGGACCCGGGAGCTGGCGACCCTGGGAGAATTTTTCGGACCACGAGAGTGAGTCCGCCGCGCCGGGGCTGATTGCCCCCGGCCATGCATGACGGCAGGCCTTGGCCATGCTGACGATTTAACTGACTGATGTGAAGAGAATAAAAAGAATGGATGAGTTGAAGATCCTGGCCGTGGATACCGCCACCGAAGCCTGCTCCGCAGCCCTCTTGGTGGGCGATACCCTCTTTTCCCGCTGGGAAGAGGCGCCCCGTGACCATACCCGCAAGATCCTGCCCATGGTTCAGGCTCTGTTGGATGAAGCCGGTCTATCGTTGGATGAGCTCGACGCCATCGCCTTCGGTCGTGGGCCTGGCTCCTTCACCGGGGTACGGATCGGGATCAGCGTGGCCCAGGGGCTCGCCTTTGGTGCCGGCGTGCCGATGATCGGTGTCTCCACCCTGGCAGCCATGGCCCAGGGGGCCCATAAGCTGGAAGGGGCCGAGCAGGTGCTTGCCGCCATCGATGCGCGCATGGACGAGGTCTATTTCGGCCACTACGCCTTGGTGGACGGGGTGATGACGCTGGTGGGCGAGGAGGTGGTGAGCGAACCAGCCGCACTGGTGCAGGCCCGTGACAAGCTGACTGGCGCGGTGAGCTGCGTTGGCACCGGTTTTGAAACCTATGGCGAGACCCTGTGCGGCCTGGCAGATGTGCTGATGCCAAGCCAGGTGCGTTTCCCGGCGGCCGCCGACATGCTGCCTCTGGCACGCCAGGCCTGGTTTGCGGGTGAGGCGGTGCCAGTTGAGCAAGCCACCCCTGTCTATCTCCGTGACAAGGTGACCTGGAAGAAACTGCCGGGTCGCGAATAGGCGGCAACAGCTGCCCGGGCTGCTTTATCGGACGATGATGGAGAGACGAATGAGAAAATCCGTGATCATGCTGGGATTGGTGGGGCTGCTGCTGGGTGGTTGCAGCACGGTGCCCAAAGAGCTTGCCTATGAGCCTGCGGATCAGCTGGTTGCCTATCAACCCGCCCTGCAGGGGATGGAAGGCAAGCCGGCCCGCTGGAGCGGTGTCATCTCGGCGGTCCACAACAAGGCGGATCAGAGTGTCATCGAGGTGGTCTATCTGCCCCTCAAGTCCAACGGGGTGCCGGAGCAGACCGAGCAGAGCCCCGGTCGTTTTCTCGCCATCATGCAAGGGTTTGTCGACCCGACCCTCTATGCCAAGGGTCGCAGCCTGACGGTGCTCGGCACCCTCGACAAGCCGGTGGACAGCCAGATTGGCGAGCACAAGTATCGCTTCTCGGTACTCAAGGTGACGGGGAGCAAGCTGTGGCCACCGGTGAAGGAGGTGGAGATCCGCTACATGGATCCCTACTTTTACGATCCTTTCTATGATCCCTTCTGGCCCAGACGGCCCCTGCGCCGCTGAGGAGCCCGGATGACGGCGACATTGCAGGAGCGCAGGCTGTGCCTGGCGGACGGGCGGCACATCGCCCTGCTGGACAATGGTCAGGAGGGCAGACCGCTGCTGGTGGCCCTCCATGGCTGGCTCGACAACGGCGCCAGCTTTTTGCCTCTGGCCCCCTGGCTGGGGGCGTTTCATCTGGTCTGCGTCGAGCTGCCGGGCCATGGTCACTCCGATCACAAGTCGACTCCCTATGTCTTCGTGGACTGGCTTGATGATCTCTACCAGATCACCCAGGCCGCGGGCTGGCAGCGTTTCATCCTGCTTGGTCACTCCCTGGGGGCGCTGATTGCCTCTGCCTATGCCGGCGTTTTTCCCGAGCAAATCGAGCGACTCATTCTGCTGGAGGGGCTCGGCCCCTTGAGCCAGCCCGACGAGGAGGTACCGGGGCAGCTGCGCCGCGCCATCCTCAACCGCACTCGTACCCGTGAGCGTGCAACCAGTGGATTTGCCACCCTCGAGGAGGCGGTGGCAGCCCGCTGCAAGGTGGCGGACATCCCCCCGAGTGCGGCACGCCTTATCTGCGAGCGGCAACTGGAGGCGCGGGCAGGGCGCTGGTATTGGCGCAGTGATCCCCGTCTTCGCGATCTCTCGCCCCTGCGCATGAGCGAGGGGCAGGCCCAGGCCCTGATCCGGGCCATCGCCTGTCCGGTGCTCTTTATCCGGGGAGAGCAGGGCTTCCCCGGGCTCCTGGCACAGTGGCAGTTGCGGGAGGCGGCCTTTGGCCACATTGAACGGGTGACAGTGGCAGGAGGCCATCATTTTCATATGGAAAATTCATCAGAAACCGCCGTTTATATCGAAAACTTCGCTCAAATCCGGTAAGATCGGCGGCTTTGAATCATGTCAGGTTTGCTTTCTCCCTCACATTTCCCGTTGTTAATTCACTGTTAATTGATGTTGCCTTATGTAAATATGTGCGGCATTAGAGCATGAACTTAAAACAACTGATTGAAATGGATGTGACAGGGACGGAGGCAACACAGTGAGCGCACAGGTGCGAGTTATGCAGGAGAAGTTCGTGGAAAGAGTCTGGCTGAAGCGTTATCCAGAAGGGGTGCCCGCCGAGATCAATCCAGACCAATACGGCTCTCTGGTCGAGATGTTTGAAGAGTCGGTGAACCAGTTCGCCGATCAACCCGCCTTCGTCAACATGGGGCAGACCATTACCTACCGTCGGCTGGAGGAGCAGTCCCGAGCCTTCGCCGCCTACCTGCAAAACGAGCTGAAGCTCGGCAAGGGGGACAGGGTGGCCGTGATGATGCCGAACCTGCTGCAATACCCCATCGCGGTATTCGGCATCCTGCGGGCCGGCATGACGGTGGTGAACGTCAACCCCCTCTATACCCCGCGCGAGCTGGAGCATCAGTTGAAAGACTCCGGCGCCAAGGCCATCGTCATCGTCTCCAACTTTGCCCACACCCTGGAAAAAGTGGTGTATGACACCCCGGTCAAGCACGTGATCCTGACCCGGATGGGGGACAACCTGGGGCTGGCCAAGGGGACCTTGGTCAACTTCGTGGTCAAATACGTCAAGAAGCTGGTGCCCAAGTACAACCTGCCCCATGCCAGCACCATGCGCCAGGCCCTCGCCAAGGGGCGCTACCTGCAGTACATCAAACCCGAGATCAGCAACCAGGACATCGCCTTCCTGCAATACACCGGCGGGACCACCGGCCTCTCCAAGGGGGCCATGCTGACTCATCGCAACATGATCGCCAACGTCGAGCAGTGCCTCGGTGTCTATGGCCCCGTGCTGGAGCGCGGCAAGGAGTTCGTGGTCACGGCGCTGCCGCTCTATCACGTCTTCGCCCTGACGGTGAACTGCCTGCTGTTCATGCGTCTGGGGGGCTACAACCTGCTCATCAGCAACCCCCGCGACATTCCGGGTTTTGTCAAAGAGATCAAAAAGTATCCTTTCACCTGCATCACCGGGGTGAACACCCTGTTCAACGCCCTGGTCAACAACGACGACTTCAAGAGCATGGATTTTGCCAAGCTCAAGCTCACCATCGGTGGCGGCATGGCGGTGCAACGGGCGGTGGCCGAGCAGTGGAAGGGGCTGACCGGCACCCCGCTGCTGGAGGGCTATGGCCTGACCGAGTGCTCGCCCCTGGTGAGCGTCTGCCCCTATGATCTGGTGGATTACAACGGCTCCATCGGCCTGCCGGTCTGCTCCACCGAGATCCGTCTGGTGGATGACGAGGGGAACCAGGTCACCGAACGGGGTGCCCCCGGCGAGATGCAGGTGCGCGGTCCTCAGGTGATGACCGGCTACTGGCAGCGCCCGGAGGCGACCGCCGAGGTGATGCAGGATGGCTGGCTCTGCACCGGCGACATCGCGGTATGCGACGAGCAGGGCTTCTTCAAGATCGTCGATCGCAAGAAGGACATGATCCTGGTCTCCGGCTTCAACGTCTACCCGAACGAGATAGAAGACGTGGTGGCCCTGCATCCCAAGGTGCTGGAGGTAGCCGCCGTCGGCGTACCCAACCCGGTGTCCGGCGAGCAGGTGAAGATCTTCGTGGTCAAGAAAGATGCAAAGCTGGCGGAAGAGGAGATAATTGCCCACTGCCGCAAACATCTGACTGCCTATAAGGTGCCGAAACTGGTAGAATTTCGCGACGAACTTCCCAAGACCAACGTGGGCAAGATCCTGCGCCGCGTACTGCGCGACGAGGAGATTGCCAAGCAGTAACCGGCATGCACTGCTTTGCAGTCCAGCGCTGTCGTTATGCAAAACCGTGGGACATCCACGGTTTTTTCTTTCTGGATCCGACCAACGTGCAGGCAACGATGCAATATCAACTCATTTCACAGCAAGCCGAACTGGATCAGTATCTCGCTTCTCTGGCCGACGTTCCTCTGGCCATCGATACCGAATTCGTTCGCACCCGTACCTACTATCCCCAGCTCGGTCTGTTCCAGATCTACGATGGCAAGCAGCTTGCCCTGCTCGATCCCCTGACCCTGGATCTCTCCGGTTTGTGGCAGCGCCTCGGTCGGGCCGGACAGATTGCCATCCTGCACGCCTCCGGTGAGGATCTGGAACTTATCCAGCATCAGGCGGGTCACCTGCCCAACCAGATGCACGATACCCAGCTGGCGGCAGCCTTCCTGGGTCATGGCGTGTCGGTGGGGTTTGGCGCCCTGGTCAACGAATTCCTCGGGGTCGAGCTTGAGAAGGATCAGGCCCGTACCGACTGGCTGGCGCGCCCCCTTACCCCTCGTCAGCTGGAATATGCCGCGGCGGATGTCTTCTACCTCATGCCCCTCTACGAGAAGGTGATGGCCAGACTGCGCGAGAGCGGCAAGTTCCCCTGGTTCGAGCAGGAGTGCCAGAACCACTCCGCCCGCAAGACCCAGGGCAGCGATCCCCGTCAGGCCTACCTCGAGATCGTCAACGCCTGGCAACTGGGTCGCCGTGAGCTGGCCATCCTGCGCGAGCTGGCCGCCTGGCGCCAGCAGGAAGCGGTACGCCGGGATCTCGCCCTCAACTTCGTGGTGAAAGAGCTGCACCTGTTCAAGGTGGCGGAGCGTCGTCCCGCTTCCCTTCGGGATCTCAACGAGCTGGGCCTCTCGCCCATCGAGATCAAGATCCACGGCAAGCGGATGCTGGACATCGTCGCCGCCGCCCAGCAGAGCGACCCTGCTAGCTGGCCCGATCCCATCCGCCGTCTGGTGGACTTCCCCCAGTACAAGGCCGAGCTCAAGCGCATCAAGGCCATGGTGGAGGAGAAGGCCAAGGCCAGCAACATTCCACCGGAGCTGGTGGCGAGCAAGAAGATCATCCACCAGTACTTCACCTGGAGCTGGCGCATGAGTGCCGAGGAGCGGGCCAGGGCGGACAAGCCCATGCTGCTGCAAGGGTGGCGTCATGAGCTGGTAGGCCACCTGCTGGCCCAGTGACGAGTACGCAGTACGAGAAGGGGAGTCCATGACTCCCCTTTTTCATGCCTGTGCGGCTGCCCCCAGGGGTTGCCGGGATCGTCGCGCCAGGGGGTTGGTCATGATGGGAAGCGAGAAGGGGTGGAGGAGGAAAATGGCGGGCACAAAGGGTGCCCCCATCAGAGTTCGTGAGCGTGGAATCCCTTGCGGTAGCGGGCCTCGCAGCGCGGGCAGCGTTGCAGGGTCGGATCCTGTTCCAGCTGTTCAGGGAGCAGCGGCTCCTCACAATCGGAGCAGAAGCCATAGAGCCCCAGATCCATCTGGCAGAGCGCCGCGTCGAGCCGCTTGAGGCGTGCCACGCAGTGTTCCACCCCGGGCAGATCGAGACGGCTGGTCAGATCAACCAGTTGATCCCGCTCGCAGCGCTCCACCTTCTGTGCCCAGTCATCTTGTCGACAGGCCTTGAGCTGACGGATCAGCTCCTCTCTTGTTTGCGCCCAGTCGGTCAGAAGGCGCTGATGCCATTCGGCCAACCGGGCTTGCGTCACTTCACACACAGCAGCCCCCAAAAACGAGTGATAAAACTCGGCCAGTATAGGGAAACCCGCGGTTTATCAAGATGACATGAGTCAAGTTAACCGTGCTTTGGCAGGTTTTTCCGGCAGGTGCTGCGGCTTGCCGGTGATGACGTAGAGCACCCCCGCCACCAGACAGACGACACCTACCAGGGTACTCATGGGGGGCATGATCCCGCGCAGCATAAAAGCGTACAAGAGCCCCGCCAGAGTCTCGAACACGATGAGCGGCCCGACCAGCGCGGTCGGCAGGCGCAGGCTCGCCTCGTTCCAGCACAGGGTGCCGAGCCAGGAGCAGAAGAGCCCCACCGCCCCCATCAGCAGCACGAAGCGCAGGGGCGTCGGCCCGAAGGGCAGGGGAAAGTCCGGTGCGCTCAGGGCAAGATGGCCGAGACTGCCGAGATAGGCAATGAGCGCCACCGGCAGGGTCACCAGCCCCTGGGCGGTGGCCCAGACGGCCGGACTGCGGCCCGGGTGCTCGCGCAGCCAGCGGGCGTTGCGCAGGGGATACCAGGTCCAGCACAGCACGGCGCCCACCGCCAGGGCGAGCCCAAGCAGTTGTTCGGTGCGCGCCTCGGTGTGCCAGGTCAGCTCGGCGCTGTTGACCAGATAAAGGCCGGCCCCCATCAGCACCAGGGACGGGTAGAGCCGGGTGCGGGAGAGGCGACCGTCCCGTGCGCCATAGAGGCGGTTGGCGGCCAGGGCCGTCACCGCCGGCAGGGTGCCGATAAACATGGCCGCCAGGGGCGAGCCGATGCGCAAGATGGCCCCCGACAGGCAGAAGTAGTAGAGGAGGTTACCCACCAGAGTGAGGGCGAGGGCCTCTCGCCAGTCGCTGGCCGAGAGGCCCGCCAGGTGTTTGCGGGCCTGCCAGGCGAGCGGCAGTACGATGAGGCCGAAGGCGAGGTAGCGGCCGCTCGCGAGCAGGGCGGGGGGATAGCCGTCCACCAAGAGGGGGGCGACGAAGATGAGCCCCCACATCAGGCCGGCCAGCAGGGCAAACAGGACTCCGATCAACATGTTTCATATCCGGTAAAGAAGAAGGAGGCCAGCCTAGCAGGGGGGAAGGGGGGCGTATTGAACCAGATTGCGCTTTAGCGGCCAGCCTACACCTGTTTCTGGTAGCGGACCGGGGTGGTGCCATAGCGGCGCAGGAAGGCACGGTTGAGGTGGGACTGATCGGCCAGACCACAGGCGGCGGCGACCTCGGCCGCGGGCAGGCCGGCAGCCAGCCACCCCTTGGCGCGCTGCAGGCGGATGGCCATCAACATCTGCTGGGGGGTGACGTGAAAGCGGGCCTTGAAGCTGCGCTGGAAGTGGTAGGGGCTGAGGTTCACCGAACCGGCCAGCTCGGCCAGGGTAATGGGGCGGGCGAAACAGGCCTGCATATAGTCGATGGCGCGGCCCAGAGGGTGGGCCGCTTCGCGCGGGGCCGCCAGGGCCCGGGCATGGGGGCGCAGGGTCTCGCACACCCTTAGCAGCAGGCCGTCGGCGGCGAGCTCGCTGTCACAGTGCCAGAGGGCATCCAGGGCTGCCTGCAGGACGGGGGCAGTGCGCGGATCGCTTCGCACGGCATCGGTGAAATACCAGTCGCGCTCGCCGCTGATGGCCTCGAGCCGGTCGGCGGGCAGGTAGAGCATGCGATAGCGCCACCCCTGCTCGCAGGCTGACTCGCCCGTGTGCAGCTCATCGGGGTTCATCAGCACCAGGCTGCCGGGACCGGCCAGGAGCTGGCTGCCGCGATAGCGAAAGCGCTCGGCACCGCACTCGATGACACCGAGGCCAAACCCCTCGTGACTATGGGGATCGAAGATGTGGTGCTGGATGTGGGCGCGATAGAGCTCGGTCGCCGGCTGCCCAGGCAGGGCGCGAAAATCGGCCCTGTCGTGCTGATGGGTAAAGTTGACCGGCACTCCTTGCATCCTGACCTCCTGTCAATGAGCCTTCATCATAGGGCGCCGCGGGGCGGCGGCCAAGTCTAGGCCTGTGAGGCGCACTCGCGCTCGAGGGCGGTGCGGATCTCCTCTGCGGTCTTGATGGTGCGGATGCGACGAAACAGCTCGTCGGCCTGGGGGTATTCCCGCACTATGTAGGAGAACCACTGCTTGATGCGACTCGGGTAGTAGTCGGCCTTGTCGCTCGCCAGATCCTGCTCGGTGTAGGTCACCATCAGTTGCAGTACCTCGGCCCAGCTCATGTGGGCACACCCCGTCTTCATCACGTTGGCCAGGTTGGGCAGGGAGATGGCGCCCCGGCCCACCATGAGGGCATCGCAACCGGACACCCGGGCACAGGTCAGGGCATCGGCATGGTTCCAGATCTCGCCGTTGGCGGTGACGGGGATGGGCAGGGCGCGGCGGATGGCGTCCACGTACTCCCAGTGGGCCGGCGCCTTGTAGCCTTCGCGCTTGGTGCGGGCATGCACCGCCAGCTCGTTGGCCCCCCCCTGATAGACGGCCTGGGCGTTGTCCAGATAGAGATCCTTGTCATCGTATCCCAGGCGGATCTTGGCGCTCACCGGCAGGTGGGCAGGCACGGCCTCCCGCACCGCCTTGACGATGCGATAGACGGTCTCGGGTTCCTTGAGCAGCACGGCGCCCCCCTTGCTCTTGTTGACCGTGGGGGCAGGGCAGCCGAAGTTGAGATCGACCCCGGGAGAGCCGAGCTCGATGGCCCGTATGGCATTTTCTGCCAGCCACTCCGGATGTTGTCCCAGCAGTTGCACCCGTACCGGGGTCCCTGCACGGGTCTTGCCATCCTGTTTCAGCTCGGGGCAGAGGCGATGGAAGACCTTGGCGGGCAGCAGTTGATCGACCACCCGGATGAATTCACTGACGCAGAGGTCGTAATCATTGACGGAGGTGAGGACCTCCCGCATCAGGTGATCCAGCACCCCCTGCATGGGGGCCAAAATAACGCGCATAGCTGCTTCCGAAGACAAGGGGAGAAAAAAGAGCGCAGATTGTAGTGGCAATGGCCGGGATTGTCAGCCGTCTGCCCACTCGATGACCCCAATCGACGGCCGCCGACTGGGCCAGGCTGTCAGCTTCCGGGCCAACTCTGTTAGGCTAAATGCAGAGATACATGCAGAGGAGTACCCATGAAACGCTGGTGTCTGATGGCCCTGGGCTGGCTTGCCTTCGCCACCGGGATAGTCGGGATAGTCCTGCCCCTGCTGCCGACTACTCCTTTCATGTTGCTGGCGGCGGCGCTGTTTGCACGCTCCTCCCCCCGCTTTCATGGCTGGTTGCTGGCGCATCCCTGGTTTGGCCCCCCCATCCTCGACTGGCAGCAGTATCGCGGCATTCGCCGTCACGCGAGACGCCGCGCCATCATCTTCATCCTGATCTCGTTCTCGGTATCGTTGTTGGTGGTGCCGTTGCCCTGGGTGAGGTGGCTGCTGGTTGTCATAATGGTGATCCTGCTCACCTGGTTGATGCGTCTGCCGGTGCTGGAGCCGGTTGCAATGAAGAAGTGAAATCCCTAAGCTATCGCGGCAATAATGCTATGGAGTTGGCTCGTCATTTTTGCGTGACGGGCCTTTTTATTGCCCCCAGGCGGAGACCCCGTGCGCCGCCATGGCAGGGCTCAAAAAATAAGCGGTCAAATAATGAATCCGGAAACCCTGAAGTTTATCGAAGCGAGCATCAAGACCATTCCCGACTATCCGAAGCCGGGCATTCTGTTTCGCGACATCACCAGCCTGATCGAGAATGCCGAGGCCTTCAAGGCCACCATCGATCTGCTGGCCGATCATTACCGTGATCAAGGCATCACCAAGATTGTCGGCACCGAGGCCCGTGGCTTCATCTTCGGCGCCCCGGTTGCCTACGCCATGGGGCTGGGGTTCGTGCCGGTGCGCAAGCCGGGCAAGCTGCCCCGCGCCGTCATCGAGGAGTCCTACGCCCTGGAGTACGGCACCGACACCCTGCAACTGCACACCGATGCCATCGTGCCCGGTGACAAGGTGCTGGTGGTGGACGATCTGCTGGCCACCGGCGGCACCGTCGATGCCACCGTCAAGCTCATCCGCCGCGCCGGCGGTGAGGTAGCGGATGCCGCCTTCATCATCTCCCTGCCGTCCCTGGGCGGTGATGCCCGCCTGACCGCCGCCGGCGTCAAGGTGGTCTCTCTGGTGGAACTCGCGGGGGCGTAAATCGCCCCTTCGCGCGGCAGGCCTCGTCACCCTGCTTTCTGCCGCAAACCGGTGCCTGAACGGGCACCGGTTTGAAATTCAAGCGATCCCTCCCAAGGCGGCGCATCCCCCATACAGCCAGCCCTCCATTTGTGTTAGCATCCAGCCTCAATGCCTCGTTTCCCAGCATCGAGATCTATGAGCTATCAGGTTTTGGCGCGCAAATGGCGCCCCCATACGTTTGAACAAGTGGTCGGCCAGCAACATGTGCTGACGGCCCTGACCAATGCCCTGGATCAGGGGCGGCTTCACCATGCCTACCTGCTGAGCGGGACCCGCGGCGTGGGCAAAACCACCATCGCCCGCATTCTGGCCAAGAGCCTCAACTGCGAGCAGGGGATCAGCAGCCATCCGTGCGGTGTGTGCGATACCTGCCGCGAGATCGATCAGGGTAATTTCGTCGATCTGCTGGAAATCGATGCGGCGTCCCGCACCAAGGTGGAAGACACCCGAGAGCTGCTCGACAACGTGCAGTACCGTCCGGCCCGTGGTCGTTTCAAGGTGTACCTCATCGATGAAGTGCACATGCTGTCGCGCCACAGCTTCAATGCGCTGCTCAAAACCCTGGAAGAGCCGCCCCCCTATGTGAAATTCCTGCTGGCCACCACGGATCCGCAGAAGCTCCCCATCACCATACTGTCGCGCTGCCTGCAGTTTCATCTCAAGAGCCTGGATCAGACCCAGATCGCCAGGCAGCTCGAATGGGTACTGGACCAGGAGGGTCAACCCTTCGAGCCTCGCGCCCTGCTGGCCCTGGCCAAGGCGGCCGACGGCAGCATGCGCGATGCCCTGAGCCTCACCGATCAGGCGTTGGCCCACGGCAACGGCAGCGTGCGCCTGGAGAGCGTGCTCGCCATGCTGGGGACCCTCGATCATCACCACCTGCACCAGTTGCTGGAGGCAGTGCTGCGCCAGGATGCCCCGGCCACCATGGCCAAGATCACCGAGATTGCTACCCTGGGGCCGGATTTCGACCAGCTTCACGCCGAGCTGGAAGCCTTGCTCCATCGGGTGGCCATGGCGCAACTGCTGCCTGCGAGCGTGCAGGAGCAGGGGGCGGATGCCGATGCCTTGCTGCAGCTCGCCGGAGCCATGAGCCCGGAAGAGGTGCAGCTCTGCTATCAAATCGTGCTGGGGGGGCGCAAGGATCTGCCCTGGGCCCCTGACGGGCGCACCGCACTGGAGATGACCTGTCTGCGGATGCTGGCCTTCTCTCCCCGGCGCGAGGTGGTCCATCCCGCCAACCTGGCGGCCCAACCTCTCATGACAGGGCACTCCGGCGTGATGGCGGCAGCGAGGGAAAGCGCGCCGCTCCTGCCGGGAAAGCCCCAGGGGGCTGAGTCGGCCCCGGCTGCCAGCGCAGCACCACAGGCTCCCGCCGCGCCAGCATCGGTCCTTGAGGCCGAGCACGTCGCCCCCGCACCCAAGGTGGAGGAGGGCGCAGTGCTGGATCCGCTCTTTGCCGAGCAGGATGAGCTGCTGCGTGAGGCCGAACGGATGGGTTACGAGGCCGTGGTGTCCGCCAGTCCGCCTGCAGAGCCTGCCTCTGGGCCGTTGGCGGCGGATGACGCCGGGCAGACGCAGCAGGTTGAGGGTCAAGGGGAAGACGTCGCCATCTCTTCGACATCCAGCATGCAGAGCCTGCTTGGCAAGCGCAATCTGCTGCGAAGCCGCTTGCGTGGCGAGCAGAGTGCAAACGCCGCGCCTGCCCGGATCACCCCCGCCAAACCGGTGGCCGCGACCAAACCGGCCCCTGCGATGCCTGCCGTCGCGACTTCGCCCCAGGCCGAGGTGCAACCAGCGGCGCGGCCCGAGATGCCGGGGCAGGGATCTGCCATGCAAACGGGGTATGACGACCTGCCCCCTCTGGATGCCTATGAAGAGGGAGCCAGTGACTACGAAGAATATCTGAATCAGGGTTTTGACGAGGGGTTTGCCAGTGCCCCGTTGCCCACGCGGGCAGTGACTTCCGCCCAGCCAGCTCCCGCCACCATGGCATCTCCTTCGCAGGAAGATCTGCCGCCCTGGGATCTGGGCGCTGACGCCGGCAGCGCGGATGCGGCGGCACCTGCGGTTGTCGCTATGGTGCCTGCCGCGCCTCCAGTGGTCGCCAGCGAGCCTCAGCCCGCCATTGCGTTGATGGAGACCATCGACTGGGATGCGCTGGAGAGCGACGAACAACCCGAGGAGGAGGGGGAGGTCGCCCGTCTGATCCCCTCGTCCTTGTTGGTCAATTGCGGGGACGCCTGGGCCGAGCTCATCGCCCGCACCGGGGTGGGTGGTCGGCTGCGTCAACTGGCCATCAACGCGGTGATGACCCGGGAAGGCAATCGGGTCTCCCTGCTGCTCAAACCCGAGCAGCGCCATCTGGTGAGCGACAAGGCCCGCGCCGATCTGGCCGAGATCATCAGTCCCGAGCTGGGCGGCCCGGTTCACATCGATGTGACCCTGGGCTCGGATCCCGCGCGGGAGACGCCGCTCGAGATAGAGCACCGTCTCTATCTCGGGGTGCGTGAACAGGTGAGCCGGGATCTGGCGGCGGATCCCAACGTACAATTCTTGCAGCAGCGTTTCGGCGCCGTGCTTCATCCCGAGAGCATCGAACCCCTGAGTCGCTGAGTTGCGGTGAAAAAACCGTGCCGGGGTTTGTCCCCGGTTGAAAAGACCTTTGGCTGCCCCCATTTAGGGCAGATGAACCCACAGCCCGGCGCTTGATGCCGGATTTCAAGACGAGAGACGATCTATGTTTGGTAAAGGTGGAATGGGTAACCTGATGAAACAGGCCCAACAGATGCAAGAGCGCATGCAGAAGATGCAAGAGCAGCTGGCCCAGATGGAAGTGGTCGGCGAGGCGGGCGCAGGCATGGTCAAGGTGACCATGGCCGGCAGCCACAGCGTGCGTCGTATCGAGATCGATCCCAGCCTGATGGAAGATGACAAGGAGATGCTGGAAGATCTGGTCGCCGCCGCCGTCAATGATGCCGTGCGCCGCGTGGAAGAGCAGAACAAGGCCAAGATGGGCGAGCTGACCGGCGGCATGCAACTGCCCCCGGGCTTCAAGATGCCCTTCTGAGGATACTGCCCGTATCCGTTTCCCCTCCTCTGGGAAGGGGAAAAATGAAAAGGCCAGAGCCAAGCTCTGGCCTTTTGCATGTCGGCACCCCCGGGAACGGCCATGCACAGATCATGGCGGGGGCGGCGCACTTGCCTGCCCCAGGGGGGAGAAGCCCTCGACCAGATGATCGATGAGGGCGCGGATGGCAGGCAGCAGACCGCGGCGTGAGGGGAAGACCGCGTGGATCACCTCCTGGCGCGGTGCCCAGTCGGGGAGCAGACGCACCAGCCGGCCATCGGCCAGGGGCTCATCCATCATCATGGTGGGCAGTTGCACGACCCCGAGCCCGTCGATCGCCCCCTGACGCAATGTCTGCATGTCGGTGGTGGCAAAGCGGGGGCTGTGGTGCTGTTTGACTCTGGCCCCATTGGGGCCCAGCAGGGTCCAGTGATGGCCTTCCAGGCTGGCGCCATGACCGAGGCTCGGCCATGACAGCAGATCTGCGGGGGCCCGGGGCATGCCGAGTGACGCGACAAGGGCCGGGCTTGCCACCAGACACTGGGTCGCATAACCCAGCACCCGCATGGCGAGATCGCTGTCCTCCAGGGGCAGTGGTCGCACCCTGAGCGCCATGTCCAACCCCTCCGCGACCAGATCCACCGCCCGGTTGACCCCGACGAGCTGCACCTTGACGCTGGGATGGGCCAGGGCGAAAGAGACCAGCATCCGTCCCACGTGAGCGTGGAGCAGATCGATGGGGCAGGCGATGCGCACCAGACCGCAAGGCTCGCTCTGGGTCGCGGCGATGAGATCCTGCGCCGCATCGGCTTCCACCAGCATGGCCCGGCAACGGGTGTAATAAGCCTGCCCGAGTTCGGTGACGGTGAAGCTGCGGGTGGAACGCTGGATAAGACGCACTCCGAGTCGCTCCTCCAGCATGGCGATGCGGCGGCTGAGCCGCGATTTTGGCATGCCGAGGGCCCTGCCAGCCTGGGCAAAGCCCCCGTGATCCACCACCTGGACATAGAAATAGAGGTCGTTGAGATCCTGTTGCATGGGTTTATCGTTCACAAAATAGGACGCTGATGGCAAATTTTACGTCTACCGGACGCAGCGTTCCAGACTCACAATGCGAGCAACGACACATCCCGTGACGATCACCCAGGAGAGCATCATGAAAAGAGTCATCGGTATTTACAGCGCCCCTCGACAACACTGGGTCGGCGACGGATTCCCGGTTCGCTCACTGTTCTCGTATCAGACCCATGGCCGCGCCTTGAGCCCCTTCCTGCTGCTGGACAGGGCTGGTCCGGCACATTTCGAGCCCGCCGATCATGCCAGGGGCGTGGGGGAACACCCGCACCGTGGTTTTGAGACTGTCACCATCGTCTATGAAGGGGAGGTCGCCCATCGCGACTCTACCGGCCAGGGGGGGATCATCGGTCCGGGAGACGTGCAGTGGATGACGGCCGCCGCCGGCATCATGCACGACGAGTTCCACTCTCAGGGGTTCACCCGTCGTGGTGGCACCCTCGACATGGTGCAGCTGTGGGTCAACCTGCCCGCCAAACACAAGATGTCGACGCCCGGTTATCAGGGCATCACCAGCGACACCATCCCGCAACTGAGCCTCAAGGAGGGCGACGTGCGGGTGCGCATCATCGCCGGGAACGATGCCGGGTTGCAACAAGGCGAGGTAGAGGGGCCAGCCCGCACCTTCTCGCCCATGAACATCTGGGATTTGCGGCTCAAGGGCGGGGCCAGTGTGGTGCTGCCGGCGGTAGCGGGATGGAACAGTGCCTTGGTGGTGCTCAAGGGTTCTCTCTTGATCAACGGTCAGGAGCGCGCGGGCGAAGCACAACTGGTGCTGCTCGATCCCAACGGGGAGGAGTTCATGCTGGAGGCGGAGGGCGAGGCCAGCTTGTTGCTGTTGAGTGGCGAGCCCATCGATGAACCCGTCGTGGGTTATGGGCCCTTTGTCATGAACAGCGAGGCAGAGATCCATCAGGCGATAGATGATTTCAACAGCGGCCGGTTCGCCGTCATCGCCCCCTGAGACAATCCCGATAAAAACAAAGCGCCTGATGGCGCTTTGTTTTTTTGTGAGCCCTGGTCAACCGAGCCAGCCGAGGGCCAGTGCCAGCCTGCCGCACAAGGCGGCCAGCAGGATGCCAAGCAGGGTGCGCAGCAGCCAGATCACCACCAGCTGTCCCACGCTCACCGGGATCCGGGTGGCCAGGATGCAGGGGATGGAGGCAGAGAAGAAGAGCACCGAGCTGACCGAAACCACGGCCGCGACATAGCGCACCAGCAGGTCGGCATCCTTGAGCAGGATGGCGGGCAGGAACATCTCGGCGAGACCGGCCGAGAGGGCCTTGGCGGTGGCGAGCGGTTCGCCGAGATCCAGCAGCCAGGTCAGTGGCCAAAGCAGCCAGCCCAGCAGATCGAACAGGGGAGTGTGCTTTGCCAGCAGCAGGCCCAGCAGACCGACGGACAGTATGGTGGGCACCACGGCAGCGGCCATGTGAAGACCGTCCCTGAGGTTGTCCTTCAATTGCCGCAGCAGGGGATCTGCCTGGTGGGACTGGGTCAGGCCGCAGGTGAGGGCCGCCTGCCAGCGGCTCATGCCAGCCGGTAGCGGCTCGTCGGTCTCCCCATGGTGAGCCAGGCGACTGATGGGAGGAACACGCGCCAGGATGGCGGTGATGACGAAAGTGATCACCAGGGTGGACCAGAAGTAGAAGTTCCAGTGTCCCATCAGGTTGAGGGTCTTGGCCACGATGATCATGAAGGCGGCTGAGACGGTGGAGAAGCCGGTGGCGATGATGACGGCTTCTCGCACCGTGTACTTGCCCGCGAGGAAGACCCTGTTGGTGATGAGCAGGCCCACCGAGTAGCTGCCGACGAAAGAGGCGACGGCATCGATGGCGGAGTGACCCGGCGTGCGCCACAGGGGGCGCATCACAGGTTGCATCAGCACCCCGATGAATTCCAGCAGGCCGAAACCGAGCAGGAAGGTCAGGGCCATGGCGCCGATAGGCACGATGAGACCCACAGACATGGCCAGTTTATCGAACAGGAAGGGGAGGCGATCCGGGGTCATCAACCAGGCAGAGCCCCAGTCTGTGACATACAAAATGGCCAGGGCCAGCCCGAGCAGCTTGAACAGGCTCAATACCCTGTCGATGGGACGGGCGCGCCAGCGGCCATCCAGCAAGGGGGTGATGGCGCCATAGGCGATGAGCAAGAGAATGAGGGTCAGGGCAAGGGGGCGCTGGGCAATCAGAAAGCCGGCCAGGTGATCCACCACTATGGTGCTGCGCCCGCCAAGCTCGAAGGGAACAAAAAAGATGGCGATGCCAAGCAGACTGGCCAGCAGCAGCTTGATGCCGGCCCCTGATCCTGCCGGTGCAGTGAGCGTGTGTTCAGGTTCCATTTTCTCTCCTTGTGATCCGCATGGTTCAATTCCGTTGAGGGGATGATTTGTATATACAATATCGTCCGGCGCTCAAAATGGAAACACCAAAGTCACCAAAATGCAACATGTGAATCGGTGTGGATGCAGATGACCCCAAGGTTGAAAAGCGTGATCTTGGGGGGAAGAGGGGCCGGGATGGCGAGTGGGTGGTGAGGCATCAAGAGGCAAAACAGGGAGGAAAGCGACCAGCGCCAGGAAAAACATGAGCGGCTATTTACCCTTTCTGGTCATATTCATTCATGGGCCTATATTCATGACTATTTATGAATAAATCATAAACCCTTTGTTCATTTGACTACTTTTCGGCTATCCCATTGCAGAGTAAGATGCCTCTTCAATAAAAATAAGAATTAGGAGTTCGGGTGTGAAGGCATTAGAGAAAGAAAGGATATCGCCCTATATCAGCCAGTTATACGAGTGCGGTATTAATGATTCTGACATTAAGCTCGTCGTGGACCAATTTCGCGCCGATGTTTCCTGCAGTTCATCCCTGTTTTTATTGCGGGATGATGACAAGAGCGACGGAATAAAGCTTTTTTCCAGCGGTCTGACCGAGGCCCAGCAGCAGTTTTACCTGCAACATCATCGTCAGGATGTGTGGTTCAACCATTACCTGGATAAAGGGTGCAAGGGGATCGTCAGCGCCAACAGCATTTCAAGCTCGGTGGGCCTGCTGGCAAGTTTCGGCGCCCAATTCGCCGCCGGCGGCGTCTGCCAGGTCAAAGGGCGTGGGCTGAGCAGCCTGTGCAGTTACCGTGGTGCAGCGCAAGATGATTTCAGCAGTCGCGACCTCACCTCGCTCTCCGAAATCTATTCCGGACTGGCGGCCTGGAGCCACCATTATTGGAACCTGCTGGCCCTGGAAACCCAGAACTATCAGTTGCAACAGCTGGTGAAAAACCATAATAAGCCCAGCGCCATCATAGACGACAAGGGGCATATTCATTATTCCAATGTGGCCTTCAACCGTATCGCCGATGAAAATGTGGAATTGCGGGCCATCAATGGCATTTTCTCTTTGCAGAATAAGGAGCAGCAACGCCAGCTCAAGGAGATCCTCAATGGCTTTGCCTATTTGCTGCCCGGCGCCAGCGCCTATATGTCCATTCCCCGTCAGCCTAACCTGCGCCCGCTGCTGGTCCAATGCACCCTGATGAGCGGACTCAGCCGCTTTGAACGCTATGTGGAAGTGGTGCTGCGTGACCCCGAGCACGCCTTCAACCCCGACATCGAAGCGCTGGCCAGCCTCTATCCCCTCACCATCGGCGAGAAGGAGTTGCTGGTGCTGATGAGCAAGGGTTACAGCAGCAACGACATCGCCGAGCTGCGCGGGGTCAAGGTGGAAACCGTGCGTTCCACCCTCAAGGGGGTGTTCAAGAAGACCGATTGCCACAGCCAGAACGAGCTGCTGCTCTTGTTACAATCCATCTCCTGATAGGCACCAGCTATGCTTGGAGTGAGCCGGACATAGTGCCCGGCTCTTGCCTCCCCTCGGGAGGCTCGTTGGGGGAAAGCGTCATGGAATCACTCAAGGCAAAGGACTACATGCAGACCAAGCCCATCACCTTCAGCGCAGAGATGATGGTACAGGCGGCGGTGGAAAAATTTCTCAACAGTCATCAGTTGGGCGGCCCCGTAGTGGACAGCCAGGGACATCTGATTGGCTGGGTCTCCGAGCAGGATTGCATCGCCGTCATGCTCAAGGAGGCCTACCACTGTGAACAGGTGGCCCAGGTCAGGGATGTGATGCGCAAGGAGGTGCTGGCAGTCGGCCCCGACACCAGCATCCTGGATCTGGCGGAGATGATGATGGGTCAAAAGCCCAAGATCTATCCTGTGGTGGAGGAGGGGCGCCTGCTCGGGGTCATCAACCGCCACAATGTGATGCAGGCCATCCACGCCCAGCTTGGCACCTGTTTCGTGCATCAGGCCAGAGTCTGAGCGGTGTTGTCTGGTTGTTTTCAAAGAGCAGGCTCCGGCCTGCTCTTTTCATCCGTGATGGTCATGACGCCTCCGGCTTGATGTGCTGGCGCGGCGCTTTAAGGCTTGCACCGCCCAGCCTCGCTCTTTAGGATCTCCCCCAGCTATCGATATGGCCCTTGATGGGCACTCTTTTAAGGAATTCGTACCTTGTCTCTCTCTATCGAGGCGCTGCGCCGCCGTCTTACCGCCTGCATGAATCTCGACGCCCGCCGTCTCTCCAGTCGACTGCACGGGGTCAAGAAGCTGCCGGAAGCCAAGCAGGCTGCCGTGCTCGAGACCATCGCCGCTGACCTGGATGTGGCACAGGCGCGCTACCAGTCCCGTCTGGCGGGCGTGCCCAAGGTCACCTATCCGGACAATCTGCCAGTCAGCCAGAAGCAGGGGGAGATCGCCAAAGCCATTGAAGAGCATCAAGTGGTGATCATCGCCGGCGAAACCGGTTCGGGCAAAACCACCCAGATCCCCAAGATCTGTCTGGCGCTCGGGCGTGGGGTCAAGGGCTTCATCGGCCACACCCAGCCGCGCCGTCTGGCGGCCCGTACCGTCGCAGCCCGCATCGCCGAGGAGATGGAGTCCGAGCTTGGCCACTACGTGGGTTACAAGGTGCGCTTTACCGATCAGGTGAGCGAGCAGACCCACATCAAGCTGATGACCGACGGTATCCTGCTGGCGGAGATCCAGAACGACCGGATGCTCACCCAGTACGACACCATCATCATCGATGAGGCCCACGAGCGCAGCCTCAACATCGACTTCATCCTGGGCTATCTCAAGCAACTGCTGCCGAGGCGCCCGGATCTCAAGGTGATCATCACCTCGGCCACTATCGACCCGCAACGTTTCTCCCGCCATTTCAACAAGGCGCCGGTGATCGAGGTCTCTGGCCGCACCTACCCGGTGGAGGTGCGCTACCGCCCACTGTTTGTTGATAAAAAAAGCAGTGATAAAAGCGAAGGGCTGGAGGAGCGCGACGAACTGCAGGGGATCTTCGATGCGGTGGAAGAGCTGGCACGCGAAGGGCTGGGTGACATCCTCATCTTCATGAACGGCGAGCGGGAGATCCGCGATACCGCCGATGCTCTGCGCAAGCTCAACCTGCGCGATACCGAAGTACTGCCGCTCTACGCCCGCCTCTCCAATGCCGAGCAGAACAAGGTGTTCCAGCAACATGCCGGGCGGCGCATCGTGCTGGCCACCAACGTGGCGGAGACCTCGCTGACGGTGCCGGGCATTCGCTACGTCATCGATCCGGGCACCGCCCGCATCAGTCGTTACTCCTGGCGCACCAAGGTGCAGCGCCTGCCCATCGAGCCGGTCTCCCAGGCCAGCGCCAACCAGCGTAAAGGGCGTTGCGGTCGGGTGGCGGATGGTATCTGTATCCGCCTCTACTCCGAGGAGGATTTCAACGGCCGTCCGGCCTTTACCGACCCCGAGATCCTGCGCACCAATCTGGCCTCGGTCA
The DNA here is from genome assembly GCF_041402625.1 of Aeromonas sp. S19(2024). Classification (NCBI taxonomy): domain Bacteria; kingdom Pseudomonadati; phylum Pseudomonadota; class Gammaproteobacteria; order Aeromonadales; family Aeromonadaceae; genus Aeromonas; species Aeromonas sp. S19(2024). The sequence goes on from NZ_JBGLQU010000003.1 coordinate 413,189, forward strand.
TCCTGCAGATGCTGGCGCTCGGCCTTGGCAACATGGAGGCTTTCCCGTTCGTCGAGCCACCCGAGTCACGCCATATCAAGGACGGTCTGACCCTCTTGAAAGAGCTGGAGGCGGTGCGCGAGCTGCCCGCCACCGGCGATCGCGAAGCCAAACTGCAACTGACCGAGATCGGTCGCCAGCTCTCGCGCATCCCCCTTGATCCGCGTCTGGCCAAGATGGTGATCAGCGCAGCGCAAACCGGCTGTTTGAGCGAGGTGATGGTGATCACCGCCGCCCTCAGCATTCAGGATCCCCGCGAGCGGCCCATGGAGAAAAAGCAGGCCGCCGACGAGCAGCACAGACGCTTTGAAGACAAGGAGTCTGACTTCCTCGCCTTCGTCAATCTGTGGAACTACCTGAAAGAGCAGCAGGATGCCCTTGGCAGCAACCCGTTTCGCCGCATGTGCCAGAAGGAGTTTCTCTCCTACCTGCGGGTGCGCGAGTGGCAGGACATTCACTTCCAACTGCGCCAGACGGTCAAAGAGCTGGGCTTCAAGGCCAACCAGGAACCGGCAGACTTCAAGACGGTGCACTGTGCGCTCTTGACCGGTCTTTTGAGCCATATCGGCAACAAGGATCTGGAGAAGCCCGAATTCCTCGGGGCCCGCAATGGCCGCTTCCACCTCTTCCCGGCCTCGGGTCTGTTCAAGAAGCCCCCCAAGTGGGTGATGGCCGCCGAGCTGGTGGAGACCTCGCGCCTCTACGCCCGCATCAACGCCAAGATTGAACCGGAGTGGGTGGAGCCGCTGGCAGGTCACCTCATCAAGCTACACCACAGCGACCCTCACTGGTCGAAGAAAAACGGTGCCGTGATGGCCAAGGAGAAGGTGACCCTCTATGGCCTGACTCTGGTCAACGAGCGCATCATCAACTTCAGCCGCATCGATCCGGCGCTGTGCCGCGAGCTGTTTATCCGCCGCGCCCTGGTGGAGGGGGATTTCGAGACCCGCCACCGTTTCTTCAGCGATAACCGCAAGCTCCTGGCCGAGGTAGAGGCGCTGGAGCACAAATCCCGTCGGCGCGATATTCTGGTGGATGACGAGGACTTGTTCCGCTTCTACGATGCCCGTTTGCCGGAGGAGGTGATATCAAGCCGCCACTTCGACAAGTGGTGGAAAGAGGCGCAAAAGCGGGATGCCGAGCTGCTCAACTTCGAAAAAGAGATGTTGATGAAGGGGGATGCCGCCCACATCAGCGATCTCGACTACCCCAACTTCTGGCAGCAGGGGCGCCTCAAGCTCAAGCTGACCTATCAGTTCGAGCCGGGGGAGGCGGCGGATGGCGTGACCCTGCATATCCCGCTGCCGCTCCTGAATCAGGTGGAGGTGAAGGGGTTCGAGTGGCTGATCCCGGGGCTGCGTCACGAGCTGCTCGTCGCTCTTATCAAGTCGATGCCAAAGCCGATGCGCAAGAACTTCGTGCCAGCGCCGAACTATGCCGATGCGCTGCTCGCCAGTATCAACCCCGAGCAGGGGCAGCTCTTGGACGAGATGGAGCGTCAGCTGCGCCGCATGACTGGCGTGACCGTGCCCCGTGAATCCTGGGATTGGGCTGCGGTGCCCGATCACCTGAAACTCACCTTCCGTGTGGTGGACGACAAACACAAGAAGGTGGCGGAAGGCAAGGATCTGGAGGCATTGAAAGAGTCGCTGCGCGGCAAAGTGCAGGAGACCCTGTCGCAAGTGGCGGACGACGATATCGAGCAGTCTGGCCTCACCCTGTGGAGCTTTGGCGAGCTGCCCCAGGAGTACAGTCAGAAGCGGGGCGGTTTCGAGGTGAAAGCCTATCCGGCCCTGGTGGATCAGAAGGATTCGGTCGCCATCCAGCTGGTGGAGAGTCCAGTGGTGCAGCAGCAGCTGATGTGGGCAGGCCAACGCAGGCTGGTGCTGCTCAACGTGCCATCTCCCATCAAGTATCTGCAGGAGAAGTTGCCCAACAAGGCCAAGCTGGGACTTTATTTCAACCCCTTTGGCAAGGTGGCCGAGCTGATTGACGACTGCATCGCCTGCGGCTGCGACAAGCTGATTGAGCAGCACGGCGGCATGGCTTGGGACGAGGCGGGTTTCGAGGCGCTCAAGGAGTATGTCCGCGCCGAGCTCAACGATGCGGTGGTGGAGGTGGCCAAACAGGTGGAAGCCGTGCTGACCCTCTCCCATGAGATCAAGAAACGGCTCAAGGGCAAGATGCAGCTCGACACCGCCTTTGCCATGTCGGACATCCAGCAGCAGTTGGGTAACCTCATTCACAAGGGCTTTGTCACCGAGACCGGCTGGCAGCGGCTGCCTGACTTGCTGCGCTACCTGCGGGCCATCGAGCGGCGGCTCGAGAAGCTCGCCATCGATCCCAACCGGGATCGGGTCTACATGCTCAAGGTGCACAGCGTGGAGTCGGAGTACAAGGCACTGCTCGCCAAGATCCCCAAATCCCAGCTGATCCCGGCCGAGGTGGCCAATATCCGCTGGATGATCGAGGAGCTGCGAGTTTCCTTCTTCGCCCAGCAACTGGGGACGCCATACCCTATCTCGGATAAACGGGTGCAGAGCGCCATTGCCCAGTGCTAAGCTGCTATCTATCTGTTTTCTGAGCCATAGTGTGAAAGCAACGAGACGCCAAAGGGAAGGGAGGCCGTCATATGCTGGGGATCTGGTTGGGGGTGGCACTGGTCAACATCAGCGGGTATCAACCCATTGCGGAACAAACCTGGGTGCAGCTCAACCCGGAGTTCTATCCGGTGCTGCGCCCCGTGCCGCCCATTTTTGCGGCCTGGCGGGGCAATCAGTTTCCCCCACTTGAACAGAGAAAGAAGAATGGCCGCTGGCAGATCCTCTTTCCTGCCCGGCTGGTGCCCCCCTTCGATCTGTTCGAAGGGGAGGCCCAGCTCTCCAAGGCTTACCTGGCCAGGCTAAAGCGCATCGATGAGATGGCCTATGGCATGGCGCCCCACCAATCAGTACAGCAAGCCGCCTCCTCGGCCCCCTCGTTCGAAGTCCCGGGCGCTGTCGCCTTTGTCGCCGAGTTCTCCCTGCCTCGGGAGAGGAAGGCGCGGATGCCTCTGGGGGAGCCCTTGCTCGCACGACTTGGGGGGCAGGTCCCCACACAGGCCTTGGCAAGACAGGGAGATGCACAGCCCATGGCCACCGCAGATTCTGCCCCTGAGCAGGCGACCCTGACTCTTTCCGCCACGGCGGCAGGGGAGGCATCGCGGGTTTGTCATCAGGTGGCGGCGGGAGAAACCCTGTGGCGCATTGCAAGCCAGCTTCAGTCAAAGGAGGCCGGCGGCTCGGATACTTACAGTTATCTGCTGGCGCTGGTGCAGGAAAATCGTGACAGGATGGCCAAAGGGATCCAGGTACAGGCCGGGCAGCGCCTCTATTGCCCGAAAGCGCAGACTCTGGCGCAATTCGATTCCCTGAGCCCGGCCCAGCGACAGCAGCAGTTTGCCCGTCTGGAGCAGGGGCGTTAGGAGATGGCGAGAGGCGTGGTGGAGTGCCTTTTTGCCTAGAGAGGAGTGCCGCGGGTTCTTTCCTTGTATCCCCTTCGGGCCCGTGCTAGTATTCGCGCTCGTTTTGCGAGGTGCTGACCGGTCGCAGTCAACACCATACATTCATCTTAAAAGAGATAATCACTATGTCTTTCGTATTCCAAGCTGAAGTCCGTTCTGACCTGGGGAAAGGTGCGAGCCGCCGCCTGCGTCATGCTGACCTGGTTCCTGCCATCGTTTACGGTGCAGGCAAAGAAGCCGTGTCCGTTACCCTGGACCACAAAAAGCTGATCCTGGCCCAAGAGAAGCCGGAGTTTTACTCCTCCGAGCTGACCCTGGTCATCAACGGTGAAGAAGTCAAAGTGAACGTGAAGGCTATCCAGCGTCACCCGGTTCGCTACAAGCTGGTTCACCTGGATTTCGTTCGCGTCTAATCGACAACGAACTTTCCTGTGAAGAGGCCACCCAATCGGGTGGCCTCTTTGTTTTTACAGCATTTTTTCCGGGAAAATAAAATACTCAAACAGCACTATTGGTCTTTACTTGAAGGCATGATTGACAGCAGGACACGTGTTGTGGTGCTCTGATGTTCAAAAAGTACTCGGGCAAGTCCATTTTTCGGGGCGATGTTGACCGTTATGAAAGGAATCGTACGGACATATATCCTGCTGTTTTCACCTATTCTGCTGTTGGTCCTGGCGGGTGGCTATCTTCTGGGCAATGCACTGATCGAGCGCGAGCTCTATCGCGTTCGCAGCGATGAGAGCACCTTCCTGGCGCTTGCCAGCGGCCGCCTTGACGGCGAGCTGGCGGTGCCGCTGCGCCATGTGCGCAGCATGTCGGAAGAACCCATCCTGCTCGAAGCGGCGGCTCGCAATGACCGTGACACCCTGGCCGTCCAGTTCACCATCCTGCTGAACCGCAATCCCGACTATGCCCAGGTGCGTTGGCTTGCCCCAGATGGCATGGAGCGGGTGCGCATCGAACGTCAGGGCCAGCGTCTGTGGCGTGTAGCGGACGACCAGTTGCAGAACAAGGGGGAGCGTTACTACTTTCGCGATGCCATGGCGCTGCCCTGGGAGCGGGTCTACGTCTCGCCGCTCGATCTCAACGTTGAACACGGGGTGATCGATCGCCCCTTCAACCCCATGATCCGCATTGCCAAGCGTCTGCGCCTTGGGGGGCGTGATCTTGGTCTGCTGCTTATCAACGTCCAGGCTGCCCGTATGCTCAAGGAGTTTGCCGACAACCGCGGCAAGGCAGCCGATCACATCATGCTGTTCAACCAGGATGGATACTGGCTGCGCAGCCCGGACCCATCCCGGGAGTGGGGCTTCATGCTCGAGCGCCCGGATCTGACTCTGAAGCAGACTTCTCCCCAGGCCTGGCAGGCGTTCTGGGACGCATCAAACGGCCAGATGGAGTCTGCCGACGGACTCTGGAGCTGGACCACCCTGTACCCGGCACAGAATCATGATCAGCTGATCTGGAAAGCCGCGTCCCTGGTGCCGCACAGCGAGCTGCAGGCCATTCGCACTCATATCTGGGGGATCATCTTGGCCGCCAGCGCCGTGCTGCTGCTGTTGTTTGGTGCCGGTGTGGCTGCACTGGTGCGCAGCAGGCACAAGGAGCAACTGGCCCAGCAGGAAGCGGCCAGGTTGGCACAGGTCAAAGGTGATTTCATCGCCAACATGAGCCACGAGATCCGCACCCCCATGAACGCCATCATGGGGCTGACCTACCTGCTCGAACAGGGAGGGCTCGACGATGGTCAGCATGCCCTGGTGCGCAAAATCCACCAGGCCGGGCAGGCGCTGCTCGGGATCATCAACGACATCCTTGATTTCTCCAAGATTGAGTCGGGTCGGCTCGAGCTTGAGCGGGTGCCATTCAGTCTCGAAGAGGTGCTCGATCACGTGGCGGCCATCATGTCCACCTGCGTTGGCCAGAAGCACCTCGAACTGGTGGTGAGCAGTGCCCCCGAGCCGGTTTCCCATCTGATTGGGGACGCCCTGCGCCTCGAGCAGGTGCTGCTCAACCTGACCGGCAATGCCATCAAGTTTACCGAACGCGGCGAGGTGGAGGTCAAGGTTGTGCTGGAATCAGAGCAAGACGGCATGGCCACCTTGCTGTTTCGGGTGCGCGACACCGGGATCGGCATTCCCCCCGAGCAGCAGGCCAACATTTTCAATGCATTCTCCCAGGCAGACTCCTCCACCAGTCGCCGCTTCGGGGGCACCGGGCTTGGTCTGACCATCAGTCGCCGCCTGGTGAATCTGATGGGGGGGGATATCGGCGTCACCAGCGAGCTTGGCAAGGGGAGCGAATTCTGGTTCCGCGTCCGGCTGGAGCAGGTGGAGCGGCCCGAGGCCTTGAACGAGCGCCTGCAGCACATCTCGCTGCTCATCGCCGACGACAATCAGGTGACCCGCGACGCCCTGTCGATGACGGTGGGTTCCCTCGGATGGCAGTCGCGGGTGGTGGAGTCCGGTGAGCAGGCGCTGCACCATCTGCTGCGCCAGGGGGAGCGTTTCGACGTGATCCTGCTGGACTGGATCATGCCGGGCATGGACGGGCTCGAGACCTGCCTGGCCATTCGCCGCGCCTTCGAGCAGCAGGAGCGTTCACCCATCATCATCATGGCGACCGCCTATTCCCAGGATGAACTGATGCACCGCCCCGGCTCGGATCAGGTGGATCTGGTGCTGCACAAACCGGTCACCGGCTCCAGTCTCTACAACGCGGTGGCGCGTCTCATCCACGAGAAGCGCGAGCATGTGGAGCCCCTTGAGAGTGGCCAGCGCCGTCTGCGCCTGCCGGGCGTGCACATACTGCTGGTGGATGACAGCGACATCAACCTGGAGGTGGCGACCCGCTTGTTGCAACGGGAGGGGGCCGAGGTGATGACCGCCATCGATGGGGAGCGAGCCCTGGCCTGCCTGGCAGATCCGGCACGGCGCATTGATCTGGTGCTCATGGATGTGCAGATGCCGGTGATGGATGGCTACGAGGCGACCCGTCGCCTGCGCCTGCTGCCGGGGCGGGAGGAGACTCCCGTGCTGGCACTCACCGCAGGGGTATTCAAGGATCAGCGGGAGGCGGCGCTGGCCTCTGGCATGAACGACTTCATAGCCAAGCCGCTCGATGTGGAGCAGCTCATCGCGACCTTGCTGCGTTATCTGCCGGACGTAGTCCTGCCGCTCACCGTGAACGACGAGCGACTCCCCCACGAGCCGGTGGCCGGCATCGATATCGATACCGGACTGCGCAACTGGGGTGAAGCCTCGGTCTATCTTAAATACCTGCGGCGTTTTCGCGATGACTACATGACGGTCGGTACCGTGTTGCCGGGTTACATCGCCCAGCACGAGACCGATGCGGCCGCGAGCCTGACCCACAAGCTCAAGGGGGTGGCGGGCAGCCTGTCGCTCACCGATGTGGCGCGTATCAGTGCCGAGTTGAACGAGGCCATCGAGCAGGGGAGCGATACCAGCCAGCTTATCGCACCCTTCCTCGAGGCCCTGGAGCGGGCACAACACTCCATCGATACCTATGCCGGGCGCGAGCCGGGCGCGGTCAGTTCCCCGCTGGCCCAGGGGGAAGCGCGGGAGGTCTGCCTGCACGCCCTGCATCAGGCCCTGGTGAGCGAGGATCTGGATCTGATTGAGCCGGCGCTGAGCCAGGCAAGGAGTCACTTGCCTTGCGAGCTGGTGAGCGAAATAAGTGCAGCCCTGGAGCTGTTCGATATCCCGTTCGCCACCCGCAAGCTGGAGGATTATCTGGAGGATCGGGAGGAACCTGCGCCATGAGTCGACCGCGCGTGCTGATCATCGACGACGAGCCGAGCAACCTCGGGTTGCTGCGGCAAATCCTCAAAGAGGAGTACAACCTCTTCTTTGCCAAAGGGGGAGAGGAGGGGTTGGCCGCCGTGGGGCGTCACGAGCCGGCACTTATCCTGCTGGACGTGCGCATGCCCGACATGGATGGTTACGAAGTGTGCCGCCGGCTCAAGGCCGATCCGGCTCACGCCGGGATCCCGGTGCTCTTTATCACCGCGAGCGACAACGCAGACAGCGAGAGCCAGGGGTTCGAGGCGGGCGGAGTGGATTATATCTACAAGCCGGTCTGTCCGAGCACGGTGCGTGCCCGGGTGCGCAATCATCTCTCCCTGGTGCGCCTCGATCAGCTCGAGTGCAGCTATCGCACCGCCATCGTCATGCTGAGCGAGGCGGGCCACTACAACGACACCGACACGGGGGTGCATATCTGGCGCATGGCCGCATACGCCCGGGCCCTGGCTGATGCGGCGGGCTGGAGCCCGGAGCAGTCGGATCTGCTGGAGCTTGCGGCCCCCATGCACGACATGGGCAAGATTGGTATCCCCGATCACATCCTCAAGAAGCCCGGCCCCCTCACCGAGGAGGAGTGGGTCATCATGCGAAGTCATCCACGCATCGGTTACGAGATCCTGAGGCGATCCGATGCCCCCATTTTTCGCATGGCGGCGGAGATTGCCCTGCACCACCACGAGAAATGGGACGGCTCGGGCTACCCCGCTGGCGAGACCGGTGAGGGGATCCCCGAGGCGTCGCGGATAGTGGCCATCGCTGACGTCTTTGACGCCCTGAGCGTGCGTCGTCCCTACAAGGAGCCCTGGCCCCTGGACCGGGTGCTGGCTACCATGCGCGATGGTGCAGGCCAGCACTTCGATCCCCGGCTGCTCTCCCGTTTTCTCGAGATCATGCCGGAGATCTTGCGCCTCAAGGCTCAATGGGATGCCCGCGAGGAGCGGGGGGATTACCAGATGGGCTGTGTCAGATAGGGATTGCTGGCCCGTTCGTGACCAAAGGTGGAGCTCGGGCCATGGCCCGGAATAAAGACGATCTCATCCCCGAGCGGCAGCAGGGTCTCGGTGATCGACTTGATCAGCGTCCCGTGATCCCCGCGCGGGAAATCGGTGCGGCCTATGCTGCCGGCAAAGAGCACATCCCCCACCCATGCGAGGCGTTCTGCCTGGCAGAGCAGCACGATGTGGCCCGGAGTGTGGCCCGGGCAGAAATAGACCTCCAGCTCGCATTTGCCAACCTGTACCTTGTCACCCTGTTCGAGCCAGCTATCCGGTGTAAAGGCCGGAGTATGGGCAAAGCCGAACATCTGGCTCTGCTGGGGCAGGATATCGAGCCAGAAGGCATCCTCCTTGTGGGGGCCGGTAATGGCGACACCGGTTCTCTCGCGCAGATCGGCGGCGGCGCCCACGTGATCCAGATGGCCGTGAGTCAGCAGGATATGGGTGAGGGTCAGCCCCCGTTTGGCAATGGCGGCCAGCAGCTTGTCCGCCTCGCCGCCGGGATCGACGAGGGCAGCCTGGCGGGTCTCGTCACACCAGATAAGAGAACAATTCTGGGCGAACTGGGTGACCGGGATCACCTCGAACTTCAACATGTGGGACTCTCCTGAGGGGTCTGAAGGGGGGAGCGTTTGGCGAAGAAGGCGAGGCAGGCCTCCTTGTCACCACGAAACAGGATCCGCTCGCGCTTGTTGTCCAGCTGATAGCGGTACATGGGGTCATAGTAGCGAGTCAGCAGCAGCCTGATCCAGACCAGATGGGCGCGGGTGTCCCCGCTCTGGGCCTGTTCCCTGAGGGCGGCCTGCAACAGCCCATCGAGTTCGCGATAATCCTTGTCACCGAGTCGGCGCTTGAGCCTGGCCATGGCGTCGGTGAGGTAGCCGGCAAAGAGGGGCCAGCCTGCATCTGGCCCATGGAACTCCAGATAGCGCAGCCAGAGATCCTGCACGTAATCGGTGCGGATCTGCTCGGCCCGTGCCTCCTGCGGCACCTCCACCACCACCAGAGGAGCCCGGCACATGGCCTCATAGAGGTTGAGTGGCAGGGCGCAGCGACCGATGAGACGGCTCTCGTCTTCCAGGACAAACTGTGACTCTCCCCGGTTGCGACGCTGAAGCAGCTCGATGGCAAGCCGATTTTCGAAGTCGATGTTGCCGGGTTGCCCACCCGGCAGTTGGCCAAACGACGACCCCCTGTGACGGGCGTGCCCTTCCAGATCCACCGCCTGGGTGATGTGCGCCAGCATGTGGGTCTTGCCGGAGCCGGTCATGCCGGTCAGCACGGTCCAGCCGCACTCTGCACTGGCCTTCGCCTGGGTGTCGATGAGAAAGTGGCGCAGCGCCTTGTAGCCACCCGCGATCCGGGGGCGGGTGATGCCGGCCTCGGCCAGCCACTGCTGCACTGTCTGGGAGCGCAGGCCGCCGCGAAAACAGTAGAGCAGGGCGTCGGGTTGCTGGCGCAACCTGGCCAGCCAGCCTTCCATGCGCGCGGCGCGCACCGCGCCTCCCACCAGTTGATGGCCCAGGGCGATGGCTGCGGCCTGTCCCTCCTGCTTGTAACAGGTACCGACCCGGGCGCGCTCCTCGTCCGTCATCAGCGGCAGGCTGACGGCGGTGGGAAAGGCCCCTTCCTTGAACTCGACGGGGGCGCGCAGATCGATGAGTGGAACCTCATCCAGAAAGATCCGGGCGTAATCCGTGGCCAGTGACAGGGCACTCATTGGACAACCTCGATGAACTGGTTGGCGGTGCGGGCCTGCAACTGGCCGATGGGAGAGAGGGTCAGCCCTGCCTGTGCGGCAATGGCAAGGAGCTCGGCTTCACTTTCTTTACCGACGGCTACCAGCAGGCCGCCGCTGGTCTGCGGGTCGCACAGGATGTTGCGGGTGCGATCATCCATGGCGCCCAGCTTGTCACCATAGGAGTCGAAGTTGCGCAGGGTACCGCCCGGTACGCAGCCCTCACTCAGGTAGTAATCCACCTCGTCCAGCAGCGGCAGCGCCTTGAAGTCCAGACGGGCACTGACGCCGGAACCTTCGCACATCTCCAGCAGGTGGCCTGCCAGCCCAAAACCGGTCACGTCGGTCATGGCGTGCACGCCGGGTAAGGCGGCGAAGCGCTGGCCAATCTTGTTGAGGGTGCACATGGCATCCGGGGCCAGTTGCTCATGCTCGGGCTTGAGCTTGCCCTTCTTCTGGGCTGTGGTGAGGATACCGATGCCAAGGGGCTTGGTCAGATAGAGGGTGTCGCCCACCTGGGCGGTGTCATTCTGCTTGATGGCGTCGAGAGGCACGATACCGGTCACCGCCAGGCCGAAGATGGGCTCTGGGGCGTCGATGCTGTGACCGCCTGCCAGAGAAATGCCCGCCTCGTGACACACCTGGCGGCCGCCGTCGATCACCTGCTGGGCCACTTCCGGCGCCAGCGTGTTGATGGGCCAGCCGAGGATGGCGATGGCGACGATGGGCTTGCCGCCCATGGCATAGATGTCGCTGATGGCATTGGTGGCGGCGATGCGACCGAAGGTGAAGGGATCGTCGACGATGGGCATGAAGAAGTCGGTGGTAGAGACGATGCCCTGACCGTTGCCGATGTCCACCACGGCGGCGTCATCTTTGCTGCTGTTGCCGACCACCAGAGTGGGGTCGTCAAAGCCCGGAATCTGGCTCTTCAAGATGGTGTCGAGCACCTTGGGAGAGATTTTGCAGCCGCAGCCAGCGCCGTGGCTGTATTGGGTCAGACGAATGGAAGACATGCTTTCCCCTTGTGTGGGCAGACTTGCGTGTGCAAATAACTGCTATGGCACCGTCAAATGTGCGCGCAAAAATAGGGTGGCCCTGGCGGCCTGTGAACACAGTGATGTCAGGCTGCCTGGCAGGACGGGAGGAGGGCAAGGATGCGCCAGCGAAGCCCCGCCGAGGACCACAGGACGGGCCATTATGCCACAGACGGCCCTCTTGATTCGAACTGGAATTCACACAAAGCGCAGGGGATTGTCGGGTTCAAAAAGAGCCGTACTCTTCGCCTTGCTCAGGCTAGTCCCACTTTGAGCCGCCCCGACGGCGTGCCGGTCTTGCATCGGGGCAGCATGTGGCGACGGAAACTAGCCAGCTTGCTCCATCACTGGTTGGGGCGCCTTGCCTAGCCGGCGCAGTCGCCGTTGCAGCGGCCGCTCCAGCAGGGTGTAGCTCAGCGCCGAGAGCCCGATCAGCACGGCGAGCATCAACAGGGTGGCCAGCACCCCCAGCAAGGGGTTGGTCTGGGCGTACCACCACGCGGTGAGCCCCGGCGCCAGAGAGTGGACAAGCTCGCAGCCGGTGAGCAACACCAGGGCGTGGAGCAGGTAGATGGAGTAGGAGAGATCCCCCAGCCAGTTGGTGAAGCGGTTGTCCAGGAGGCGCAGCAGCGGGCTCTGGCGATCACCCTGGACAGCGGCAATCCAGATCAGCAACACGTAGGCGCTGATCAGCAGCAGGGTCAACAACGGTGTCATGGTGAACTGCATCAGTGCGAAGGGGAGCATAAAGGCGAGCAGCAGCGGCAGATCTTGCTGCATCATGGACCACTGGCGGGCAGCCTTCACCTTCGGCAGCAGCCAGAGGCCGAGCACGAATTCACTCACCCCGCGCCCGATGGCCAGCGCCCCGCTGGTGACATCCAGGGTACCGCGACTGTGCACGATAAAGGCCAGCACCGTCAGGGCCAGCAAGGGGGCGAGGTTGCTCCAGGGGCTGCGGGTGACGGCGAGGGGAATGAGCAGCGGAAACAGCAGATAGCTAATCCACTCCACGCTGAGCGACCAGGCAGCGAAGTTCCAGGTCAATCCGTGAGCGGTCACCACCTGCAGCAGCAACAGGCTGCTTGGCAGCGCCTCGGCCGGGGTAAAGGGTGAGCCGAACGGAGGCATTCCTTCCCACTCCCACATCTTGAACAGGGGGCCGGCGTAGAAGCCAATCCCGTGGTGGGCCTTGTAGAGCTCCCAGCCCACCAGCAGCAGCAGGGTCACCAGGTAGAGGGGATAAACCCGGGTCAGCCGCAGCCAGAGGAAGCGGCCATAACTTATGGTGCGGGGCGTGCGGGCGAAAGCCTCCCCGTAGACATGGGCCAGCACCAGCCCGCTCAAGATAAAGAAGAGATCGACCCAGAGGTAGCCGTTCTCGATGAGTTGGGTGTGGCCGGCGATCGACTCCATCCACTGGGGGAAGAGCAGCAAGCGGGCGTGGAACAGCACCACCATCAGGGCAGCGATGCCCCGCAGCGGCGTCAACAGCGGCAATGATTGATTCATGACGGGATCCTTGATGATGTTCAGCTTGGCCTGACATCGATTTTTGTTGTGGTGCCGCTCATCAACCCTGATGAGTCGGCTGCCCCGGCTTGGCGGCCACAGGCGGGATCACCCTACCTAAAAGAGAGTCATACGAGTGTGATTGCCGTCATGAATGGGCGTTTATCATCCCAAAACCAGCATGGGATAGGGACGCATCGAAAATAGAGAGGGGATCTAGACTAGGGAAGTCATCCCTCTGAGCGTCAGGAACATCCTTATGAAACTCTATGCCCACCCCTTTTCGTCCTACAGCCAGAAAGTGCTGATCGCTCTCTACGAGAATGCCACCCTGTTCGAATACCTGAACCTCGAAGAGCCGGCGGCCAGCGCCGAACTTGCCGCCCTTTGGCCACTCAAGCGCTTCCCGGTGTTGCTGGATGATGGTCGCTGCATCCTCGAGAGCAGCACCATCGTCGCCCATCTGCAGGCGCACCATCCGGGCCCAGTCAGCCTGATCCCGCCCGGCGATGCGGGTCTGGAGGTGCATATGCTGGATCGCGTCTTCGACAACTATGTGATGACGCCGATGCAAAAAGTGGTGCTGGATGCGCTGCGCCCGGTCGCGGATCGCGACCGCTATGGCGCAGTGGAGGCCCGCGAGCTGCTCAATCAGATCTACCCCTGGCTCGATCAGCGGCTGGAAGGACGCCACTGGATTGCCGGCGCAGACTTCACGCTGGCCGATTGCGCCGCCGCACCCTCGCTCTTCTACGCCGACTGGGCCCACGAGATCCCGGCTGGCTATGGCCGTCTGCGTGCCTATCGCGCCCGTCTGCTCAATCATCCCTCCATCGTGCGGGTGGTGGAGGAGGCGAGGCCATTTCGACACTACTTCCCGCTGGGCGCGCCAGCGCGTGATTGAGCGGGATGACTTGTGGTGGGCGAGTATTGTCGCCCCAGGCAATGTGCGAGGCGGACAAGGGGCATGGCGTGATCCATTGCAGGGGGAAAACAGCAATATTCATTCAAATGAGTGGATATGCGTTTATGGCTGATATTTCCCCGAGGATTTTTGAATTTTGATGCGTAATATTTCATGCTTTTGCATAAAGCAAATGCCGGGCATGTCTCTGCTGGTGGGTTGTGTAGTGAAAGAGAGATGAGATTCGGGTTAACGATGCGGCAACCTTTGATTGAAGATGGCAGTCGTCAGTGGAAGAGGAGGGATGGGGGCAGCAATCGCTGTTGGTGGCAAAGTCGGGGGGAGGTTGTCTCTTTGGCGGCCGCATAAAAAAAGCCCGCTACGATCGCGGGCTTTTTGATGACTAGCAGAACCCAGCCTGGCCCGGATCTGGAACCGGGAACAAGGGGGCTGCGCTGGTCTGCTCGGCTTAGCGGGCGCGCACCACCAGTCCCTTGAGGTAGAAGCCTTCCGGATAGGCGGTGCCGATGGGGTGATCGGATGCCTGGGAGAGGAGCTCCAGGATCTGGGCGTCGCGGCCGGCATCGAGGGCCGCATCGGCCACTATCTTCTGGAACAGGCTCTGCTCCATCAGGCCGGAGCAGGAGTAGGTCAAGAGCACGCCACCCGGCGCCAGCAGCTGGAAGGCCAGCATGTTGATGTCCTTGTAGCCGCGGCAGGCGCCCAGCAGCTGGGCCTTGCTCTCGGCAAACTTGGGCGGATCCAGCACGATGACATCGAACTTCTCGCCCTTCTCGCGATATTCGCGCAAGAGCTTGAAGACGTCGTGGCGGACGAACTGGGTGTTGCTGGTATCGAGACCGTTCAGTTCGGCGTTCTGGCGGGCGATGTCCAGCGCATTCTGGGAGAGATCGACGTTGACTACCTCCTTGGCACCGCCCTGGAGGGCATAGACCCCGAAACCGCCGGTGTAGCAGAAGCAGTTGAGCACCCGCTTGCCTTCAGTGTATTTCGCTGCGGCAAGGCGGTTGTCCCGCTGATCCAGATAGAAACCCGTCTTGTGACCGTTACGAATATCGACCAGGATCTTGACGCCGCCGTTCTCCTCGATCACCACGAGGTCGGTCGGGGTCTCGCCATGGATGACGCCGGTGCGCTCCTTCAGCCCTTCCTTCTTGCGCACGGCCACGTCGGAGCGCTCATAGATGCTGCACTCGGGGTAGAGGGTACGCAGGGCTTGCGTGATCAGCTCGCGCTGGAACTCGGCACCGGCGGAGAGGATCTGGCACACCAGGAAGTCGGCGTAGCGGTCGATGGTGAGGCCCGGCAGACCGTCGGATTCGGCGGCGCAGAGGCGATAGCCGGTGAGGCCCTGACGCTTGATGAGCCCGTCACGGGACTCCTGCGCATATTTGAGGCGACGGATGAAGAAGTCGAGATCGACGCTCTCATCCTTGTCGAAGGTCCAGACCCGGGCACGGATCTGGGAGCTGCCGGACCAGGCGCCACGGGCGAGCCATTTGCCGTCATGGGTGAAGATCTCGACGGTATCGCCGTCAACGGGGTTGCCCTGCACCCGCTCAATGCCCTTGGAGAAGATCCAGGGGTGGCGACGCAGCAGGGATTTTTCGCGGCCTTTGACGAGATAGATGGAAGCGCTCATGGGTAGTTGCCGATGGTAGAAAAGAAGGGGGCATATAGTAGGGGCTGTGAGGGTAGGCACGCAAGCCGCGTCTACCGGGATCCGTGCATCCTCACGCGGTCAGGGTCGAACGGACTGTTCCGCGCGTCCCCAGCGCCTGGCCCAGACATGGCAGGCCATCTGGACGATGGCCTGCCGGAGGGGGTCAGATCCGCAGGCCGGTGAGCGCCTGACCGAGTTCGCTGGCGGTTCCCTTGAGGCCGGTGGTGCCGGCGACCGCCGCGCTGGCGGACTCCTC
Source organism: Aeromonas sp. S19(2024) (assembly GCF_041402625.1). Lineage (NCBI taxonomy): Bacteria > Pseudomonadati > Pseudomonadota > Gammaproteobacteria > Aeromonadales > Aeromonadaceae > Aeromonas > Aeromonas sp. S19(2024). The sequence goes on from NZ_JBGLQU010000003.1 coordinate 428,686, forward strand.
CACCCGGCTCGCCTCGTGGCGCACCTTGTCGAGGTTGCGGGTGATCTCCTCGGCCACCGAACTCTGCTCTTCGCTGGAGGTGGCGATCTGGGTGCTCATCTCCAGCACCGCATCGCTGTGGTTGCTGAGCCGCTCGATGTCCATGCCCACCTCGGTGATGAGCTGCTGGCTGTCGGCCGCGCGCCCCACCGTCTTCTCCATGATGTCGTTCAACGCCCCGGTCCCGGCCTGGAGCTCCTCGATCATCTGCTGGATTTCCACCGTGGCCTGCTGGGTGCGGCTGGCGAGGGTGCGCACCTCGTCGGCCACCACCGCAAAGCCGCGTCCCTGTTCACCGGCGCGGGCCGCCTCGATGGCGGCGTTGAGGGCCAGCAGGTTGGTTTGCTGGGAGATGGCGTTGATGACGTTGACCACTTCGTTGATGCGATTGGCGTTGTGAGTCAGCCGCTCGACCGCGCCCGAGGCATTGCCAATCTCGTCTGCCAGGGTGCGGATGGCGGTAATGGTACGTGCCACCCGCTGTGCCCCGTGAGTCGCCTCGTCGCTGGACTGGCGGGTTTGCAGCAGGGTGTCATTGGCGTTGCGGGCCACTTCCCGGATGGCGGCGGACATCTGCTCCATGGCGGCGGCCAGGGAGTCCATGTGCTGGCGCTGGGCGCGGGCAAGCTGCTCGCCGTCGCTGGCATGCTCGCGAAATTCGTCTGCGGCCAGGGTAAGGGCATCGGCGGACTCTTCCACCAGTTGCACTATCTTGTGCTGGCGGTCGGTGAAGGTGTCGATGCTGCCCGCCAGAATGGAGAACTCGTCGCGCACCGGGAAGAAATTGAGCCGGAAGGTGAGATCGCCGTTCGCTACCGTCTGCAATGCCTTGTTGGTGGAGTAGAGGGCCCCCGAGACAAAGGTCATCAGATAGTGGGTGATGAGGGCCAGCAGGGCGGCCAGCACCGCGATGATGGTGAGCGTGGTGCCCTGACCATCCCAGAGGGCGTAGTGACTCGTATCCAGGGTGCCGGAGACGACGCCCGCCTGTCCTGCGCTGGCGCCATAGCGATAGATGTCCCCCTGCTGGCTAAGGCCGGTGGCGGCGCCAGGCGTGAGTACGAGATCCGCGGGCAGGGTAAGGGTCGGCTGCTGGCTCACCAGCTGGGCCGTGGTCTCGACCCGCCCTTTGAGCTGATCCACTCTGAGCTGCATCGCCTGATCATGGCCGTCGGCCAGCAGATACCAGGTGAGGAAGGCGATGAACACCAGGGGGCACCAGAAGGTGATGAGAAATTTCTCGCTGATCGTGAGGTGAATGAGATAACGGTCAACCCACCGAAACTTTACTTCTTTCATAATGGTATTGCGTCCTGCAAGGGGAAGAGAGTGTCGCGCTCATTATCGCCCCGGGGAAAAATTACTTAAGGAAAAGGTGTGATAAATGGGAGAGCAATCGTTTGTCGTGCGGGTGTGGGGTCAGGTTCAGGGAGTGGGGTTTCGCTACTTCACCCGGGAGCGGGCGCTGCAACTGGGGCTGCGGGGGCATGCCTACAACCTGGAAGATGGCTCGGTGGAAATCCTGATTGCCGGTCCCGAACAGAAGGTACAGATGATGCTGGGCTGGCTTGAGCACGGGCCCCGAACCGCCACCGTCACCCGAATGGAGTGCATCCAGGCGTTGCCACCCACCGGAACCGGTTTTCATACCAACTAGCCGGGAGGGTTCATGGGGGAGAGCGGGATTGCGCAGGCCAACCGGCTCGTTGGGCAATATCGGGGGGCGACCCTGGCACTGCGCCAGCACAAGGGGATGGAAGAGGCGCATGCCTACCGGATAGCGGCCCGTCGCCTGCTGGCGCTGCTCGCCCTGTGGCGACCCCTCATTCATGAGCCCGAGCTGGAGCGGCGATTGACCCGTGCCGTCGGTACGCTCTCCGCCCTGCGCGATGCCCAGGTCTATGCGCAGCATCATGGTGGCTCGCTTCGGCAGAGCCGCTTGCCACGGGTCCCCCTGTTGACCGGCCCGCTGGCCCGTTGGCTGGCCCGACTGGAAGAGGTACCTGTCGGTGTCGATCTCTTGCCGCTGTTTCGGCTGCACCTAGCGCTGTCACTGTCGGATGCACTGGCGAAGACCACCTCCCTTCCTGTGGGCATCAGGGCGAAACTTCGGTGCTGGCACCGGCTGCGTCTGGTGCTGAAACAGGCGCGCTACGGGATGGAGCTGCTGACGGCACAGGGGGGAGGGGATCCGGCCTGGTTGTCCATGCAGGTGAGCTGGCAGGAGCGGCTTGGGCAATTGCAGGACAGGCGCCAATGGCTCAGACGCCTTGGGGGCGAAACGGGGCGAGGCCAGCAACGGCGAGCCCTGAAAACAGAGATCCGCTGCCAACTACTGCAACTGGATTGCCATCAGGCGGAGCTGGTCGGCCTTCGCATGGCATTGCTGCAGAGCGGGCAGTAAGCACTCCACAAGGTAAAAAAAGAGAGGCCATTGGCCTCTCTTTTCATTGGGACTGTCCGGGAAGGGGCGTATTACTTCACGCGCATGCCCGGCTGGGCACCTTCCTGGGGCTCGAGGATCCAGAGATCCTTGCCACCCGGACCTGCCGCCAGCACCATGCCTTCAGACATACCAAAGCGCATCTTGCGCGGGGCCAGGTTGGCCACCATCACGGTCAGCTTGCCTTCCAGATCTTCCGGGTTGTAGGCGGACTTGATACCGGCAAAGACCTGACGGGTTTCGCCGCCGATGTCCAGCTGCAACTTCAGCAGCTTCTCGGCTTCCGGCACCGCTTCGGCTTTCTTGATCAGCGCCACCCGCAGGTCAATCTTGGCAAAGTCGTCGTAGGTGATGGTCTCGCTGATGGGATCGTCCACCAGGGGGCCTGCCGGCTTCTTGCTCTGCTCCTTGGCGAGATCTTCCTTGGACGCTTCCACCATGGCATCCACCTTGGCGGACTCGATGCGGGAGAAGAGTGCCTTGAAGGGGGCGACGCCGTGGTCGACCAGAGGGGCGGCGATGCCGTCCCAGGTCAGGGTTTCGCCAAGGAAGGCTTCGGCGCGCTCGGCCAGTTGCGGCATGACGGGCTTCAAGTAGGCCATCAGCACGCGGAACAGGTTGATGCCGACGGAGCAGACGGCTTGCAATTCGGCATCCGCCCCTTCCTGCTTGGCGATGACCCAGGGAGCCTTGTCGTCCACATAGCGGTTGGCCTTGTCGGCCAGTGCCATGATCTCGCGGATGGCGCGACTGAATTCGCGCGCTTCATAGGCTTCGGCGATGCTGGCGCTGGCGTTGGCAAACTCGGCGTAGAGTGCGGGCTCGGCGCAGGTGGCGGCCAGCTTGCCGTCAAAACGCTTGGCGATAAAGCCGGCGTTGCGAGAGGCCAGGTTGACCAGCTTGTTGACCACGTCGGCGTTGACGCGGGAGACGAAGTCTTCGAGGTTCAAGTCCAGATCGTCGATGCGGCTGTTGAGCTTGGCGGCGTAGTAGTAACGCAGGCACTCCGGATCCAGGTGCTTGAGATAGGTGGACGCCTTGATGAAGGTGCCCTTGGACTTGGACATCTTGGCGCCGTTGACGGTTACATAGCCGTGCACGTTGACCTTGGTCGGCTTGCGGAAGTTCGCGCCTTCCAGCATGGCCGGCCAGAACAGGCAGTGGAAGTAGGCGATGTCCTTGCCGATGAAGTGATAGAGCTCGGCGTCGGAGTCCGCTTTCCAGTAGCTGTCGAAGTCGATGTCGCCGCGCTTGTTGCACAGGTTCTTGAACGACGCCATGTAGCCGATGGGGGCGTCCAGCCAGACATAGAAGTATTTGCCGGGGGCACCGGGAATTTCGAAGCCGAAGTAGGGGGCGTCACGGGTGATGTCCCACTGCTGCAGGCCGCTTTCGAACCACTCTTGCATCTTGTTGGCCATCTCTTCCTGGATGGCGCCGGAGCCGCGTACCCAGTCGGCGAGCCAGGCTTCGAACTGGGGCAGGTCGAAGAAGAAGTGCTCGGAGTCCTTCATCACCGGGGTCGCACCGGAGACGGCGGATTTCGGATCAATCAGCTCGGTCGGGCTGTAGGTGGCGCCGCAAGCGTCGCAGTTGTCACCGTACTGATCGGGGGACTTGCACTTGGGGCAGGTGCCCTTGACGAAGCGATCCGGCAGGAACATGGATTTTTCCGGATCGAACAGTTGGGAGATGGTGCGGATCTTGATTTTGCCGGACTCTTTGAGGCGGCCATAGATCACGCCCGCCAGCTCGCGGTTCTCGTCGCTGTGGGTGGAGTGGTAGTTGTCGAAGCTGATGTTGAAACCGGCAAAATCCCCCTGGTGCTCCTGGGAGACGGCGGCAATCATCTCTTCTGGCGAGATCCCCATCTGCTGCGCCTTGAGCATGATGGGCGTGCCGTGGGCATCGTCGGCACAGACGAAATGCACCTGATGGCCACGCATTCGCTGATAACGAACCCAGATATCGGCCTGGATGTGTTCCAGCATGTGGCCGAGATGGATGGAGCCGTTGGCATAGGGGAGGGCGCAGGTTACCAGCATTCTACGAGGATCAGTTGCCATAATACGTTCTTTATGTGCCTGTTGGGATGATACAGTGCCGTGCATGTTACCCGAATTGGGGGCGGCCTGCCTAGGGTTGTGGCCCCCGGTGCCCTGACTGGCGGCATCACGATGACGTCGGCAAGCCACTGATTTATGTGCGGTAACCGTTCACCTCAGCATAACGACAACATAATGGGGAGTTAATGGTGATTGATTCAGTAAAACAGATCCTGGCCGAATTTAAGCCGGCAGGATGGGGCAAGGATCTGGTCGCGGCCGGTTTTGTGCGTTCCGTCGAGCGGCACGAACAGACCCTGGCCATCACGCTGGTGCTGCCCTTTGCAGGCCTGTCCCTGTTTGAACAGATCAAAGAGGAGTTCGATGCCCAGCTGCGCAGCGCAACCGGCGCGACCCGCATCGACTGGACGGGGGAGATAGACGTGGCCAGCATGCCCCGCGCGCAGCAACTGGCGGCGGTGCAGGGGATCCGCAATATCCTGGTGGTTGCCTCCGGCAAGGGAGGGGTGGGCAAGTCCACTACCGCGGTCAACCTGGCGCTGGCGCTGCAAAAAGAGGGGGCGCGGGTCGCCCTGCTGGATGCGGACATCTATGGCCCCTCCATCCCGACCATGACGGGGACCCTCAAGGAGCGCCCTGTCAGCTTTGATGGCAAGCTGATGGAGCCGGTGATGGCCTGCGGCATCAAGAGCAACAGCATCGGTTATCTGGTGGCCGAGCAGGATGCCACCATCTGGCGCGGTCCCATGGCGAGCAAGGCTCTCGGGCAGATCCTGCACGAGACCCGCTGGGGCGAGGTGGACTACCTGGTGGTGGACATGCCCCCGGGCACCGGCGATATCCAGCTGACGTTGGCCCAGCAGGTGCCCACCACGGCGGCGGTGATCGTCACGACGCCCCAGGATGTGGCGCTGGCAGATGCCCGCAAAGGGATTGCCATGTTCAACAAGGTCAATGTGCCTGTGCTTGGCATTGTCGAGAACATGAGTTACCACGTCTGCAGCGCCTGCGGGCATCACGAGCCGTTGTTCGGTACCGGCGGTGGCCAGAAGATGGCGGAGCAGTATCACTTGGCGCTGCTTGGTCAGTTGCCGCTGCATATCGACATTCGCCAGCACATGGATGACGGCTGCCCCACCGTGTTCGGTGCGCCGGATGGCGAGCTGTCACAGACTTACCTGAAACTGGCTCGCCGGGTAGGGGCCGAGCTCTATTTCAGCGCAAAACCGATTGCGACCCCGCTCTACACGGTGGCGCTGGACGAATAATCGGCGTTCGACCAAGGGGGGCGGATTTGGGGTGGGCATGGCCACCCCTTTTTCATATAATGGATCGGTTTAAACAATCCCCAGTGCTCTTCTCTTTAGGTATTTTCAATGTCTGATACTCAACATTCCTGCGTGATCATCGGTATTGCTGGTGCATCCGCGTCCGGCAAGAGTCTTATCGCCCAAACCATCTATGAAGAGCTGGTGGCCGAGCTGGGAGCGGGTCAGATTGGTGTGATCACCGAGGATTGCTACTACCGTGATCAGACCCACCTGACCATGGAAGAGCGGGTCAAGACCAACTATGACCACCCCAATGCCCTGGATCACGATCTGCTGGTGCAGCATCTGACCCAGCTGACGCAAGGGGAGGCGGTCAACATCCCCCAGTACTCCTATACCGAGCACACGCGCATGACCGAGGTCACTACCTTTGCACCGCGCCGTGTCATCATCCTCGAAGGGATACTGCTGTTGACTGACAGCCGCCTGCGCGAACTGATGGACGCCTCCATCTTCATGGATACCCCGCTCGACATCTGTTTGCTGCGCCGTCTGGTGCGCGATGTGCAGGAGCGCGGTCGTACCATGGACTCCGTGCTCAAGCAGTATCAGAAGACTGTGCGTCCCATGTTCATGCAGTTCATCGACCCGTCCAAGCAGTATGCCGACGTGATCGTGCCCCGTGGCGGCAAGAACCGCATCGCCATCGACATGCTCAAGGCGCGTATCCGCCATATGTTGATTGGTTGAGAGAAAACAAGCCGGGTGATGCCCGGCTTTTTTTAATGAATCTATTGTCAGGAGAGTCGCAGAATGCGTCTTTGTGATACCGATATCGAAAGGCACCTGGATGAAGGCAAGATCGTCATCGAGCCGCGGCCCGGTGTTGAGCGGATCAGCGGCGTCAGCGTCGATGTGCTGCTGGGCAACGAGTTTCGGGTGTTTCGCGATCATACCGCGCCTTACATCGACCTTGGCGGTACCAGTGCCGAGATGGCCGATGCCATCGAGCGGGTGATGAGCGAGGAGATCCACGTGCCGGACGGTGAAGCCTTCTATCTGCACCCGGGTCAGCTGGCGCTGGCGGTGACCTATGAATCGGTTACCTTGCCCGCCGATATCGTCGGCTGGCTGGATGGTCGCTCCTCCCTGGCGCGCCTGGGCCTCATGGTGCACGTCACCGCCCACCGCATCGATCCGGGCTGGTCCGGTCGCATCGTGCTGGAGTTTTACAACGGCGGCAAGTTGCCTCTGGCCCTGCGTCCCAAGATGAAGATCGGTGCCCTGAACTTCGAGATGCTGTCAGGTACCGCGGCTCGCCCGTACAACAAACGGGAAAATGCCAAATACAAGAGTCAGCAAGGGGCTGTGGCCAGCCGGATCAACCAGGATTGATCCCCGCACCGTGCGGCTTGTCTATCGAGGAGGGTGCCAAGGCACCCTCTTTTTTTATCTGACAAAAGGAAACGGGCGTGCCGAGCGGGTTGAAAAGCGGCCTTTTTCGGGACATTGAGCCATGCTCAGGCTTTGATTGGCGCCTATCCACAGTAATGGAATGGACTTAAATTAATCCTCGACAAGCCCCGTTCCTACAGGCCCTAAGACATTTTCTGACGGAATGCCCTTTTTTTTTTTTGCTGAAATATTTCAACAACGGGTATGGCGCATCGAGCCTTCTGGCATAATCCGCCGCAACTCATAAACAGGTTCGTTTTTATGTTTGAAATGTTTAGTGGTTTGGGTTTGTGGTGGTCAATCGGTTTGGTATTGGCCGTTTTTTTTGTGCTGGCCTATGAATTCATCAACGGCTTTCACGATACCGCCAACGCGGTAGCAACGGTTATCTATACCAAGGCGATGCCGGCTCATATGGCGGTGGTGGCTTCCGGTCTGTTCAATTTCGCCGGTGTCATGCTGGGTGGATTGGGGGTGGCCTACGCCATCGTTCATCTGCTGCCCATCGATCTGCTGCTTGGCATGGACTCCACCCAGGGTCTGATCATGGTGTTCTCTCTGCTGTTCTCGGCCATAGTCTGGAACCTGGGAACCTGGTACTTCGGTATTCCGGCATCCAGCTCCCACACCCTGATCGGTTCCATCCTGGGGGTAGGCGGTGCCTATGCCCTGATCAGCCATCAACCCCTGAAAGAGGGTATCAACGTCGGCAAAGCCATCGACATCATGCTCTCTCTCATCATCTCTCCCACCGTGGGCTTCATCATTGCAGCCCTGCTGCTGTTTGCCATGAAGCGCGTATGGCTTGGCAGCAAGATCCACAAGACCCCGGAAGAGCGCCTGCTGGTGGACGGCAAGAAGCATCCACCGTTCTGGGCCCGTGTCACACTGATTTGTTCCGCAATGGGGGTGAGCTTCGTGCACGGCTCCAACGATGGTCAGAAAGGCATCGGTCTGGTGATGCTGGTGCTGATCTGCATGGCGCCTGCCTATTTTGCGCTGGACATGAACAGCCGCTCCTATGATCTGGACAGAACCCAGGATGCCAACCAGCGCATCATGGAGATCTACCAGCGTAACCAGGATCAGGTTTCCCATCTGGTGAACTTCAGTGTGCCTGCCAAAGCCCAGGAAGAGCTGATGAGCCACTGTGCGGCAGGGGAGGCCCTGCAGGCCATGGCTACCCTCGACAAGCGTCTGGGCCAGGTGCGCACCTACGAGGAGATGAACCTGGTAGATCGCCGCGAGGTGCGTCGTCTGCTGCTGTGCATCGACGACACTGCCCGCAAGGTCTCCAAATTGCCGCTGCCGGCCAAGGAGCTGACCGATCTCGCCAAATGGCGCAAGGATCTGACCGCCACGGCCGAATATGCGCCGACCTGGGTCATCGTGTCCATCGCCCTGGCGCTCGGTTGCGGCACCATGGTGGGCTGGCGTCGTATCGTCTACACGGTAGGGGAGAAGATCGGTTCCACCGGCATGACCTACAGCCAGGGCATTGCAGCCCAGATCACGGCCGCCGCGTCCATCGGGATTGCGAGTCTGACCGGGATGCCGGTGTCCACCACCCACATTCTCTCCTCTGCGGTGGCGGGGACCATGGTGGCCAACAAGTCCGGCCTGCAGAGCCAGACCATCAAGACCATTCTGCTTGCCTGGGTGCTGACATTGCCGCTCACCATGCTGCTCTCCGGCGGCCTGTTCCTGCTGAACAACCATCTCTTTGGCGGGTAAGCGCGACAGTCATTGGAAATGAAACAAGGGCCTTCGGGCCCTTTTTTGTTGCCTGGTGAATGTCACGTCATACGGCAATAGTTCAATGAGTGATAGCTGTATGCCATCAGACAAGAAGTTGAATGACATTATCTATCACCTCTTTAGCTTCTCTACATCCCTGAACCACTCGTTGTGCACAGTGAGGGGAACCTGCCTGTGTGACGCCTTGTTACGAGCCGACCCTTGCACGTGAAGCTGAAGGGAGGGCGTTCAACGGGTCTATGATCCTCACCAGAAATGATGAGAGTGAAGAGTGCCACAGGTTGCCCTATGTCTGGCATTCCCGTTCAACCTGGGTTGTCTCAGCCACCACTGAACACACCGACTGTGCTACCAAAGGGGAACGCTGCCAGACTGTTTGCCAATAGCATCATATGCTGTCAATGCACGGACCCTGTCGACAAAGCAGGGCATGTCGTGATGCTTTGACAGAGATGAATCCTCTGTCTGGTGTGTTATTCACGTCTTGCTTGGACTGAGTGTGTGTGGCCGCTGAACATCGGGAAAGCGGTGGATATCGAACGGGCAGGGAGGGAGATCAAGGCGATGTCAGCCCCAAAAAAGAGACAAAAAAAGAGCCACACATTGTGTGGCTCTTTTTTCAGACTAACGGGTCTGCTCAGGGGCGACCGGCCGGGCTGGTTGCCACGTTGCTGGCAGCGGTGCTGCCACCGTGGCGACCGGAGGTCACGACTTCGCTGCGTACCAGGGGAGCGTACTCCACGGGTTCACGGGGTGTCGGGGCAGGAGCCGCAGCCGGCGTTGCCATGGGGGCATAAGCCTTGCGGGCACGGGCCAATACACCGGCACCCTTGCTGACCTTCACTTCGGGGCTGGTTGCTGGCTCGGTTTGCACCACGGCAGCCGGCCTCTCGACGACCTCCGCCTCGGCGGTGACCGTCTCCTCAGCGATCACGACAGGTGCCGCTTCAGCAACCGGTGCAACCTCTTCTGGGATGGCCTCCACTTGCTGGGTCTGCTCGACAGCATCGATCACGGCTACAGGTTCGTCATGAGAGGCGGTGTCGACGATAGGTTCGACCATCTCGGGTTCGACAACTGCCACTTCGGCGACGGGTTCAGGGTCTGCTTGCGCAACCCGCTCAACTTCGTCAGTGGAGGGCGCATCCACAGCCTGGGCTGCCAGTGCTTGCTCTGCCGCTTCCTCAGCAACGGCTTCAGCCACCACGTGTTCGGTCAGTGCGGCGGAGGCCTGCAGGGCGGCAGCAACCGCTTCTGCGCTCGGAATGGTGATGACAGGCACAACCGGTTCTTCCACCTTCACCTGAGCCGCATCGGCCTGGGCCGCGGTAGTCAGCTGCACTTCACTTTGTGCTTCGTCTTCACGCTGGCCACGAGCATCTTCGTTGATGCGCTTGCGACGTTGCCCTTCGATGCGCTGATTGCGCGGGGTACGGCGGGAACGACGCTGACCTTCGCCTTGCTCTTCTTGCTGCTCAGCGGCAGCTTGCACGTCGGCGACATCGGTGATTTGCTCGTCAGTCGGCAGGGCAGGAGTGTCGGTTGCGGCGACATCGACACGGATCTGCTTGCGCAGTTGGCGACGTTCGCGGCGCTCGGCCACTTTTTGCTCTTTTTCCTGACGCGGTTCAGCGCTGGCGACCGCAGTATCAACGGTATCAACCGCCTCGACGCTCACCTCGGCACGGGGTTCGCGGGGGGCGCGAGGTTCACGAGCCGGACGCGGGGCACGAGGTTCGCGCTCCTGGCGGGGTTCGCGAGGCTCACGCTCCATGCGCTGTTCGGTGCGCACTTCGCCACGGGGTTCCCGTTCCTGGCGCGGTTCCCGCTCTTGACGAGGCTCACGCTCTTTGCGCGGGCGACGATTGCGATCACTGCTCTCGCGGCTGGCTGCGCCTTCACGCTTCTCGCCGGCCTCGACATTGCGACTGCCGCGGTTGTCATCGCGACGGCCACGTTGACCACGGCTGCGGGATTCATCGCGCTGGTGACGGTGCCCGTCATCCTTGCGAGCTTCGCGCTGGGCGGCCGGTTTGTCGGCAGGCGCCTTCACCTCGGCCGGAGCCGCATCGGAGGAGGCACCGAACAGGCCGGAGAAGGCCTTGGCCAGCTTGCCAAAGAAGCCAACTTGTTCTGCAACCGGAGCGGGAGTCGCAACAGGAGCCGGGGCGGTGGGCGCAACCGGCTGGGGAGCCGGGGCAAACCCTTGCAGCAGCGGCTGTTCGCGCTCGACTACCTGAGCCTGGCGCGGCTGATAGACCGGCTTGGCAATCTCGGTTTTGAGCTCGTAGCTGGCCGCTTCCGGGATCTCGTTCTGACGGATGCGGGTCACTTCGTAGTGCGGGGTTTCCAGATGCTGGTTCGGAATGATGTAGACACGCACATCATTGCGCTGTTCCAGATTGGCGATGGAGGTACGCTTCTCGTTGAGCAGATAGGCGGCCACATCGACCGGCACCTGGGCATGAACCTGCTCGGTGTTGTCCTTCATGGCCTCTTCTTCGATGAGACGAAGGATGGACAGGGCGAGGGATTCGTTGTCACGGATGACCCCCTGACCCTGGCAACGGGGGCAGATATGGCTGCTGGACTCGTTGAGGGAGGGACGCAGACGCTGGCGAGACATCTCCAGCAGACCGAAACGGGAGATACGGCCCAGCTGGATACGGGCACGATCCTGATGCACCGCTTCACGCAGACGGTTTTCCACTTCGCGCTGATGGCGAACCGGGGTCATGTCGATGAAGTCGATGACAATCAGGCCACCCAGGTCACGCAGACGCAATTGACGGGCAATCTCGTCTGCTGCTTCCAGGTTGGTCTGCAGGGCGGTCTCTTCGATATCGCCGCCCTTGGTGGCGCGGGAGGAGTTGATATCGATGGAGGTCAGTGCTTCGGTCGGATCGATGACGATGCTGCCGCCGGAGGGCAGGCGCACTTCGCGCTGGAAGGCCGATTCGATCTGGCTCTCGATCTGGAAGTGGTTGAACAGGGCGACATCGCCCTTGTACAGCTTCACGCGATTGAGAAAATCGGGACGGACCAGCTCGATATGCGACTTGGCGCGCTCGAAGATGACCGGGTTGTCGATCAGGATCTCGCCCACATCGCGACGCAGATAGTCACGGATGGCGCGCACGATGACGTTGCTTTCCTGGTGAATGAGCACCGGAGCGGAACGTTGTTGTGACGCCTTGTGGATGGAGTCCCAGTGATTGAGCAGAACGTTCAGATCCCACTCCAGCTCTTCCGGGGACTTGCCCACACCGGCGGTGCGCACGATGAGGCCCATGCCGTCCGGCACGGTCAGTCCGCTCAGGGCTTCCTTCAGCTCGGTCCGCTCGTCACCCTCGATGCGACGGGAGATGCCGCCGGCACGAGGGTTGTTCGGCATCAGCACCAGGTAGCTGCCAGCCAGACTGATGAAGGTGGTGAGGGCTGCACCCTTGGTACCACGCTCTTCCTTGTCGATCTGGACAATGACTTCCTGGCCTTCGCGGACCACTTCTTTGATGTTGGGACGACCCTGATAGGAGTAACCGGAGGGGAAGTAATTGCGGGCGATTTCCTTTAACGGCAGGAAACCGTGGCGTTCGGCGCCATAGTCAACAAAAGCAGCTTCGAGACTGGGTTCTACTCGGGTGATTTTGCCCTTGTAAATGTTCGCTTTTTTCTGCTCGTGTCCCGGACTTTCAATATCCAAATCGTAGAGCTGTTGTCCGTCAACCAGCGCTACGCGCAACTCCTCTTCCTGAGTCGCGTTGATTAGCATTCTTTTCATTGAGTTCTCATTATTTTGTCATTTTGATTCCTCCACTGGGTCCTGCCGGCGCCGGCCTCGGGTCTTCAGCATGCTGGGGCAACCTCCCGGTTGGGGTATGCATGAGGCGCAAACTAAGGGCACTCTGGTTCAGCCTTCTCGAGAGGGCGTGAATTAAGGATACCGATGTGGAGACAATTTACGTCGGCTTTGTTTGTGTTCTCCATGCGTTGTACCTCGCACCCGGGAACCGTCATGTTCTTGTATACACGGTGTTTCGGGATTGGGTGGCATACATTTTGGCCACTTAGTACAAGGCTTGAACACAATGACAAAACCTTGTTTATTATCCCATTTAAACCACTTTTATAGCAAGACGCCATTTTTTAACAAAGCATGCAGCCAAGGGCTGTCAGCGGTGTTAAAATCCGCGCCATGACACAGATACATCAACAAGTGCAGCTGCTCACCATCGAAGCTGAGCATGACGGGCAGCGCATCGACAATTTTCTCAAGACTCAGTTAAAGGGCGTCCCCAAGAGCCTGATTTATCGCATCCTTCGAAAAGGGGAGGTGCGGGTCAACAAGAAGCGCATCAAACCGGAATACAAGCTTTGTGCCGGTGACGAGGTGCGGGTGCCCCCCGTGCGTGTGGCCGAGAAGAACGAGTTGCCTTCTGCCAACCTCGGCAGCATCCAGCGTCTGGAGAGCCAGATCCTGTTTGAAGACGACGCCATGATAGTGCTCAACAAGCCGTCCGGCATGGCAGTTCACGGCGGCAGCGGCCTCAGTTTTGGCGTCATCGAAGGGCTGCGTGCCCTGCGCCCCGAAGCCCGCTTCCTCGAACTGGTGCACCGGCTGGATCGTGACACCTCCGGCGTACTGCTGGTTGCCAAGAAGCGCAGTGCCCTGCGCAGCCTGCACGAGCAGCTGCGGGTCAAAACCATGCGCAAGCAGTATCTGGCGCTGGTGCGCGGCCAGTGGCAACCCCACGTCAAGGTGGTCAATGCGCCACTTCGCAAAAATGATCTGCAATCCGGTGAGCGGGTGGTGCGGGTCAGCAGCGATGGCAAGCCCTCCGAGACCCGGTTCCGGATTGCCCGTCAGTTTGCCGAGGCCACCCTGGTCGAGTGCAGCCCCATCACTGGCCGTACTCACCAGATCCGTGTCCACACCCAGCACGCCGGCCATCCCATCGCCTGCGATGACAAATATGGTGAGACCGGGTTTGATGAAAAAATGCGAGGGCAGGGGCTAAAGCGTCTGTTCCTGCACGCCTGGAAGCTCACCTTTACTCATCCGGTGGATGAGCGGGAGATGCAGGTGGAAGCGCCATTGTCACCGGAGCTTGAGGCGTTTCTCGCCAAGCTGCCACGCTGACAACCATGAAAAACGGGAGCCAAGGCTCCCGTTTTTCATGGCAGAGTTCTTGTTATGGCAGAGCCAGGCCGTGGCGACCCAGGAGATCAACCAAGCCTATCAGGGGAAGACCGACAAGGGCGTTGGGATCGCGCCCCTCCAGCGCCTTGAACAAGACGATGCCCATTCCCTCGCATTTGAAGCTGCCGGCACAATCCAGAGGACGTTCGGCCTCCACATAGCGACGGATGGCGGCTTCGTCGAGCGAGCGAAAATGCACGGTGAAAGGCTCGACGAGCTGCTCGGCATGGCCATTCGCAGCATTGATCACACAGAGCCCGGTGTAAAAGATGACGCGCTTGCCTTGTGCCCGCAGCAACTGCTCGACCGCCTTCTCCACCGTGCCGGGCTTGCCGAGGATCTGCCCGTCACAGACGCACACCTGATCTGAACCGATGATCAATCCTTGATCACGGTCAGCAGCAACGGCATTCGCCTTGGCAAATGCCAATCTGCTGACCAGGGCTTCTGCGGTCTCCCCGTGTCGCGCTGTCTCATCGACTTGAGGCGCAGCACAGTGAAATGGCTGACCGAGTTTTTCCAGCAAGGTTTTGCGGTAGGACGAGGTGGACGCGAGGATCAAGGAAGGCTGCATGTTTTGATGATATCCATTTATAAATCAATTGGTTGATTCTATCTGTGCAGATGGGGCCACGCAAACAGGAGATGTCTACAGCGGGACTCGCCTAATTAGCGGGAAGCATGCATGCTGATGGAACCACAGCACAAACACAAGAGATCGGAATTGAGCGTGATGACACGATATGCGGCCTTGGTCATGGCACTGATCTCCTTCGCCAGCTGGGCAGAGACATGGCAACTTCGTCAGGGGGATGAGGGGGTGATGCTTTGGACCCAGCCACATCCTCCGACCTCTTTTCAGGCCTTACGTCTGGAGATGCGCGTGAATGCCGATCCTGGCACGCTGATAACGGTGCTGCGCAACACGGCGCGCCATGAAGAGTGGTTGCCCCAGAGCCGTGAAGTCAGGGTGCTGGCCAGATCGGGTCCCGACGATGATCTGGTCTATACCCGCCTGGCGTCTCCCTGGCCGGTGCAAGACAGGGAGCTCATCACCCGCTCCCATTTGAGTCGACGCATCGATTGCGGCCTGACTCTCGAGGTGTGGGCAGAGCCGAATGCCCTGCCATTGCATGCAGGGCTGTTCCGGATCCAGGAAAGCGCCGGACGGTGGGAGGCGCTACCCCAACGGGATGGCAGCACACTCGTTCGGCTCGAAACCTATACCAACCCGGGCAACAACTTGCCGGGCTGGCTGGTCAATCCCATTGCCATCAAGGCTGCCGTGGGCAGTTTCAAAGCCATACGCCGACTGATGGAAGCCGAGCCCAGAGTGGCTGCGACACCAGGCATGCTGGGGAGCGACCCGCGCTGTTCTGCCACCTGATGAGACACCAAAGAGCACATCCGGTGGACAGACAGGGGAGGGGAACAGGATCCTGTGCCAGATCCTGCACGATATGGCATAATCGGCCACCGATGAGCACAAGTTCCTCTTGCAGGGGCCTGTGAAGGTAAAATCATCGGCGGTAAGGACTTTTTCCTTTGACTATCCCTTGTTGGACCTATAATATTCGCGCCCTATGCAAAAGGTGAAGTTGCCCGTTAAGGTTGATCCAGTCCGTAATGCCTTGAAGCTACTCGATTATGTCGGGATAGTGGAAAAGTCGCAGATGCCCAGGCTGGAGGAATCAACCGAAGGCTTGCGAAGTGATGTGGATGTCACACTGCACTTTGGCAAAGATGTCCAGAAGTTGACCGTTATGAAAGGCACTGCCCATGCCAAGGTCGACCTGGTTTGCCAGCGTTGTGGTGAGACGTTTGAACACCTTTGTGAAGCTAGTTTTATTTACACTCCGCTGTTCGAAAGAACAAACGAGGAAGAACTGCCGGAAGCTTATGAGCCCATTGAGTTGGACGAAAACGGCGAGATAGATCTTCATCAAATCCTGGAGGATGAACTCATCCTCTCGTTGCCTCAGGTAGCCATGCATCCGGTGGATGTGTGTCCCAGAGGAAACATGGAGATGACCTGGGGTGAAATCGAACCTGCTGATGAGCGGCCGAATCCCTTTGCAGTTCTTGAAGCGCTCAAACGTAAGTGAATTTTAGGAGTTAGCCTACCATGGCCGTACAACAGAACCGTAAAACCCGCGCCAAGCGTGGCATGCGTCGTTCCCACGATGCGCTGACCACCGCTGCCCTGACTGTTGATCAGACCAGTGGCGAAATTCATCGTCGTCACCACGTGACTGCCGATGGTTTCTACCGCGGTAAAAAGGTAATCGCTTAAGGATTGCCTTTGTCTACGCAAACTGTCGCGCTAGACATAATGGGGGGAGATATCGGCCCCTCGGAAACAGTGCCTGCCGCCGTGCAGGCACTGTCTCTTCTACCCCAGCTAAAACTTGTTCTGGTCGGTGATCAACACCAGACAGCCCCTCTTCTGCAGCAACATGGCTTGCTCAACCACCCTCGCGTTCGTCTCGTGCATGCCTCCCAGGTCGTGGGCATGGGCGAAAAGCCTATCGTGGCGCTGCGTACCCTGAAAGACTCCTCTATGCGCGTGACCCTGGATCTGGTCAAGAGCGGCGCTGCCGATGCCTGTGTCAGTGCAGGCAACACCGGTGCCTTGATGGCCATGGCAAAGTGCGTGCTAAAATCCTTGCCCGGTGTTGACCGGCCAGCCCTCATCAAGGCGCTGCCCACATTGGGTGGAAAACGGACCGTGATGCTGGATCTGGGTGCGAACGTGAGCTGCGATGCCGACACCCTGCTGCAATTTGCCGTGATGGGCGCCGTGGTCGCAGAGAAGGTCGAGGGGATACCTTCACCCAGAGTGGCACTGCTCAACGTGGGGGAGGAGGAGATCAAGGGCAACGACCTGGTGCGCCACAGCGCCGAGTTGCTGCGCCAATGCTCCGCCCTTAATTTTGTCGGTTTCATTGAGGGGGACAGGATCTTCAGCGGCGAGTGTGACGTGATCGTCTGCGACGGTTTCGTGGGCAACGTGGCGCTCAAGACCGCGGAGGGGGTGGTGCGGATGATGGCCGAACTGGCCGGATATCCGCGCAAAAAACGCAGTTTTCTTGGTCGACTCGCCGGATTTATGTTCAAACGGCGTTTCTCTTACCTGAACCCCGACCAGTATAATGGCGCGAGTCTGTTAGGATTGCGCGGCATTGTGGTAAAAAGCCATGGGCGGGCCGAGCGCCGCGCTCTGTGTCATGCGATTCTGCTGGCCGCACAAGAAGCCAGACATCAACTTCCATTGCAAATTGCAGATCGCCTTGAATCTGTCTTTTCCGACAGGGATTTATAAAACTCTATGCATAGCAAAATTCTGGGTACTGGCAGTTATCTGCCGAGTTCGGTTCGTACCAACGCCGATCTTGAACAGATGGTTGAAACCAGTGACGAATGGATCGTGGAACGCACCGGGATCCGTGAACGCCGTATCGCCGGAGCCGACGAAACCGTCGCGACCCTTTCTCATCAGGCGGCCTTGCGTGCGCTTGATGCGGCAGGTCTGACTGCCGCCGATTTGGACATGATAGTGCTGGCCACCACCAGCGCAGAGAATGCCTTCCCAGCTGCTGCCTGTGAACTGCAGGGGCTGCTTGACGTACCGGGGATCCCGGCGTTTGACGTAGCCGCCGCCTGTGCCGGCTTTACATATGCTCTCGCCATCGCCGATCAGTTCGTCAAATCCGGCGCTGCTCGCCACGTGCTGGTTGTCGGTGCGGACGTGCTGTCACGCATGTGCGATCCCGAGGATCGCGGCACCATCATACTGTTCGGGGACGGGGCAGGGGCCGTGGTCATCGGTGCCAGCGACACGCCGGGCATCCTCTCCACCCATCTGCATGCCGATGGCCGTTATGGCGAGCTGCTCAAACTGCCGCAGCCCCGTCGCGGCATGCCGGGTGCCGAGCTCGAAGCCTACATGTACATGAAGGGCAACGATGTCTTCAAGGTTGCGGTGACACGCCTTAGCGAGATCGTGACCGAAACCCTGGCTGCGGCCAACGTCGAGCCGAGCGAGCTGGACTGGCTGGTGCCTCATCAAGCCAACTTCCGCATCATCAATGCCACCGCCAAGAAACTCGGAATGGGGCTCGACAAGGTGATCCTGACCCTGGATCGTCATGGCAATACCTCCGCGGCCTCAGTGCCCATCGCCTTCGATGAAGGGGTGCGCGATGGTCGCATCAAACCCGGCCAGCTGGTCCTGCTGGAAGCCTTCGGCGGCGGTTTTGCCTGGGGCTCTGCGCTGGTTCGCCTCTGATACCGAGCGGTGCCCGGTCCTCGGGCGCCCGCTTACCGAATTCGTCTTACCTTAAAGGAATCAATGATGACCCGATTTGCCATTGCCTTCCCGGGACAAGGCTCCCAGAGCGTCGGCATGCTGGCCGAGCTGGCTGAGCAACACGCCGTGATTAAAGAGACCTTCGCCGAGGCGAGCCAGGTGCTGGGTTATGACCTGTTTGCCCTGGTGATGGCAGGCCCGGCCGAGGATCTCAACAAGACCTGGCGTACCCAGCCTGCACTGTTGACCGCCTCGGTCGCGCTGTGGCGCCTGTGGCAACAACAAGGCGGGGCCACCCCTGCCGTGATGGCAGGGCACAGCCTGGGGGAATACTCCGCCCTGGTGTGCAGCGGCGCGCTGGCGTTTGTCGATGCCGTCAAACTGGTCGAGCTGCGTGGTCTGGCCATGCAGGAAGCCGTACCGGAAGGCACCGGTGCCATGGCTGCCATCATCGGTCTGGACAACGAAAGCATCGCTGCCAACTGTGAGAAAGCGGCCCAGGGGCAGGTGGTCTCTCCGGTCAACTTCAACTCTCCGGGCCAGGTGGTCATCGCCGGCCACAAAGAGGCGGTCGAGCGTGCCAACGTGCTGATGAAAGAGTCAGGTGCCAAGCGTGCCCTGCCGCTGCCGGTCTCCGTGCCCTCCCACTGCGCCCTGATGAAACCGGCCGCAGAAAAGCTGGCCGCCGCCCTGGATGGGATCGAGATCAAGGTTCCTGCCATCGCCGTCATCAATAATGTCGACGTTTCCTGTGAGCAGGATCCGGCCGCCATCAAGCAAGCCCTGGTGCGTCAACTGTTCAGCCCGGTTCGCTGGACTGAAACGGTAGAGCGCATGGCAAACGACGGTGTTACCCTCGAAATCGAGATGGGCCCAGGCAAGGTATTGACCGGCCTGGCCAAGCGTATCGATGCGCGAGTGGAAGGTATTCACGCCAACGACGTCGCCTCATTCGAGCAGGCGCTGGCCCAGATCAAGTAAACAGGAGCAAGTCATGAGTTTTACCGATAAGGTTGTGTTGGTCACTGGCGCCAGCCGTGGCATTGGTCGTGCGATTGCGGAGACGTTTGCTGCTCGTGGTGCCAAGGTCGTGGGTACTGCGACCAGCGAGAGCGGCGCCGAAGCGATCAGTGCTTACCTGGGTGAGCAAGGCTGCGGCATGGCACTGAACGTGACCAGTCAGGAATCCATCGAAACCGTCTTCGCCGCCATCAAGGCGCGTTTTGGCGACATCGACATCCTGATCAACAACGCCGGCATCACCCGCGACAACCTGCTGATGCGGATGAAGGATGACGAGTGGAACGAGATCATCGACACCAATCTCACCTCCCTGTACCGTCTGAGCAAGCCGGTATTGCGAGCCATGATGAAGAAGCGCAACGGTCGCATCATCAGCATCGGTTCCGTGGTCGGCACCATGGGCAACGCCGGTCAGGTCAACTATGCTGCTGCCAAGGCCGGTCTGGTTGGTTTTACCAAGTCGCTGGCCCGTGAAGTGGCATCCCGTGGCATCACGGTGAATGCGGTTGCTCCCGGTTTCATCGAGACCGACATGACCAAGGCGCTCAATGAAGAGCAGCGCGCCGGCATCATGAATCAGGTGCCTGCCGCCCGCTTGGGCGATCCGAAAGAAATTGCTGCCGCTGTGGTATTCTTGGCATCGGATGATGCCGCCTATATTACCGGCGAAACCCTGCATGTTAATGGCGGGATGTACATGGTGTAATCAATTTGTCGTGAGTTCTGTTCAAATTTGCGATAATACGCCGAAGTTTGGCGAATTTCGTGGTTTGACCAGCGGCAAGTCACTTGCAAACTCACGTCAATTGAATACACTACCCCAACCAGACGCAATAGCGTATTTTTAAAGGAAAATTCAGGTCATGAGCAACATCGAAGAACGCGTAAAGAAAATCATCATCGAACAACTGGGTGTTAAAGAAGAAGACGTGAAGAACGCTGCCTCCTTCGTCGACGACCTGGGCGCTGACTCTTTGGATACCGTTGAACTGGTAATGGCGCTGGAAGAAGAATTCGATACCGAAATTCCTGATGAAGAAGCCGAGAAGATCACCACTGTTCAAGCGGCTATCGACTACATCACCGCTAATCAGGAATAAGTTCCTGTTCTGAAAGAAGCGGCCCAAGGGCCGCTTCTTTTATGTTTACCCCTTTCAAAACACCTCTCGGAGACTACCTCAGTGTCAAAACGCAGAGTCGTGGTGACCGGCTTGGGGATGCTTTCCCCGGTAGGCAACACTGCCGAATCCAGCTGGCAAGCCCTGCTCAACGGGCAGAGCGGCATTTCCCTCATCGACCACTTTGATGCAAGCGAGTTCGCAACCCGTTTCGCAGGCTTGGTCAAGGATTTCGACCCCGAAGAGTTCGGCATCAACCGCAAAGAAGCCCGCAAGATGGATCTCTTCATCCAGTATGGCGTGGCGGCGGGTGTTCAGGCCCTGGAAGATTCCGGCCTGATCATCAACGAAGAGAACGCGGAGCGGGTAGGCGTTGCCATCGGCTCCGGTATCGGCGGTCTGGGTCTGATTGAGCAGAACCACAGCAGCCTCATCAATGGCGGCCCCCGCAAGCTGAGCCCTTTCTTCGTTCCGTCCACCATCATCAATATGGTGTCCGGTCATCTTTCCATCATGAAAGGCATGCAGGGCCCGAACATCGCCGTGACTACCGCCTGTACCACGGGTACCCATGCCATCGGCATGGCTGGCCGGATGATCGCCTATGGCGATGCGGACGTGATGGTTGCCGGTGGTGCCGAGAAAGCCTCCACCCCCATGGGCATGGGCGGCTTTGCCGCTGCCAAGGCGCTCTCCACCCGTAATGACGAACCGCAGAAGGCGAGCCGCCCCTGGGACAAGGATCGCGACGGTTTCGTGCTGGGCGACGGTGCCGGCGTATTGGTGCTGGAAGAGTACGAACATGCCAAGGCCCGCGGCGCCAAGATCTATGCCGAGTTGGTCGGCTTTGGCATGAGCGGGGATGCCTATCACATGACGGCCCCTCCCTCGGACGGCGATGGTGGCGCACGCGCCATGAAGAACGCCATCAAGGATGCTGGCATCGCACCCGAGCAGATCGGTTACATCAATGCCCACGGTACCTCCACCCCCCTTGGGGATGTGGCAGAGCTGCGCGGCATGAAGAAGGTGTTTGGTGACCATGCCAGCGCCCTGATGGTCAGCTCCACCAAGTCCATGACAGGCCACCTGTTGGGTGCGGCTGGCGCCATCGAGGCGATCATCACCGTGCTCTCTCTGCGTGACCAGATGGTGCCTCCCACCATCAACCTGGACAACCCGGATGATGAGTGCGACCTGGATCTGGTGCCGCATGTTGCCAAGGCCGGCAGCTTCGAATATGCCCTCTCCAATTCCTTCGGTTTTGGCGGCACCAATGGCTCCCTGATCTTCAAACGCGTATAATTCGCTCTGGGCGAATGATAAGGCCCGATACGGCAGTATCGGGCCTTTTTTATCGGAGGGATCCCCTTGCTGATTAATGGAATACCCACAGAAACACTGTCAGCCAGGGATCGTGGACTGGCATACGGTGATGGTCATTTCACCACCATGCTGGTGAGGGAAGGGAAGGTACTCTGGTGGCAGGACCATCAGGCCCGGCTGCAACATGCCAACGCCCGGCTTGGTTTTGGCGAGCACTCCTGGGACCTGCTTGCCGACGAGGCGGCGCAGCTGGCTTCTGGGCAGACACAGGCTGTCGTCAAGATAATGCTGACTCGGGGCGCCGGTGGGCGGGGATATGACGGCGCAGGCTGTGACACGCCCACTCGCATCGTCTCTTTGGCACCTTATCCTGAGCATTATCATGATTGGCAGCAAACCGGCATCAATGCCCTGGTATGCCAGCAGCAGCTTGGGGACAGTCCCATGCTCGCCGGTCTCAAGACGCTGGGGCGCCTCGAACAAGTGATGCTGAAGCGCGAACTTGCTGCGCGTGGCGGGGTCGAAGGTATAGTCTTGAACAGCCGGGGATTTCTGGTAGAAGGGGTCAGCGCGAATCTGTTTTGGCGTCGTGGCAGGACGGTGTTCACACCGGATCTCACCCGCGCCGGGATCGATGGCATCATGCGCAAGCGCGTGATGACGATGCTTAAACAGATGGGCATTGAACTGCGTGTCGTAGAGGCTCCATTGGAGTCACTCTGGCAGGCGGAAGAGGTCTGGCTGACCAATACCCTGATGGGGATTGTCCCGGTCACCAGCATCGGGGATATGCACTATCCCAGTCCGGTATTGATTCGCCGTTTACAGGAGCGCTTGGTCATTGAAGTTTAATCGGCTTTACACCCTGCTCGCGGGGGCGGCACTCTCTGTCGCCGTTGCCGGAGGGTACGTGTATCACAAGTGGCAACAGGTGGAGACGCTCACCAACAAGGGGCCAACCCGCCTCTTTACCGTCGAAAAAGGCGCCCATGCGGCGCGCCTGATTGCCGAACTGGGGGAGGGGGAAACCAGCCCCTGGGCGGTGCGTCTCTGGTTGCGCGGTCATCCCGAACTGGTGGCCATCAAGTCCGGCACCTATGAAATCAAGGAAGGGGCGCCGCTCAAGGAGACTCTCTCTCTCTTTGCTTCCGGCAAGGAGTTTCACTTCAGCCTGACCTTTGTCGAAGGGTCCCGTTTTGAGGATTGGCTGAAGCAACTTTCCAGCGCTCCCTATCTGGAGCGCCTGACTCTGGAGCAGAGCGAAACCGAACTGGCTCAGGAACTCGGCATCGAAAATGGCAAGCTGGAGGGGTGGTTCCTGCCGGAAACCTACGCCTATACCACTCATGCCAGCGATCTTTCCATCCTGCGCCGCGCCTATCAGGACATGAAAACGTTCTTGGAGGCTTCCTGGGAGAAGCGTCAGGCCAATCTGCCCTACAAGACACCCTATGAGGCGCTCATCATGGCCTCCATCATCGAAAAAGAGACGGGCCAACCGGATGAACGGGCCCAGATTGCCTCTGTGTTCGTCAACCGTCTACGCCTTGGCATGAAGTTGCAGACCGACCCTACCGTCATCTACGGGGTGAAGGACAGGTACGATGGCAACATTCGCCGCAGCGATCTGACCGACGTGAACCCCTACAACACCTATGTGATCGACGGTCTGCCTCCGACGCCTATCGCCATGCCGGGCAAGGCCTCCATCGAAGCGGCGCTCAACCCCAAATCGACAGACTATCTCTACTTCGTTGCCAAGGGGGGCGGTGCCCACTACTTCTCCAAGACCCTCGATGAACACAATCGGGCGGTGCGTGAATACATATTGAAGAAACCCTAATGTCTAAATTTATCGTGATTGAAGGATTGGAAGGGGCAGGGAAGAGCTCTGCGGTGCGCTATGTGACCGACTATCTGCAAGCCCACGGAGTGGCGCGGATCGAGTGCACCCGGGAGCCGGGCGGCACGCCGCTGGCGGAGCGCATGCGGGCCATCGTCAAGGAAGTGCACGACGAGCGCCTGACCGTCGAAGCTGAGCTGCTGTTGATGTACGCCTCCCGGGTGCAACTGGTGGAGACCAGGATCAAGCCGGCCCTGGCAGACGGCATCTGGGTAGTGGGTGATCGCCACGATCTTTCCTCCCAGGCCTATCAGGGGGGTGGCCGCGGCATCGATGCGAACCTCATCGGCGCCATCAAACGGGCGGTCCTCGGGGATTTCAAGCCGGATCTGACGCTCTATCTCGACATTGATCCTGCCATCGGCCTGCAGCGGGCCCGCCATCGCGGCGAGCTGGACAGGATTGAGCTGGAGCAGATCGGCTTCTTTGAACGTACCCGCCAGCGTTACCTCGAGTTGGCGGCCGCCGATGATTCCATCCAGGTCATCGATGCCGGATTGCCCCCGGCGCAAGTCAAAGCCGCCATCGAGGCAGCTCTTGAGCATTATCTGGCAAGCGAGGGACTATGTATCCCTGGCTGATCCCGGATTGGCATGCCTTGAGCGAGACGGCCCGGGCCGGACGGCTCGGGCACGCCTGGTTGCTGCTAGGCGATCCCGGCCTTGGTAAGGAGCAGCTTGCAGAGCGACTGGCGCGACTGCACCTGTGTCAGCATCCACAACGAGGTGAGCCCTGCGGTCAGTGCCACTCCTGCCAGCTTTTTGAGAAGGGGCATCACCCGGATCTTGGCACCCTGGGGCCCGAGGGCAAGACCATAGGTGTCGAAGCCATCCGGGAGATTTGCAGCCGTCTCCAGAGCACGTCCCAGCTCGGTCGCGGCAAGGTGGTGATCATTCAGGAGGCGGAGCGCATGACGGAGTCTGCCGCCAATGCTTTGCTGAAGACGCTGGAAGAGCCGGCTGGCGACAGTCTGTTGCTGCTCATCGCATCCCGGGTATCTCGCCTGCTCCCCACCATCTTGAGCCGTTGTCACAAGCATGTCTGCCAGCTCTCCTCTGAGGGGGAGACCCTTGCCTGGCTCGCCGAGCAGGGCCATCAGGCCACCCAGGCCCAGGTGCGGATCTGCCAGGGTGCGCCGCTGCGGGTGCTGAGCTACATCGAAGCACAGCAAGATGATGCCAGACGGGCATTGCTCGACGGATTTGTCTCGCTGGCATCGGCCCCCACCCGTGCGGCGAATGTCTGCGCCCAGTTGGCCGAGGATAATCAGGTCCGGCTGCACTGGTTGCAGCTCTTCCTGTGCGATGCCCTCAAGCTTCAGGCTGGCTGCGGTCATCATCAACTGGCGATGCCAGATCTTGCATCACTCAGCCAGCAACTGGCTGAGAGACACTCCAGCGAACGGCTCCTGGAAGCTGAACAGCAGCTGGTTGTGCTGAAAGAGGCTTGTCAGCCAGGACAGCTTTCCAATCCCACCATCCATTTGATGAACTGGCTCAATCGCTGGTTATAAACAAGGTTGTCTATGTTACTCGTTGATTCCCATTGCCATCTCGATCGCTTGAGTTATGGCACCAAGCAGACCGACATGGCCGATGTGCTGGCCAAGGCGGCGCAGCAGAGCGTGGGATATTTTCTCTGCGTGAGTGTGACCCAGGCCCAGTTCCCGACCATGATGGAGGCCATCGCCCCCCATCCCCAGGTGTTTGCCTCCTGCGGTGTTCACCCGCTCAATCAGGATCCCGGGGTGGATGCTGCCTTGCTGCTGACTCAGGCGGCCGATGAGAGAGTGGTGGCCATCGGCGAAACCGGGCTCGACTACTTCTATTCACCGGAAAACAAGGATGTACAGCAAGCCTCTTTCCGCGAACATATCCGGGTAGCCCGGGCACTGAACAAACCGCTCATCATCCACACCCGGGATGCCCAGGAAGACACCTTGAGGATCATGCGAGAGGAGGGGGCCGAACAGGTGGGCGGAGTGCTGCACTGCTTCACCGAGTCCCTCGAAATGGCCGAGGCCGCGATGGCCATGGGGTTCTATATTTCCATCTCGGGAATAGCCACTTTCAAGAACGCCTCAGCCCTGCAGGCAGTGGTCAAGGCGTTGCCCCTGGAGCGACTGCTGGTTGAAACCGACTCTCCCTATCTGGCACCGGTTCCGCATCGGGGGAGGGAGAACGAGCCGGCCTTTGTTCGCGACGTCGCCCAATTTATCGCGGATCTTCGCCAGATACCGCTCGCTGAATTGGCGGAGGCCACCAGCCACAATTTCTTCGAATTGTTCAAGTTGGCAAAGCGATAACAGACAACGCCCCGCTATGCGGGGCGTTTTACTATGACAATCAGCACTATCATTACTCATCCAAAAACAATCATGCCAAGTTGTTATCTCTCACTTTTTTTGCGGTGGATACTGATGAGATTAAATCCACAATCCTGATAAAACTGAGCAGAGATGACAGGGTACTTGAGAAATAAATGAGGGAGCTGAAATGGGTTAAAAGCACTCTTCCTAAGTATCGATAATATTCATTATCGATACTTGATAGATCTGAATGATCCTGTAAGATCCACCGAAACTCCGCTTTAAATCATAGAGTTAAGTGAACTACCCACGCCTTCAAAACCCAGTTCAGCAATCCTTGCAGAGCGTCTTCGATCCTCAGCTGAACAGCCGGGCAAGACGCTTCCTGCGCAGCGCCAAAGCCGACTCCACCCTCAATGCCTATCAGGCAGATACCCGCATCTTTGTCTCCTGGTGCCAACTTCACGGGCTGGATCCCTTGCAGACGACACACCACGACATCATGAATTTTCTGGCGGATCAGGCCGACGGCATCCTGGCCAACTGGGTCTGGCTCGACAAGGAAGAAGGGAAGGGGGAGCTTCGCAACGGGGAACCTCGCAAACCGGCCACCCTGGTAAGACGGCTTGCCGGCATTCGCTATGCCTTCAAGCAGAAGGGGATCCACCCCATGCCGACCGAGCATGCGGAGATAAAGGAGATGATGCGGGGCATAGTACGGCTCGGTGATAACCGCAAACGCAAAACGGGGGCGCTGACCCTGAAACCATTGGCCTGCGTGCTGGACGAGATAGATACCAGCAACCTGGCGGGACTTCGGGATTACACCCTGTTGCTGCTGATGTTCAGTGGCGCCTTGCGCCGATCGGAAGCGGCCAGGATCGAGGTGAATGACGTGCAGTTTGTGGGGCAGGGGATACGCCTTCGTCTCAAACCAAGCAAACATCAGCTCCATGAATCGGAGATAGCACTCATTCCAGGTACCCGGTATTGCCCGGTCTCTGCACTGCAACAATGGCTGAAAAAAAGCCGGATTGCTGAGGGCCCCCTGTTTCGCCGGATGAATCGCTGGGGACAGCTGATGGCAGACCCCCTGGGGCCGCAAGGTATCAACCTGATGATCAAGCGGCGAACCGGCCAGGCCATCGACGATCTCCACGTCAGTGGCCACAGTTTGCGGCGGGGGTTCATCACCTCGGCGGTGACGGCGGGCAAGCCGATGAACAAGATCATCGAGGTGACCCGACACAAGGACATGCGCACCTTGCAGGAATATTTCGACGATGCCCACAAGTTCTCGGATCACGCCCTGGATGGGTTGTTATAGAAAACCGCGCCTCTCCATTTTTTATGTTAAATGATATCCTGTTGATCTGGTGGTATATTCATGTCGTCCTCCACAGACATCATGACGGTGGGAGAGTCGTAATCCGATTTACTTTCGTAGAAGATGCCAATGAAAAATGAGAGATAACATTCACGATGTAGACATGTCGGAAGGTCACGATAGCCAGGAATTGAAGAAAAGCGCTGCGCAAGAGAATGCCGAACGGCAGCGCCAGCACGTGAAGCGCAAGCAGGAAACCCACAGCCGGTTGCAATGCTGGATAAGCAATCGTCATGCAGAGCGGTTGGCCATGCTGGGGCAACAACTGGAAGACAGTCAGGCCTCCATCATCGAGCAGGCAATCGATCTGCTCTATCAGCACGAACTGCAACAAACGACCAACGCGCAGCAGAGCGATGTCCCCGAGTCGGCAGACATGCTCGAATAGACGATGGTATCGTGCCGGCGTGATTGAAAAAGGAAGACAAAAAAAGCCAGGTACGAATTCCTTGTACCTGGCATAGGGGAATTGGCTCCTTGCAGAGCCGTGCGCTAACTGGTATGCGGATAGCCTTAAGCTTAGACAAGGCTCTAGGCATTTCAAGAACCGGGTAAAAGTTCAACCAGAGTGGGGGTTTTTCAGACTCGAACAGGCGCTATTTTTGCTCGAGCGACCCACTCTCACGCATTGAACAGGTTGTTGTCCCGTACCAGCTCCCGGGGCAGGGCATTCTTGATGCGACTCCCCACCCATTTCCCCATGCCGAGCGGGTGCCCCTGGTAACGAACGATCACTTCCCCAGTCCCGGCATCCTGCTCTGGCCAGACATCTCGTCCCATCATGAATTCACGGGCATTGGCGGCATCCAGCTCGACGCATCCCTTGCTCGCCTCATGGCCGTAAGCCAGAGCCCATTCATGGGTCAATCGATATCCCTTCTTGAAGGTCTCAGCCAGCTTGATGCCGATGCGATCGAAGCGCAGCTTCCCCTGTACCTGCTCGAAGGCGTGAGGGAAGAGCCAGATCTCGTCATTGCGGCCAAACAGTTGGCCATGGGGCACGATGCCAAAATTCCCTTCAATCTCCCTCAGCATGGGGCCGGCCTCTTTCTCTGGCAGCGGCGAGAAGGGGAACTTGCCGAGCTTGCCCGGTTTGAACATGGTGTTGGGTACGGAGTGATGCTTGCGTAACCGGGCGACGAAAAAGCCTTCACTGTCGAAGATCTGGGGCCAGACATGCAGGTATCCCTCCGGTGTACAGGCTTTCTCCGCTCCCGGAAAGAGATCGGCCAACGAGTCAAAGCTGAAGGCATCACCGAACTTCTCCTGCAGTGACTGACAGACGTCCTGGTTCTCTTGCAGGCTCAGGGTGCAGGTGGAGTAGACCAGCACACCGCCGGGTTTGAGGGCGTGAAAAGCGCTCTCCAGCAGGCCACGCTGCACCGCGGCGATCTCCTCGATGCTCTCCAGGCTCCAGTTGCGCAGCGCGTCTTCATCTTTTCGCACTGTGCCTTCCCCGGAGCAGGGGGCGTCGAGCAGGATGGCGTCGAAGGTTTCCGGCAGCCATTGGCCAAAGACCTTGGCATCGAAATGGGTCATGCCGACGTTGGTCACACCGCAGCGCTGGATATTGGCGCTCAGCACTTTCAGCCTGCTGCTGGAAAACTCGTTGGCGATCAGCATGCCGCGGTTTTCCATCAGCGCCGCGATCTGGGTAGTCTTGGAGCCAGGGGCGGCGGCCGCGTCCAGCCACATGCCATCCCCTCTGGTTTGCTCACTGGCAAAGAGCGCCGTCACCGGCAACATGGAGCTCGCTTCCTGAATATAGAAGAGGCCGCACAGATGCTCGGCCGTGTTGCCAAGGGGGATGCTCTCATCACTGCGGATGAGCCAGAAGCCGGCTGCACACCAGGGCACGGGATCCAGCTGCCAGCCAAGCGGCGCCATACGGGCGACAAACTCGGATACCGTGATCTTGAGGGTGTTGACCCTGATGCTGCGCCGCAGCGGCTGCCGGCAACTCGCCACGAATGCCTCCATGGAGAGATGGGATGGCATGAACTCCGCAATGTGACGCAGGAAGTGATCGGGGAGGTAGGTGTTGTCGTGCACGGCGCAATCTCGCTGACCCAAAATGAGGGGCGACATCTTACCACAGTGCGCGGCCCTTCTTGATGGGGGAGTCCATGAGGCCATAAAAAAACCGGCACAAGGCCGGTTTTTGACGAACAGGGGAATAACTCAGGGCAAGATGCGGGGGCTCCACTCCAGCCACTCTTTCTCTGCCTTGGCATGAAGCGGATAACGATGGCCCGCCTTGACGGTCGCGCCCATTTCCCGCTCCGGCGTATTGAAGGCAATCCCGCCTGCCAGCAGGCTTTGCACCGTTTCGACCTCGATGGTGCCACCGGTCAGCCCGATATCGGCCTTGACCCCGGAGACATTCCAGAAGCGGCTATTGGCGCGTATCAGATGGGCGTACTGTCCATCCACATTCACATCGATCAGTACCTCGCTGCCATCCCGGGCCAGGGTCACGCCGGTGACGCTGCCCACGACCATCTTGCGAAACAGCAGGGGGCTGCCCACGCTGATGCCATCGACGGAGGGGCTCTTGAGGGTCAGGGCAAGACCGGCGGGGCCACTCTGGCTCAAGGGGAAGGTCTCCTTGCCAGCCCCCCGGCCCGGTGTCGCCTCCACAAAGGCCCCCTTGATCAGGGTATCGAGGTGGGCAACCCCCCCCAGCCCGACCTTGGCCTGCACCAGGGCATAGCGTGCCCCGGATTGCAGGAAACGCGCGGCATATTGCTCATTCAGCTCGGCCTTGAAGCTTACCTGGCCCAGGGTCGGGTCCAGTTCCACCTGCTCTACTTTGCCGATGTCCACTCCGCGATAGCGGATGGGGCTGCCAACCCCGAGACCCGGATTGTGATCCGCCGTGAGCGTGAGGGTACGCACCTGGGAGCTTGCCTGCTCCTTGCTGTCAAAGAGCTGATGACTGCTGCGACCTGTCCCCAGCTTGTCGAATTCGATGGCACCACGCAGCAGGGTGGCGAGGTTCCCCATCTTGACCTGCACGCCATCGAGCCGGATCTTGCCGTCGATGGCGGCCTTCTTCCAGAACTGGGGTTGCTGCTTGAGCAAAGGAGCATAGATGGCATCGATCTCCAGGGTGATGGCCACACCGCGATCATCGGCATCCAGCGCCTTGACCTTGCCCGCTTCCAGTCCCAGGTAGAGGACGGGGGAGCCCACACCGATACCATCAGCCTGAGCGGCACGCAGCGTCCAGCTGACCGCTTTGGCATGGCGGCTCCCAAGCAGGGCTAGCTCCTGGCTGGGGTAGAGGCGGTCAATCCTGTCACCCTTCGCAGCCTGTACCAGCTTGATGCCCCCCGCCAACCAGGCACTGGCCGGGCTGGTCTCCACCTTGATACCGCTGAGATCCGCCTCCACCTGCAAGGGGGCGGCGCGATAGAAGCGAGCCCGTTGCAGCAGATGGCGATAACGCTCGTTCACCAGCAACTCGACACTGGCATTGCCGCCGGCATCCAGGGTCAGTGCCCCGAGCTGACCTATCTGCAACCCCTTGAACCAGAGCGGAGCCCCTTCGCTCAAACCGGCGAGATCCTCTGCCTGCAGGGTCAGCTTGATGCCGCCGCGCTGTGCCTGGCTCTCCAGGGTCATGGTGTTGACCCGTTTACCGGGTTCATAGTCCAGGCGAATGGCGGGCCCGGCCAGCAGGCGATCCGCATGCTTGATCCCGGCAGGGGAGAGAGAGACCGTCTCCCACACCAGACGACTCTTGCCGGTCACCCGGAACGCCTGTTCGGGGTTGATGAGGGCCGTCACGCTCCGCCCCTGTTCGGTGAGGCGAATGGGGTCGACTCGTCCAATCTCGATGCCCTCATAGAGGATGGGCATCCCTTCCTTGATGGGCAGAGTCCCCGCCTGGATGGTGATGCGCTCACCCCGGGCGGCCTCGGCCAGCCCCTTGTAGAGGATGAAGTTGACCCCCTTTTGCGCCACGGGGGAATCCTTGGGGGAGTCAAACGCAATGCCGCCGCTCAGGATGGAGGTTAGGCTGCCCGCCTCCACACTGACGCCAGCCAGGCTGAAGGAGCCCTTGATGCCGCTGATGTTCCAGAAGCGGGTATCCGCCTTGACGAGGTGCTCGAAGCGCGGCTCGATCACCAGATCCAGGATCACGTTCTGGTTCTCTTCCCCAAGACGGGTGTTGATGACACTGCCCACCTCCAGCCCGCGGAAATAGATCTTGGCGCCGATGCCCACCGACCCCAGAGAATCGGCTGTCAAGTGCAGGGTTCGCCCCTGGGCCTGATAACCGGGGGGAGGGCCATCCAGGGCATCGAACTCATCCTCCAGCGGGTTGTTCTCCCGTCCGGGTTGCAGGTTGATGTAGTTGCCTGACACCAGGGTGTCCAGGCCGGAGATCTCGGTCAGTGACGCTTTCGGACTCACCAGCCAGAAGTCGGAGCCCTTGCGTATGAGGGAGCGGGCACGGCTGTCCACCTTGGCCAGCACCGCAATCTTGCGACCATCCTGTGCCAGTTCCAGCTCCTGGACCACGCCGATGGCGACCCCCTGATAGCGCAACTGGGTCTTGCCCGGCAAGATACCGTTGCCCTGGGCAAAGTTGATGCGAATGAGTTGACCACTGCTCGTCCACTGCTGGTAGAGAAAGCCTCCCGCCAGCAAGAGGGCGATGAAGGGCAGCAACCAGACCGGTGATAACCAGCGGTGCTTCTCAATGACGGGCTCAGCCCCGACCATACCGACTCCTTACATTGGCTGTGATGCACAGCGCGTTCGACACAAAAAACATTAACGGGCCGCCTTGTCCCACAACAGGCGGGTATCGAGCATCCTGGCCGACATCATGGTGAGCACCACCACGCCGGCGAACGCCGTCGCCCCGGGGCCGGCACGCACGTTGAGCAGCACGCCGCGATCCACCAGGGCCACCATCAGCGAGATGACGAACAGGTCCAGCATGGACCAGCGTCCGATGAAATCGATGATGCGGTACATGACGAGCTGGCGTTTGCGGCGCACGGGCTTGCTGCGCTGCAACTGCCAGCAGATCCAGCCAAGACCCAGGATC
This sequence comes from Aeromonas sp. S19(2024), assembly GCF_041402625.1. Classification (NCBI taxonomy): domain Bacteria; kingdom Pseudomonadati; phylum Pseudomonadota; class Gammaproteobacteria; order Aeromonadales; family Aeromonadaceae; genus Aeromonas; species Aeromonas sp. S19(2024). Next base: position 461,357 of record NZ_JBGLQU010000003.1, read on the forward strand.
TTGCCGATGGGCACGATGATGCTCGCGGTGAGCACTATGGTGGCGATGCCGGACATCTTGCTGCGATAGAGCGCCATGATACCGCTGAAAATGGTATCGGACTGCAATAATCCCTTGTTGTAGAAGTGGGTGATGGGCAGCAGGTTTGCAGGCAACAACATGAAGGTGGCCAGCGCCAGCAGGCCCCATGACCAGGCGAGGGAATGGGGAATGCGCATCTGCAAGGGGGTGTGACAACGAGGGCAGCTCATGCCATGTTGATGGCGCACCAGCAACCCGCAGGTATGGCAGCGGCAAAGCCCCAGTTCACGGGCGCTGATCGGGGACATGGTCCGGCTCCCGGGAGGCATGTTGCAGCGGAATCCGCTCCCAGTAAGGGGCAGGATCAAAGAGGATCAGCAGCGTCATGTTGAGCAGCATCAGGCAACCCAGGCTCAGCAGACCGCCTCCCAGGCGCACGTCGGCGATGTCGATAAGTTTGAACAGGGCGACCAGCAGGCTGACGATGTACACCTCCAGCATGGCCCAGTGGCGAAATACCTCGACCGCTTTGAGGGTCCACGCCAGCAGATGCCAGCGCTTGGCCAGGCCGGAGGCGAGGGCAAAGATCCCGAGCAGCAGCCCTGTCGGCGCCAGCACGGCGCACCAGAGCACCAGTGTTGCCACCCAGAGCTCGCTCTCGGCATACAGCATCATAATTCCCTTGATCAGGTTGGCGTCCGAGTTCACACCCGCCAGACGAAGATAGATCAAAGGCTCAAAAAACGCGGAAGGCAGCAACAGGAATCCGGTGATGGTCAGCGCCATCAACTGGGAAGGGCGAAAGGCATAACGCCCATACAGATGCTGATGACAGCGGGGGCAATGGGCGTGACGGCGCAGCGGCAGCAACTTGCGTTCGATCAGCAAGTCACAGGCCGGACAGACAATCACCGAGTGCGGATCCGACATACGATTCAACCTGTTGAAGGAATTGATGAAATTTACCTTAAAACGCCTGCCCTGTCTTGCCGCGCAGCACAGCCCCCTTTGAAAAGACGTGTTTTCCGCTGTGAACTGGCCGCCGCCAGCCAAGCAGGGGCTGGCGATGCATGCCGACATGCTGAGGGTATTTGCAATACTGTATATACGTACATATACTTGCAATCACAATCATCAGGAGGGCGCCGCGATGGCCGTTGAGATCAAGTATGTTGTGGTACGTGGGGGAGTGGAGAAGATGACCTTTGCCAGCAAGAAAGAGGCGGATGCCTATGACAAACTGCTGGACACCGCCGATGAGCTGATGACACTGCTGGCGGGTGCGCCGGTCGCGCTTGCACCGGAGCAGCAGGAGAGTCTGGCCTTTTATCTGGCCGAGCAGCGGGATCAGTTGCAGCAGGTATTGCGCGGTGGAAAAGGGCAGGGGAATCCCCCCAAAGAAGACAAGCTGGATACTGAACTGCCAAAGGGGAAGCCCCTGAAGAGCGTGGCTTGAGACGAAAGGGCGGGGAAGGGGATGTGAGGCAGAAGCCGCTCTCTCATTCATGAAAAGTGCAACTTAAGTCATTATCACGACTCTTTTCCCCGAGAATTTTCCAACCAGACTGCATATTCATTGAATATGCCGATTGCTCGTGATCATGGGGTATCACAGCAAGGTGCCTCAGATCGTTGCCCCCAAGGCGCACTGCAAGCCCTGATGCCGATAACCCCATTTATCGGCATCAGGGGGTTGCGGCCCCGTTCAAAACATTCAACCGACATCACACACCATCATGACTCATCCAGCACTTCCACCCGCCATGCCACTGTTCGATAGCGTGGACCACCTTGAGGCGGGCAATCCCCAGGTCAACCAGTACCTCGCCACCCTGAGTCTTGGCAAGGTCCCCGACGCGGGGATCGTGTATGAGCTGGCCGTCGACTGGCTGCTGGAGCAGCGCCACAGCGAAAACAACTACAAGACCTATCGCAGTGAGCTGACCACTTTTTTGCACTGGTGTTTTTGCGAGGTGGCCATCAGCCCCAGGGATCTCACCAGGCGCATCATGATGCGCTATCTCGACTATTGCCAGGCGCCACCGTCCGGACTGATTGCCTATCGCAACGTCGCCCAGTTCGTGCTCGACAAGGAGTGGGGGGAACGGTTGCCAAACCCCCTGTGGCGTCCGTTTCTTGGCAAGCGGGAACTGGGCCGGGAGCTGCCGTATCGACTGAGTGAGCAGGCGATGAAGACAAAACTCGCCATTTTGTCCGCCTTCTTCCAGTTTCTCATCCAGGAGGAGTACATGGATCGCAATCCGGCTCTCCTGCTGCAGCGGGTTAAACGTGCGGGCCCCCAGGAGGCTGGTGAAGACGCGCAATCCTTCACCGAACTGCAATGGTCCTATGTGATGCAAGCCGCCGAACAGCTCGCTGCCGAATGCCCGGCACAACATGAGCGCAGCCGCTTTCTCATCTGTCTGATGTATGCCTGTTATCTGCGGATTTCCGAGGTGGCGGCCAGGCCGGGTTTCAGCCCCGTCATGGGCCAGTTTCGACGTGACGCCAAAACGGGCGTCTGGGGTTATGACATTCCCCGCAGCAAAGGCGGTAAACGTCGCACCGTGGCCGTTTCTCAGGCTCTGCTCGAAGCCCTGGCTCGCTATCGTACCTTTCTTGGACTTTCGCCACTGCCGGCCCCCGGAGAGCAAACCCCGCTGTTCGTACGCCACAAGGCGGCAGCCCATGGCCGCGAACAAGGCGAACTCAATGCCAATCTGGGTATCCGCCAGCTACGAGACCTGGTAATGGCGGTATTTGAACAGGCCGCAAGCCTTGCCGAACAAGACGGTTTTGCTCAGGATGCCGCTGAAATGCGAACCCTGACGCCGCACTCCATTCGCCACACCGGTATCACCCATGACATCAATCTGCACGGCCGGCCTTTATCCCACGTACAAGCCGATGCGGGACATGACAGCATCGACACCACCTCCAAGTACCTGCACACCGGCAACCGGGAACGTCACGAGAGTGCCAGCCGCAAGCCGCTGGACCACTTGCTCGACCAGGACCGAACATATGATTGATAACCAGTGGTGAACAAATAAAGCTGCACTCATAACCAAGATGTTGGACCTAAAGGCAATCCTTGATTGACCATGCCCTGGGACTCATAAATCCGACACTGCGCATAATGCCAGTGGTTATGTTGAAGACTCGGCCCCCTGCCACAATTGAGCAGGGCAGGGGGCTTCGAGGAAGGAAGGAGGTGGGACAGCTCGCTGGCATCATCCTGACGCCCCGAGAATGTTTAATATAACTCGTGTTATGCGAGGGCAGGCGGCTGATCAGTCGCCTAGCTTCTCAGTGTGAGAAATCAGCATCCAGCCTCTGATCAGTTTTCTGATAGCTGCCTTGTCTTCATCTGGCAGTTCTTCCATGGCCTGTGACAGATAGGTCATAGATTCCGCAGTCTCCCCAAATACGATTTCATCCAGGGATACCCCAAGCGCGGTAGCGATTGGGATGATCGTCTTTATCAGCGGGTTGTCCTGCTCTCCGCTTTCCAGCCTTGAGAGCTGTGATTTCGAGATTCCACACCGTTCCGCCAGCTCCTGCTGGTTCATCCCAGCTTTCCTACGGATGCGTTTTATATTGTCGCCTACATGTGTCATTTCGTGACCTCTTGGTGCATACCTGCTGATTTTAACCCACACCGTTGCATTCATGCGGACTCGGTTGTATGCTCGCTTCCCATAGGTTGGATGCATGCGTATTAATTGACGCATCAATGGGAGCTACAGGGTGACTGCTTTTTCATCGGTGGTTAGGCCGGAAAGGAATGTCTATTGGCAGGATGAGCCCACGGGCGACATCTCCGCCTCTATTGCTGGGCAAGTCGAGTTCTTCCGCGACCTTGCCGAGCTGGCTTGTTATCTCTCACACACTTACCCAGATTTCGATTTCGTACCCGTTGAGGTGACTGAAGACACCTGGCGCGGCTTCTATGACCAGGGAGTCTTTTTCGATGACTGGTCATAATCCCAAAGTCAAAATCGATTTCTTGTCCTTTACCTTCACGCCGGAACCGCTCAAGCGGATTACTGAGCTGGCAAAACAGGGCGCTTTGCTCAAGGCTATTCCGTGCTTTGATATCAAGTCCTCTGTCTTGTCTGCTGCTATGCCTGCGCCTGCTGTTGATGGCCTGATTTATCGTCGGCCAGTGCCGACAGTGTCAGCACCGGAAACCAGAGCCCAAGCAACCGAACAACGGTTGAGGGCTGTGGCCTATCCAGAGCCCCTTTATGTTCAAGCCGAGCCGGATGTGCCCTCCGTGGTCACGCCATCTATGACGCAAGCCATGGAAACCGTATTGGCGTCCCAGTACAAGGATCGCGCCGATATTCACCGCGAGTTGAAAGCGGTGTGCTCCAGTTTGCTCGACTTCTCCGAGTTTGAGGTGAATCCATCGGGCAAATATTGGGAGGCTTACAACGACTTGATCCACTCTTACGGCGTGCAGTTCCTTGACTCGCTCTGTTGTTCAGAGCTGGAGATTTTCATTGATGAGCTTAATCACCAGATTGATGTGCCGATTCCTGCGCCTCGCTTTGCTTTCCGCCATCGTCGCGGGGGTCTCCACGGGTATAGCTATAGCGGTGACTTACTTGTTGATGGAATTGTTTGTGGCCTTGTCGCTTGGGGATCTGCCAATCACGGTTGCATGGTTTCGTTTACCGGAGCAGGGTGTGATGGACTGGACTTTCACAGTCTTCATCGTGTCATTTCTGGGGTACCTGGCGTTCGTATCACTCGGGTTGATCTGGCCCTGGATGATTACTCAGGCTCGGTTATATCGTATCTCCGCGCGGTTGAGGCGGCGGAGTTAGGCAATTTCCATCCGGCCAGAGGTATGGCCCCCAAGTGGATGGCCATCCAGGCAGGGGAGTTTATTCCAGAGGTTCACAACGCCATGGCCAAGCGCTTTGGCATGATTGCTTCCTCTGGCTGTTCCTTCTATATCGGCTCTCGCATTAATGGAAAGTGTGCCCGCATCTATGAGAAGGGAAAGCAAATGGAGTCGGCAGAGTTCCCAAACTGGGTACGTGCCGAAGGCGAGTTGCATAGTAAAGACCGGATAATCCCGCTAGACGTCCTGGTAAATCCAGACCCTTATTTTGCAGGAATGTATCCCCAGTTTTCAAAATGGCTTACTGAGATTGTCCAGGAAGAGATAGAACCTGCCCGCATCACTACGTTCAAGAATAAATTTAAAACCTGCCGCGATAATGCGGTTATGAATATGTCCAGGATGGCGGGTCGCCTTGTTAATTGGTTAGCAAAAGTCGAGGGCTTATCGCCTGATAAGATTGTTAACCAATTAACTGCGCACCTGGGAGAAAACGATATTCCTGCGCGATTAATGTTGCCGCTCCCTCCTGAATTGGACGAGCTGCCTGTATTTTCGACCTAACCAAGGTTCTTCAACGAGGTAATAACTATGTCTATTCTGTCTGGTGTTCTGGTCACTCGCGTGACTCATGGCTACGGTGTTTCTCGCAAGTCTGGCGCTCCGGTGCCTTACGACTTTGCCCAGGTCGAATATCTGGCTCCGGCAAACAACGTCAACAAGCCGGAGTGCAATATCAACTCCTGGGGCTATGAGGTTCGCCAGTTGTCCCTGCGCAATGATGCGCCGACTATCAAGGAAATGGCTGATTGCCCC